>DASZPH010000034.1:0-308092 GCA_035550375.1 Pirellulales bacterium | reverse complement strand
CACTCTGCTGACCGCCACTCTGCTGACCGCCACTCTGTTGACCGCCACTCTGTTGACCGCCACTCTGATGACCGCCACTCTGTTGACCGCCGCTCTGCTGACCACCGCTCTGCTGACCGCCGCTCTGTTGACCGCCACTCTGCTGACCGCCGCTCTGCTGACCGCCGCTCTGCTGACCACCACTCTGCTGACCGCCACTCTGCTGACCGCCACTCTGCTGACCGCCACTCTGCTGACCGCCACTCTGCTGCTGACTGCCTTGACTTTGCTCGCCTGGCGTAGCTCCGTTTGCGCCCTGCTGCACCGCGCTGTCACGCAGCACGGCGTAGCGGCTGGCGCGCTGGAGGGGCGACCGGACGGCCTGTGCGATGAGATCCTCGACGGGATATTCCGGGCTCGGCCGAGGAACGAGCATGGTCACCAGGATCAAGATGACGATCAGGGCGGCGCCGACGCCCAGCCAGGTGCCGGTCATGGTGGTCGGCATCTCCAGTTTCCGCTGCCGCAGATACCGCCGCAGTCCCAGAAAACTGGTGGTGAGCAAGAGGCCCATGCCGCTGGCGACGTACCAGACCAGCAACCAAAAGGCTTGCCGGCGACGCTCGATGTCCCCCGCCGGAATGAACGCCTGCCCCAGTCCAAAAAGAGGCAGGGCAGCCAGCGAGAAATAAACCACCCACACGCCCGGCGCGTGCGGCCGTCTGCGACGTTCTTCGGGGCTCTCCAAGAGGCGTTTCCACCAGGCGGGGCGGCGCGGCTTGTCGTCGCCCGTCTCGACGGGCGGGGCCGGACCGACCCCCTCCTCGATTCCGGCCACCTGCAGCAGACCCTGTCCGGAGGCGTCCTGCTCTTCGTCGATGAGCGTGCAGTCCCAGGTGAGCTTGTGGGCGCACCACCAGACCAGCGCCATCAATCCCCAAGCGATCCAGGGAGAGTCGACAAACCTCATGACCGCCAGCGCCACGGCGGCGACGAGCCCCAGGCTATAAAGGCTCGCTCGCTCCGCCCCTTCCTCCATCGAAATGCGGGCGATGCCGACCGTGGCCACCACGAACCAGAAAAGTATCCAGTGCAGTCGGGCGGCAAACTGCCCCTGGTAGAAGACCTCCAGCAGAAAGAAGCACAGGCTCCCCACCAGCACCATGATCAAGAAGGGGCTGAGGGCGATGACGACGTAATCGATGGAGGTCGGCTTGGGGCGCTCTTTGGCCATCACTCGCCGGGCGGATGCTGGTGGTCGGTCTCTTCCTTCGCCTTAAAGTCGCGCAGATGCTCGGGCAGGACATACGTGTTGCTGTTGCCCGGCACCTCCGATTGGCTGAAAACGATGCGCCCCAGCTCTTCCCTGCTTGGCGGCGACGGTTCGCATCCGGTGATCAGGCAGGTGGCGGCCAGAATGCCGAAAAGACTCAGGAGGTTGATAACACGCTTCATGGATGGGCAGTCGAGGGCGAGCGATGGACGGAGGTCATTTCGGGTGCAGGACGGGGTTCTCGCGATTGGCGAGAAAACCGGACGACGGCCTTGCCAGGCAGCCTTCCCAGGCCGTCACGGTTTTGGTGACGGGCCAGGAAGCTTATCCTCCATTCGGCGGCTCGCCGGCGTGAACCCTGTCCTGCACCGTTTCTCTCACCCATTATGCCGCTAGCCGTGGGCGACTTCCAGTTCCCGGCGGAGCCACCTCTTGACGATCGTCTTCACTCGCAGGGCCTGGGCGCGCGGCGCGCCGGCCGCGAAATAGGTGTAACGGCAACTGGTCTCCACCGAAGTTTGCCAGGGCTTCTTCCAATCGAAAGAAGCTGGGCCGAGGTCGAAGGTGCGGTCACCGCGATCGAAGCTGTCCTGGAGCATCCGCTTGAGCAGAACCGTGCCCGACCCGTGCCGGCTGACCGCCGGATCGTAGCCCATCCGCAGCCCGGACACCTGGCCGCAATAATGATAGTTGTAGGCGAACGCCGCCGGCCGACCGGCGACAAACAGCAGGTTCAGATCGAGCCCGCCGGCGTGGGCCGCCGCGGCGTGCGCGTCGCGCAGGAAAGGCTCGACCTTCGCGTGCGACAGCGTGTTGCCCGTGGCAGCCCCGGCCTGCCACGTGTTGCGGGCCACCCGCAGGCAGGCCTCATACAAGTCCCATCGCGGGTCGGCATCGCCGTAGGCGGCCCCGGAAGGCCGGTAGCGGACGTACTCGAGGCGGCCTTGTTCGGCCAGCCGACGCTCGCTGCGTGCCACGTTGCTGCGCAAGCGGCCGTCGCGCGAAGACCAGTATTCGTCCCACGATCCCCCCAGGTCGACGGCCGGGGCGAGTTGCTCGACCTCTTCCACGGGTTGCCAGCCCACGAACCGCATCGCCCGCTGCGTGCGCCCCCGATCGTGCCCGTCGCGGGGCACCCATCGCAGCGAAAGGAGATCCCAGTCGCGAGGCCGCGAGCGGATGTATTGCAGCCCGGCGGTAAGGGTCGCCGCCGGTTGCCGCCCGATCGGCCCGTAGAAGACGCCCCAGTGGTCGAGCGGGTAGGTCAGCACCCGCGCCTCGCCGAGCCGCGTGGGCTCGCTGCGCACCACCAACGGCAGGATGCCCACCGTATCGCTGCCCGAGCGGACGACGAGCACCCGTAGTTTTTGGTTTTGCCCGTAGTGCCGCCAGTACGACTCGAGCCAGTCGAGCGACTGAAAATAGCTGGCGTCCGGCGTGCTCGCCAGAAGCGATTTCCAGGGGAGGCGGTAGCCGGCCAGGTCGGCGGGGTTGCTGATTTCGGTGACGTGCATGGGGGATAGCAAGGGCAAGGCGAATGCCGGATAGCCGTCGTCGCGCAACGACGAGAGGCAGGCGGGCTAAACCGCGGATTCTCAAGGGATTAGCCGTTGCGGCACGGCCAGAGCTTCCGTGCGAATCGTCGCCGGAAGGCAACCGGGTGTTGCCGAAAAGCAACGCCGGCGAACCGCCCACGCGCCCGCGGTGCAAGATCCCTGGGGTCGGGTAGAATAGGTGCGTTCGTTTGGATGTGGTGCCGCGAAGCTCTTGGATGTGGATATGAACCTGTCGAAAACAGCGCTTGGTGCTCTCCCGTTTGTCGTTCTGGCGTTGGCCTCGTCGGCGGAGGCACATTTCCTCTTCATTCGGGTGACTCCGCCGGCCGAGGGTGGCCGGGCCGCCGAGGTCTATTTCAGCGAGCAAGCCGCCGCCGGCGATCCGCGGTTCGTCGAGAAGGTGGCCCACACCAAACTCTGGAAGCAAACCGAGCCCGGCAAGCTCGAGCCCCTGGAGGTCCGCAAGACGGCCGACCGTCTGCGGGCGCATCTCCCTTCGTCGGGCTCCGTCTCGGTCATCGGCGTCTGCGAGTATGGCGTGCTCACACGCGAGCGGCCGTTTCTCCTGCGGTACTTTCCCAAGGGACTCGCGGGCAAACCCGACGAGCTGAACCGATTCCAGCGGCGGCCCGAAGCGCCGCTGGAGATCATGGCTACGATCGGCGACGAATCGATTGAGCTCGCCGCCCTTTCCGACGGGCAACCGATGCCAGGCGCCATGTTTCATGCGGTAGATGAGGACCTGAGCGAAGAAGAAATCGCGGCGGACGACGACGGCCGCGCCACCTGGAAGCCGAGCGCCGCCGGAACGTGGTCGATCTACGTGAAGCGAGTTACGCCCACAGGCGGTGAACGAGACGGAAAACGCTACGACGAAATCCGCGACTTCGCCACGGTCTGTTTGTCCTGGCCGCTCGCGAGCACCCAGGCTGACGGCAAGGCGGTCGAACTGTTTGAGGACGCGATTGCGGCCCGAGCGCAGTGGCGGAGTTTTCCGGGCTTTCGAGCGAAGATTGCCGGCTCGGTCGACGGCCGGCCGTTCGCCGGCGACGTCAAGGTGGCGGCCGACGGCAGCGTGCAGTTAACCAGCGACGACGAGGCCACGCACGACTGGGTCGAAGGGCAGCTCGCTTCAATCGCCATGCACCGCGCGGCTTCGACGCGCCCAGCGGCCGAACGGCCCCGACTTCGCTTCGGCGACGCGGACGAGCACCATCCGCTCGGCCGGCTGTTGATCTTCGACGGAGGCCAGTTCGCGTCGAGCTATCGCGTGAAGGATCGGCAAATCACGGTCGTCAACCGGGCGATGGGGCGCGAGAATATGACGATCACGGTGCTCGACAACGAGCGTACCGCCGACGGCCATTTTCTGCCCCGGAGCTACACGGTGCACTACTGGGACGACGCCAGCGGTCGGCTGGTTCGCAGCGAGGCGATCGAGGACCGTTGGCACCGCGTCGGCAGCTTTGATTTGCCTGCGGGGCACACGGTGACCGCGTCTTCCGATTCCGGCCAGGCCGTGCGCAACATTTTGCTCTCGGAGCACGAACTGACCGAGTAGCTGCTCTCAGCTTATCCGAAAAAGCAGGCGTCGCTTGCGACCGCCTCCCCGTCACGGAGTGCCGGGGCTACTTGGCCTTGGCGGTGGCGACTTCCTTTTGCACGTCAACCGTCTGCGAGCCGGTCAGCTCGGCGACTTTGTCGGACAGCTTATTGGCGAGCAAGCCGCTGGGATCGCAGCCCGCGGCGATCGACACGATGCGTCCTCCCTTCTCGATCAAGAAGTTGGTCGGCATCGACTTCGTCTGGAACACGTTCCAGCTCTCCCCCTTCGTGTCAACCGCGTAGAGCATGTTGAGCTTCTTCTGCTTCACGTAGTCGGCGACCTTGCTGTCCGGTTCCTTGAAAACCGCCAGGCTCGTGAGGCCCTTGCCCTCGTAGGCGCTGTGCAGTTGCTGGAAGTAGGCCAGTTCCTTATCGCAGCCGGAGCAGCCGCAGGTGAGCCGAACGAGCACGGGACCCTTGGCCGCCAGGTCGGCCAGTTTGATGTCCTTGCCGTCGGCATCTTTGATCACGAAGTCGGGCGCCTGGTCGCCGACGGCCAGCTTCGGTTCGTCCGCCTTTTTGTCCGCGGCCGGCTCCTGAGGCTTTTCGGCGGCCGTCGCGGCAAGCGACAAGACGCAGACGGCGAATACCCCGACAAAACGCTTCCACGAGTTGGCCATGATTTGTTCCTTTGCGAGGAGGAAAGCGGCGACCATTACTCGCATCAATCTACATTGATGCGAGCGACACGACAAGAACGGCGGTCTTGCTAACCCGGATTATTCACCGGGCCCCGCCAAGCGCGAAGCGTAAGCGAGGAGCGCGACGCAACTTCCCTCGCTCACGCTTCGGGTTAGTGTCGGCGCAGTCTACGCGCAAGCCTACGGGGCCGGTGAATAATCCGGTGGGGCTGGCAAGCTCGTCCAATCCTACGTCTCGACCGAATTCGCGATCGCTTCCAGGTCGGTCAACTCCGCGTGGTCGCCGGCCGACTTCACCATCTGGCAGATGAGGCGAATCGACTCGAAGCCGGGATCTTCGACCACCAGGCAAGATGGATGGGCAAGGAAGTCGAAGACGGCCCGGTTTTCGATCGTCCATTCCATGGCCAGCCGGATGGCCTTCAAAAAATCGGCCAGACTCCAGCGGTTCGAGCGAAACGCGTTGACGTCGCTGATCGGGCTCATGGGCAGTTCCAGCAGCCCGCTGGGATAGACGAAGGGCTGCGCCTCGCGCTGTGCGGCGACAATCGATTCGAAGACGGCGGGTGGCGGAGATTCTCCCTCGCGCCCCGCCTCGTGCCGGGGATACTTGCTGCTGACCCATCTGTAGCCCAGCCGCAAAAGCATCCGCTGAACGTCTTCGCGTCCCGCCAGACCGTCGGCAAAACCGCCCGGCGTGCGGAACCCCGACTCCGCGATCCCGGCGCGATCCTTGAGCGCGATCGTCGTCAAACGGATGTTCTCCTCGATCACCTCCGCGGCCGACTTTCCGCGAATCAGCCAGGGCGCCCGGCGGAAACGGAATTGCGTCTCTTCGGGACTCGTCGCCAGCACATAGACGTGATCGTAGGTGTGGTTTCCAACCGCGTGGCCCGCGGCGATCTGTTTCAGCCAGTCGACGTCCGGCTGTTCCAGCACCCTCCCCACGCAGAAAAAATGCATCCGGCCGCCGGCCTCTTTTACGATTCGGGCGGCCTCGACGGCATATTGCTTGGTGGGCTCGTCGAGGTTCCCCTTTTCGTAGTCCCATTCCATCATGTCGCGCCGCGGGTACTGGCGGCTCATCTCCAGGTCGAGCGTGATGGCAACGCGGGCCTTTCGCGGAGAATTTTCGGCCCGCGTGGTCCGCGACAGGGCGGCCGCCAGCGCCCCGCTCGTGGCCATGAATCGCCGTCGCGAAATCCGGCTCATGGCTGGTCCTTTCGGTCTTCGGCCTGGCGGAGCGTCACCCACGAGACCTGCGTCACGAGGTGGTTGAGGGCCGCGTAGGAGATGTGCGCGTTCGTGGCGTACTTGGGCGTCGAATTCGACGGGAAGGTGGCCAGCGTGGCGTCCCCCACCAGAAAAACGTCAAAATCTTTCGCCAGATTCTCGTAGCCGGCCGTGGTGCGGCAGAAGCACATGTCGGTGGCGTATCCCGTGAGCAGCACGTGCCGCACGCCCTGGCGCTGCAAGAACTCCTTGAGCGGCTTGTAGCCCTGGGCGTCGTAAATGATCACGTCGTCGGGGTCGACGTCCACGTCCCGGGTCACCGGGATGGGAAGCTGCCAGAAGCCGTCGTTGTTAAATCGGGCGCCGGCGTCGAGTCCCGGAAACTGCCGGAAGTAGTCGATCACCGGCTTATCGGAGGAGAGCTCCAGTGTCGGCGGCAGCGGCTCTCCGCGGTAGGCAAAGCTGCGCAGTTTGCGGTCGAGTTCCTTTGCGCCTTCTCGCCGTTCTTCCGCCGTCGGCCGGCGCGAGTACGAGCGGTAGAGCTTGCGTCGGATCGGGTCTTCGTCACCCGGCAGACTGTACATCACCACCGCGGCCTTTCCGCGGAGCCGGTTGATAAACGGTCGGATGACCTCGCGGGTGTGCCGTGCGGCGAGGTGGTTCTTGTCGGGCGTGCAGAAGTCGGCCACGCCGGCCGGCTCGGGCGTGTCCCATCCCTGGCCGTCGTCGATTCCCCAGGGGTGAACCATGATCACGGCCGTCTCGGCGGCCCGCAACCGGTTTGGCATTTCGATGATGCCGCGGGCGTTGTAGGAGAAACGCCAGGCGCGCACGTCGAGATCGCCGTCCGCGTCGTCGACCAGCCGCGGTGCCTCGTAACGCACCAACTCTTCGATCGGTTGCACGAACTCCGGGTAGTCGGCCAAAAGGGCTTTGGGAGTGGGATCGACGAGCCGCGTCAGCCGGTTGTCGTACTGGCGGGGAGGCGGCGTCTGCCCGCCGGCCGTGGCGGCCCAACCGAAGAACACGCCGGCCAGCAACAGGCGCCGGCGGTTATGTGATGCGAACGGAGAATGATGCTGCGACACTTGTTCCTCCACTGAGGTTTCCGCGACCGAGGTCGCATTCTGGGGATACGGCCGCCTGCACCGTGCTAAGGGGCGATTATCGGTTGCCGACGTGCGAAACGCCAGATTTGGCGCAGGCGAACCGCGGCGCAATCGGCGCCCTCGGTCTCCCCGTCACCACCCCTATCACGCCGCCGCGCCGCGAATTTGAGACCTATATTGCAGCAGGCCCATTCGCACATCAGAACCCTTACCATTATGGAGAAACTCATGCTGTTGGTTTCGCGAATTTGCAGCCGAGTGCCGGCACGATTCTTCGCGGCAGCCGCCCTGTGCCTGCTGACCGTGCCCGCGTCGGTCCGCGCCGACGAGGACTCGATCACCCTGGCGCCCAACAACCCCGACGTCGTGGCCGTCGTCCAGGTGGCCGACGTCCTCGAAAGCCCCGCGTTCAAGAAGATCGCCGGCGAATTCCCCGACCTGATCAAACTCGACGAACCGCTGGGCAAGAAGACGAAGCTGACGCCGCGCGACATCGACTCGGTTGTCGTCACGGCCGACACGGCCAAGCAGGACTTTGTCGTGGTCTTTAACCTGGACCGCGAGTTCTGCCTGGAAGACGTGATCAATGAGGACGATCGAGCCAAGGCGGAAGAGATCGGCGACTACACCCTCTACATCCTCACCGAGGACAACGCCCTGTGCCTCGTCGACGAATCGACCATCGCCATGGGGCCGGCCAAGACGCTGCGGGCCGTCCTGGCGCGCGACGACGACGCCGAAATCTCCAAGGAGCTCGAGGCGGCGATCGCCGGCGCCAGCGACGAGCAGCCGATCTACATCGTCGCCACGCTCGGCGCGCTAGCGCAGCGCGCGACCGGCACGATTCCCCAGAACATTCCGGTCACGCCGGAAACGATCGGCAAGCTGAAGATGGCCACCATCACGGCCGACGCCGGCGAGAACGCGATCACCATCAGCGCCAGTCTCGACTGCACCGATGGCGCGACGGCCGAGCAGCTCAAGTCGCTCCTCGACGCCTTATTGCAGGCAGCCCTGCAACCGGAGGCCAACACGCCCGCCGAGTGCAGGCAGGCGCTCGGCAGCGTCAATTCGTCGGTCGAGGGCGAAATCTTCGCGATTACGTTTGACGTCGATTTCGACCTGATTCTCGCTCAGATCAAGTCGCAGCTTGCCGGCGCGGCCCAAACGCCGTAGCAGCGTTCCCCGCCGACGCGAATTGCGGAGTCCGATGCCGTCGCCGGTTCCATGCCGGCGACGGCATTTTGTTTGCGCAAATGCCGCTTGCGGTTCGGGAGTTTCGAGTTTGGCGTGCCTCCTCGTTTAACCAGGATTATTCACCGGGCCCCACCAAGCGCGAAGCGTAAGCGAGGAGCACGACGCAACTTCCCTCGCTCACGCTTCGGGTTAGTATCGGCGCAGTCTGCGCGCAAGCCTACGGGGCCGGGGAATAATCCGCGTTAACCGCGGGTTAACCGGGAGCGGAGAATCTTCGTTCGCGCGACGACACCGAAAGAACTTCGGGTTACGGCGATTTGGCCATGTTAAAGCGGCCACCGATGGAATATTATCGAGGAAACAACGGGGTTACCCGAAATCGCCGGGCCACCGACCAGGTAAGCGCCCGAGCCCACGGCGCTCCGTTGATGTCGCATCCTCGCTTGCCTGTCCCTCGCTACTCGCTATGACCTGGCTCGTCGGCACCTCTCTCCGTTTGCGGGCGGTCGTGCTAGCGCTGGCGGTCGTGATGATGGTCTACGGGCTGCGGACGCTGGAGCACGCCCCGCTGGACGTGTTTCCCGAATTCGCGCCGCCGCTGGTCGAGATTCAGACCGAAGCCCCCGGACTTTCGACCGAAGAAGTCGAAAGCCTGGTGACGATGCCGCTGGAAAACGCGCTCAACGGCATCCCGTTTCTTTCGACCATGCGATCGAAGTCGGTGCTGGGACTGTCGTCGATCAAGCTCATCTTTCAGCCGGGCAGCGACTTGATTCGCTCGCGGCAGCTCGTGCAAGAGCGGCTGGCCGTCGAGGCCACGCGACTGCCGGCCGTCGCCCGCCCGCCCGTGATGCTCTCTCCCCTGTCGTCGACCAGCCGGGTGATGAAGATCGGCGTCAGCTCGCAGAACCAAAAACTCTCGCAGATGGAGCTGACCGAGCTGGCCCGCTGGACGATTCGGCCGCGGCTGATGGCCGTGCAAGGCGTGGCGAACGTCGCCATCTGGGGACAACGCGACCGCCAGTTTCAGGTGCTCATCGATCCTGAACGGCTGCGGGCGCACGCGCTCAGCCTGGGGGCCGTGGAACGGGCGGCCGCCGACGCCGTGATCCAGGCGGGCGGCGGGTTCGTCGATACGCCCAACCAGCGCATCGCCGTGCGGCAGGTGACCGGCGTTCTCACCGCCGACGATCTGGCGGCCGCGGTCGTCGATTTTCGCAACGGGGCGCCGCTGCGGTTGGGCGACGTGGCGCGGGTCGTGGAAGGCTACCCGGCGCCGATCGGCGACGCGGTGATCAACGACGGCCCGGGCCTGCTGCTCATCGTCGAAAAGCAGCCTTGGGGAAACACGCTCGACGTCACGCACAAGGTCGAGAAGGCGCTCGACGCGCTGCGGCCCGGCTTGGCCGACGTCGAAATCGACCCGGCCATCTTTCGCCCGGCCACGTTCATCGAGCGCTCGCTCGACAACCTGTCGCACGCCATGCTCGTCGGCTGTCTGCTGGTAATCGTGATCCTGGTCGCCTTCCTCTTCGACTGGCGAACGTCGCTCATCAGCCTGACGGCCATTCCCCTGTCGCTGGTGGCGGCGTCGGTGGTGCTGGCCGCCAGCGGCGCCACGCTGAACACGATGGTGATCGCCGGCCTGGTGATCGCCCTGGGGGAAGTCGTCGACGACGCGATCATCGACGTGGAAAACATTCTGCGGCGGCTGAAACTCAACCGGGAGCTGGAGCAGCCGCGCCCCGCGTTCGACGTGGTGTTCGACGCGTCGCTGGAGGTGCGCAGCGCGGTCGTTTACGCCAGCCTGATCGTGACGCTGGTCTTCGTGCCGGTGCTGTTTTTGGAAGGGCTTCCCGGCTCGTTCTTCCGGCCGCTGGCGATGGCCTACATCCTGGCCATCCTGGCCTCGCTTCTCACGGCCCTGACGGTCACGCCCGCGATGTCGCTCATGCTCCTGCCGGGCGCCGTCTCGCGACGCGAGGAGGCGCCGCTGGCCCGCTGGCTGAAGGGCCTCTATCTGCGGCTGCTGCCGCCGCTGATCGGCCGGCCGAAAACGGCGCTGGCGGTGCTGGTCGTCGTGTTTGTGGCGACGCTCGTGGCCGGCCGGCGGCTGGGACAGGAGTTTCTGCCGAACTTCAAGGAAACCGACTTCTTGATGCACTGGGTCGAGAAACCCGGCACGTCGCTGGAGGCGATGACGCGGCTCACGATCCGCGTGAGCAAGGAGCTGCGAAAGGTGCCGGGAGTGAAGAACTTTGGTTCGCACATCGGCCGAGCGGAGGTGGCCGATGAAGTGGTCGGGCCCAATTTCACCGAGCTTTGGATCAGCGTCGACCCCGATTACGGCGTGGAGCAGACGATGCACCGCGTGCAGCAGGTGGTAGAAGGTTATCCAGGCCTGTACCGCGACGTGCTGACCTATCTCAAGGAGCGGATCAAGGAGGTTCTGACGGGCGCCAAGGCCACGATCGTGGTCCGCATCTTCGGACCCGAGCTGGCTACGCTGCGCGATACGGCACAGCAAGTGTTCGACGCCATGTCGGGCGTGGACGGGGTCACGACGCCCCACATCGGCCAGCAAACGCTTGTGCCGCAGGTGCAGGTGCGACTGCGGCCCGACGCCGCCAGCCGTTTCGGACTCACGGCGGGCCAGGTGCGTCATGCCGTGCAGACGCTGGTGCGCGGCACGGTGGTAGGCGAAGTCTATTACGGCCAGAAGAGCGTGCCGGTGATGGTCTGGGGCGTGCCGGGTGTACGAACGGATCTGGAAGCCTTGCGCCGCCTGGCGATCGACTTGCCGCGGGGTTCCGCTCCGGCGCCCGGCGCACCCACGCCGCCGCCGGCCGGCGGCGCGCTGGCCTCGTCCGTCGCGGCGCCTTCCGCTTCGCTGGCGCCACCCCCCACGGCTTCAAACGGCTACGTGACGCTGGGCGACGTGGCCGACGTGGAAATCGTGCCGGCTCCCAACGAAATTCTCCGCGAGGCGGCCTCGCGATATATCGACGTGACGTGCAACGTGGAAGGGCGCGACCTCGGCTCCGTGGCGCGCGAGATCGAGGAGCGGGTCAAAGAGTTGCCCTTTGCGCTCGGCTACCACCCGGAATTCATCGGCGAATACGCCGCCCGGCAGGAAGCCTCGCGGCGACTGTTGCTGCTGGCGGCCATTTCGCTGGCGGGCATTTTGCTTTTGCTCTACGTCGACTTCGCCTCCTGGCGACTCGCTCTGCTGGTGTTTTTCACGATTCCTTTCGCGCTCGTCGGGGGCGTGGTGGGGGCCTGGATGGACACGGGGGTATTGTCGCTGGGCTCGCTGGTCGGTTTCGTGACGGTGCTGGGCATCGCGGCCCGCAACGGCATCATGTTGGTCAGCCACTATCGCCACTTGGAGCAGGTCGAAGGAGAGCCCTTCGGGCTGCCGCTTGTGCTGCGTGGATCGGCGGAGCGTCTCGCTCCGATTCTGATGACCGCGCTTTCCACCGGCCTGGCGCTGGTGCCGTTGGTGGTGCGCGGCAACCTGCCGGGTCACGAAATCGAGTATCCGATGGCCGTCGTTATTCTGGGCGGCCTCGTCACCTCGACGCTCTTGAATCTCTTCCTGCTCCCACCCCTCTACGCCGCCTGGGGACGGATCGCCGCGAAGGGGGAGCAGGCTGTCGTTGTTGATCGACCGTGATACTCGAATCCTCGCAGGTTGATTGTTGGAGCGCGAGCAGCGAGGTTTTCGATGCCTGTCCGCTCTCATAGGGCGGATGCTGAGATCGCATCGTCACCGGTCGGTTCGGGCTCTTCGATGGCGGCGGCCTCCTTGGGCTTCTTGACGATGATGAGCGTCATGTAAGCGGCCGTCTCGTTGCGGAAGCGGCGCAGGTCGGTCTCGATCCGCTCGTCTTCGGTGCCGATGTAGCTGAACATCGTGGCGTAGTCGATCAACTCCATCTCTTCGAGCAAAACCACGAGGCGATTGAGCTTCGAGCCCGCCTTGAGCATCACCACCGTCTCAAAGCTTCCCAGGGCATCCCGCACGTTCGACACGTCCCGGTTCACCGGCACGATGGCCACCCGCTCGCTGCCCACGCCGATCGCCTCGTTCAGCATGGCCGCCGCCGCCGAAAAACTTGAAACGCCGGGCACCGTTTCGATCGGCACGTCGGGCAGCGTCTCGCGAAGCGTTCTCACCAGGTAGATAAACGTGCTGAACATCGTCGAATCGCCCAGCGTGATGAAGGCGGCGTCCTGGCCTGTCGCCAGCACGTCGGCCACCTTCTGAGCGTTCAGGTTCCAGTGGTATTCGAGCACGTCGCGGTCTTTGGTCATGGGGAACATCAGTTCCTCGACCCGCGCATCCTTGCGCATGAACGACTCGATGGTGTTGAGCGCCAGGCTCTCGTCGGTCGAGTTGCCGCGGGGATAAAAAATGCAGGCCGCCTTTTCGATGGCCTGCCGGGCCTGCTGCGTGAGATACTTTGCGTAGCCCGGCCCGACGCCGACGCCGTAAAGCGTGCCGTACGTCTTGAGCGAGCGGCCGGGCTGCGGCTTTGCGGCGAGTTGCCGCCGCATGAGTTCGACCGTCGAGTGGTCGACGCTTTCCAGTTCGTACTTCGTCTGGTAGCCGCGCGGGGTGACCATCAGCCCCTCGAACGTGAACGTTCGGCTGTTGCCCACGATGACCGTCGTCAGCATGCCGATCTCGTGGTTCAGCATGTCGTCGAGCGTCGTGAGGACCACCTTCTGCAAATCGCGATAGCACGATTTCACGAGGCCGACCGGCGTCTTGGGCGAGCGGTGGCGGAGCAAGATCTGCTGGGCTTCCACAATCTGCCTCGTGCGGCGGCCGCTCTTGGGATTGTAAAGCGAGATCACAAAGTCGGCCTTGGCGGCCGCGTCGATCCGTTCCACGATCAGGTTCCACGGCGTGAGCAAATCGGAGAGGCTGATGGTGCAGAAGTCGTGCATCAACGGCGCCCCCAGCACGCTGGCGCAGGCGATGGCGGCCGTGACGCCGGGGATCACTTCCACCTCGATTCCTTCGCCCCGCCGCCAGCCCCGTTCTTTGAGAATCTCAAAACTGGGACCGGCCATGCCGTAGACGCCCACGTCGCCGGAAGAGATGAGCGCCACCCGCCGTCCCTCATAGGCCAGGTCGATCGCCTTGCGTGCGCGGCTGAGCTCTTCGGTCATGCCCGTGTAGATCACCTGCTTTCCTGCGCACAGGGGTTTGACGAGCTTAATATAGGTGGTGTAACCAATCACGACTTCGGCTTCTTCGATGGCCGCTCGGCCGCGGAAAGTCAGGTGATCGTGTTGGCCCGGCCCGAAGCCGACCAGCATCAGTTTGCCAGCCATGGTTTGCGTTGGAGAGTAGGGTTGGCTGTTGTAAGCACTTCGTCGCGCACGGCCCCGAAGCGTCAGCGAGCGACGTTTGGCGCTGTCCCTCGCTGACGCTTCGTGTTGGTGTGCACGAAGACGGTCGATCCTAGCCGAGTGCCTGCTCGGACACTAGTTGCCCGTGGGCCAAGCTGCCCGCTATGCTGAGCATTGGCCCACTTATTGCAAGAGCAGGAGCCTTTTCGATGCCGCGGGTATCCCCCAGGTCGTTTCTTATTCTTTTTGCGGTCGCGGTCCTGTTGACGACTGCGGTTGTACGCGGCTGGTCCGATGACGAGCAACGCGCGGCGTCCGCAACGGCCGCAGCCGACCAGGGGAATTCCGAGGCCGGGAAAAAAGACGCCGACTTGATTCGTCTCGACCCGAAGGCGCCGCTCTGGATCGACAAGGTGCGCAAGCGCGTTGTCATGGTCGGCAAGGTCTGCCTGAGGGAAGGACAGCTCGAGATGTTTGCCTGCCCCGAGGGAACCAAAGAGCACGAGTCGGTGCTCTCGGTTCCGGTCGTCTCGGAAATGGTCCATGCGGCCTTGCTCGCCGTCGGTGCCCGCCAGGGAACGCCCGTCGAGTTTGCGCCCGAGTATAAATCTGCAACCGGCTCCGAAATCGACGTTAGCCTCTATTGGACCGACGAATCGGGCAAGCGCCGCAGCGCCTGGGCGCAGGATTGGGTACAAGACGCCAGCACCGGAAAATCGCTCAAGCACCCGTGGGTGTTCGCCGGGAGCCGTTTCTGGCTTGATGAGCAGACCGGCAAGCAGAGCTACCTGGCCAACTATGGGGAGCTGATCTGCGTCTCCAACTTCTCCTCCGCCATGCTCGACCTGCCGATCGAAAGCTCCGACAAAGCGGGTCAGCTTTTGTTCACGGCCTACACCGAGCACATTCCGCCGCTCGACACGCCGGTGACGATCGTCCTCACGCCCAAGCGGGCAAAACCGGCCGAGAAGAAGTAAGCTGGTGGGATGGGACGAGCTTGCGAGAGTCCCACCTTACTTTTCCGACGCTACACGCGGCAGTGCTTGAGCATCGCTTCAGGCGACATCACGTAGCTCACGTAGAAGGGACCAAATTCGGCGTATCGAGCGCTGGCTTCGTCGAAACGCATCGTGTAGACGATCTCCTTCAAAAACTCGGGGTTGCGGGCCCAAAGGGTCACGCCCCACTCCCAGTCGTCGAAGCCCGTCGAGGCCGTGATGAGCTGCGTGACTCGGCCCCCAAACTTCATCCCGGTACGGCCGTGTTCGGTCATCAGCCGGTGACGCTCTTCGGCCGGCTGTAAGAACCAGTTCTCGCCGACCTCGCGCTTTTTGTTCATCGGGTAGAAACAGGTCGACGGCCAATCGGACAAATCGGGTGTGAGCCGCTGCCGGCGCATCATCACCTCGCGGGCCTCATATGCCTTGAGCTTGGCCTGGTACGCGGGCCCGTTGGGGTCTTCCCCTTCCGCCACCAACCGCTGGCCGTATTGTTCCAGAGTGGGGACATACTCCGAGACCTCGGTCAACGAGACAAACGAATAGGTCGGAATCAATGCCACTCCGAACGGCCCGGCCATCAGACGCTGATGAACGGCGTCGATCTTGAGCGGATCGGGATCCATGAGCATCAGGCCAAAATCCGCCTTGTGACCGCTCACGACCGAGGTTTGCAGTCGAGCCGGCGCTTCGGGATTCTGTGAAGTAGGATCGAGAGCGGCCAGCAGTTCAGTTCGTCCGGATTTCACTTCATCGGGACTCAATTTTTTCAGGGTCCGACGATCGAAACGGTAGTAGAGGTGGCTGCAGTGCCAGCCTTCACTGGGCTTTAGTGAAACCTCGGCCGGAGCCTGTTCGGGTCGGGAGGGCGGCGCGTAACTCATGGAAAAACAAACTCAATTGGCGTAAAGGATCCAGAATGGCAGTCCGCATGATAGCAGGCTGGCCCCTTGTGCGGCAGGACGGCCACGCTTAGCGCCCGGGGACCTCGATCTCTGGCGCTTGCGGCACGGGAGGCAGTGGCGGCGGAAGAGGGGCGCCGCCCGCGCGGACGAGCGCGTCGGGAGGAAGGCCCGTGGCGGCCGTGACGCCAGCCGCCGCCAGCGCGACCTCATTCAGCGAGTCGAGATAGGCGCGGCGAAGCTGCAGCAGGCTTGTGCGGGCCGTAAAGATCCGCATCATGTCGACTTCGCCCTCCTCGAACTGCCGCTCCAACCGTCGAAGCTCGAGCGGCATCCCCTCGCCAAGGTCGGCCGCCGAGTCGGCCGCCATCTGCCGGGCCCGCTCATATCGCTCGATCGCGGCACGCACCTCCTGCTCCGCACGCGCCCGAAGTTGCCGGGCGACGACCTGCTGCTGCCGCAACTCGGCGCCGCGTTGATTCAGCAGCGGCCTGCCCGTGTTGGCCACCGGGATGTCGACCTGCCCGCGGAAACCAAAATACTTGACGCCAAAATCGTCGGACTGGTAGTAGGGTCCGGCGATCAGGTTGGGCACGCGGTTGGCGCGGGCCAGATTCATGTTGGCTTGTGCCGCGGAGGCGGTCGAGCGGGCCGCCAGCACGTCGGGCCGGCCGGAGGCCAGCTCGCTCACGATCGCGTCCGGGCCGTCCTGTGCGGAAATCGAGCGGGCGAGCGACGGCACCCGGCTGAGCTGCTCGCCGTTGAGCGGCAACCACTCGAATTCCGCCAGGTCGCCCACGGGCTCGAAGGCGGCCTGGGCCGGCAGGTTGAGCTGCCGGCGTAGGGCGAGCAGAGCCGTTTGGTAGTTGGCCTCGGCCAGCCGCGCCTGCTGGCGAGTGGCCCGCGCGTCGATGCGGGTCGTCGTCACGTCGGCCGCCGACGCCTGGCCGGCGGCGAGCTGACGCTCCATGACCGAGAGCAGGCCGCCGCTCAGCTGGGCCCCGGCCTGAGCCAGATCGCGCAAGCCGCGCTGGTAGAGCGCCGTCAAGAACAACTGCTCGGTCTGCGCGATGTTCTGCAACTCGGCCTGAAAAATGTTCCAGCGCACCGTCCTGAGCTGCGCCATGGCCGCGGCCTCGCGGTGGCGGCGCTGGTGGGCCAGTTCGAAGGTGTGCATGACCAGGTAGTACTGAAAGATCTTCTGGGCGGCGTTCGGCTCGGCCCTCGTCGCCGAGGCCGGCGCCTGCTCGACCGGCGTGGCCTGAAACTGGAAGAATGGATTGAAGGGGAACGATCTGGCCACGCCGACCACGGCACGACCGACCCCTTCGGCCTCTCGCAGGGCGATCAGGTCGGGGTTCTGTTCCAGCGACGTTTCAACGGCGGCGGCGAGCGTCAGCGGGGTCGCGCCCAAAGGGCCGGCCGGCAGACGGTAGGCGGCGGCCGGCGGCACCGTTTCGGCTGGCGGAGGCGGGGCGGTCCGGGAGTCGTTGCTGGCGGCGAACTCCAGCGAGGCGCGCCTCACCGCCCGCCGATCTCCGGGATCTGGCGACGTTTTAACGACCTGCCCGGGCGGCGAAACCGGGCCGTTTGCCCTCGGGCCCGTGTCGCCGCCCGGGGCGGTCTCGGACCGGGTCACCGCCGCGTTCTGGGCCATCTTGGCAGAATCGGTTGCTCTCGATGTGGCCGGGATCCCCTGACAACCGAGCGCCACGGCAACCGCGCCGACCGCCGCGCAGGCGAGCGCGCGGCGAGCGCCGAGCCGAAGCCCCGGGTGTCGCACAAACGTTGCCGATGGGGAAAAAGGAAGGCTAGGTGCCACTTCTTCAGCATCGGCAGGATTTAAGGGACAGTGAAACGGAATCGCAATTCGACCACGGCGCTCTGCGAAGACCGGGTAAGCGTCGCAGCCCCGGTTGCCTGCGCTGAAGGTGGCCTCTCTCACCGGCCGACACGGCCTGGTCGCAACAGTTCGTTCCAGCCTCGGTTGGTTAAGCCGCGGCCGTTGCGCAATGGCGACGAAATGGCTTGCGCGAGGCAGACCTGCTCGCCAACGTAAACCGGTCCGCATCTAACCCGCTGCGCACCATGCGCGCACCAGCCCGAAGCGTCAGCGAGGGCGAGGGACCGACTTACCCTCGCTGACGCTTCGGGTTAGTGCGAGGCGCGCTGTCGCGCAACTGCGGGGACGGGGTGCCCAATGCGGGCTAACCCAAGCTGCCAGCGCTTCTTGGGCGCCAAATCAGAAGCTCGCCTTTGCCGGGAACCGAGGCGTCTCCGGAATAGCAGTCGTAGCACCCCTCCTGGACCGAGTAGGGCAGCGAAACGTTCCACTCAGCCAGTCGACGTGCGTAGAGGTTCACGAAGACGGGGTTGTGCGAGCAGTCGAACGCAAACGTCGGCAGCAGGCGCAAGGGAGCCAGCGAAATGATCGTGCCTCGCGTCATCCAGGCGCCCGTGCGAATCTCCGCGCCGGCCAAAAGGACGATCGTGCCTCCCTTCATCTGCAAGCCCGTGAAATCGCGGCTGGGCTTGCCGATGACGATCGTTCCGCGCCGCATGCGCATGCCCACCTCCAAGCCGGCCGAACCGTCAACGAGGATCACGCCACCGCGCATCCCCGAATTGCTGCCGCGGTAGGCCGCCCCCACCTGCCCTCCGGCGTTGCCGTGGATGCGGATCGAGCCGCCGCTCATCTCGGCGCCGATCCAATCGCCCGCATCGCCGTGTACTTCGATGGCGCCGCCCCGCATGTGTGCTCCCAGATGCATGCCGACGCTGCCACGCACCGTGATTTGCCCCGCCGTCATCCCACGCCCGATCCATTTCACCTGCCGCAGGTCGCCCCGCAATTCGAGGTCCGGGCCGGGTTCGCCTTCGACGGCAAAAAACTCATCGAGCCGCAGACGCCGTTTGCCCAAGAAGACGTGGCAGGCCGCGACTTCGTCGCGAGACAGCTTCGAAAGCGTGTCGGGCGAGAGGACTTCGGCCTCCAGCGGCACGGGCGGTTGATCTTTGAGCGTGAGAGTCAGCGAGGGCATCGGGACACTACGGCTTGGTGCACTGGCGGACGTCGGCTCCCTCGACCCGCTCGAGCTCGACCGGGTAGTTCTCGAAGGCCATCGTGTAGTAGTCTTCAAACAAAGGCTGCAGGTAGTCGACGATCGACGCGTCGTAATCGGGCTTGACGAGAAACTCCCGGCCGTGCGGCGTGGCCCGGATCTCGCCCTCTTCGACCACGATTTCGCCCCCTTTGATCACGTAGCGCGGGTGACCGAACATGCGGACGATGTCGGCCTCTTCTTCATAAATGACCACGTCGGCGTCGGCCCCCACGCCAAGCTGCCCCTTCTGCGAAAGGCCCAGGGCGCGGGCGGGTCCGGCCGAGACGATCGTGGCGATCTCGCCGAGCGTGTATTCGCGGTCGAGCTCGGGCAAATGAATGCGCTCTTTCGCCCGGTCCGAAAGCTTCGCCAGACACTCGCGGCGGAAATCGGCCGACATCAAAAGCTGGATAATCTCGGGATACCGCCAGAAGCAGGCGCCGTTGGGATGGTCGGTCGTCAGGTAGACCCGCCACGGGTCGTCGATCAGCAGCAAAAGTTCCAGGCCGGCCGCCCATTGCACGGCGTTGACCAGGCTGTTGGGGCGGTAGGTGTAAGGGACGATGCCGCAGCCGGTTTCGTTTTCGACGTCGAGGTTGCCCCATTTTCGGCCCGTCAGCTTGTAGAGCAGGTGCTGCCAGGGACCGTCGGCCGTGATCGTCACCGTGTCGCCAAACAGCACCGCGCCGGCGTCGGTGGTGAACGTCGGGTGGGCGTTGAAATACTCGGCCATGGCGACCGTCTCGGAGCGCATGGTTCCCCAGTCGTCGCCCCCGTAGGCGTGATACTGGAGGTGCGCCAGGTGGGCGCGCCGCCCTTCCAGGCGGCGCATCGTTTCCAGCGTCGTGGTGATGTTGCCCGGCGCGCCGAGGTTGTTGCAGTGCAGATGCAGAGGATGCGGAAGGCCCAGCTCGTCGACGATTTCCGCCAGCCCGGACACAATCATGCCGGGCGTGAGCTTGTTGTACCCCGGAACGGGTTCATCCATCTCCTTGGCGTCTTTGCCCCATTTCCAGGCTGCCACGCCGCCCGGGTTGACGGCTTTGACCCCGTAGGCCTTCGCGGCCCAGATCTGCCAGGCCACCACCTGCCGTGCCCGCTCGACCTCTCCCTGCTCGAGCAGGTCGAGCACGATCTCGTTGTTGGCCATCAGCACCAAGCAGCTTTTGTCGACGATCGGCACGTCGCGCAGCTCTTCGTGCGTGTGCTTGGCGGAGAGGATGGGCACAGCCGCCTCGTTGACGGTCGTCCAGCCCATGCCGGCGTAGAGATAGCCGGTCGCGAAGGTGGTCGGCGCCATGCCCCCCAGGCCCGCGCGCCTGGTCTGCGAGCGGATGAAGGCCGTGGTGCGGCGATGATCTTCGGGGGTCATGGCGCGGGCGAAGTTGATCGCGCCGCCCGCCACGTGCGTGTGAACGTCCACGCCGCCCGGAAAGACGATCATCCCGCTGGCGTCGATCGTTCGGCCGCCCCCCTCGACCGCGGCCTCACCCGCGGCAACGATTCGCCCGTCAGAAATCCAGATATCCTGGACGACGCCGTCGACGCCATTTGCCGGATCGTAAACCTTGCCGCCGCGAATCCGAAGCATGCGCGTCTAGAATATTTGGGCCGGGGTCGTTTGACCGTTGCGGGCGATCCAGTCCGGCTTCTTCTCGACCGCTTCATGGATGCGGCGGATCACCTCTTCGTCGGTCGGGTAGGGCGACTTGAGCGCCGGCCGCAGTGGCAGGGGCACTTCGTCCATGCGGTAGCCGGTCCCCGGCGCGCTGATGCCCGTGACGGCCGTGGTGATGTGCACGCGGGCCAGCTTGCTCGTGTGGGTCACCTTGGGGTCGAGGCAGATCGTGGGGATCTTCGCCAGGTGGTCGATGCAGGGCTGCGGCATGGTGGCGCCGGGGTCGGCCCCCAGAATCAAAGCCGCATCGCAGTCGCCGCGGACCAACAGATCGATCGTCGAAAACTCGCCCGGGTTGTACCGCGGATAGCCGCGGCTGAAATTGATGCCGAACGGGTAGCCGGTGGTCCAGCGCATGACGACGTCGGCCCCCGTCACGTTGCCGTGCCCGCGCATGGGCATGGCCACGAATTTCGTGAACGCGTTCAGCTCGGCCGCCAGCGTGAGAATGGCGGCCGAGTTCATGTGCTTGCCACGGGTCATCGACAGCCCCATGCCGAAGAACATCACGCCGAATTTGGCCCGCTTCATCCGGTCGACCAGGTCTTGAAGCTGCTCGAGCGTCAGCCCCGTTTCGGCCACCATCGATTCGTTGATCGGCTGGTTCTTGACCAGGGCCCGCAGGATGGTCAGGACTTCAAAATCTTTCCCCGGCTTGACCTGCAGGAAAATGTCGGCCGCGCCGACGCTCTTCGTCTCGCGGATATCGACCAGCACCATGGTGCGGTCCTTGCGGCCGCGTGGGACGAATTTGCCCTTGGGCATCAGGCTGTATTTCGTAAAGTGCCGCGGATGGCACTCGGCCGGGTTGCCGCCCCAATAAATAATGAAATCGGCCCGGTTCTTGACTTCACCGAGCGTACACGTGACCTTGCCACCCAACTGGGCAGCGATTTCGGTTGGGCCGTGTCACAACGAGGTGTGGCTATCGACCACACCTCCCAGTCGTTCGGCCAGCGCCACCGCTTCTCGCTGCGCCTCGCACGTGATGTTGCTCATCCCGTAGACGAGCGGCATGTGGGCCCGGTCGAGCAGGTCGGCGGCGGCCGCGATCGCCTCGGCGACCGTCGCTTCTCGGCCGTCAATGAGGGCGTCGGGGTAGAGCCGCTCGGCCGTGTGGTTGAGGAACCAGGCCTTGCCCAGCACGCAGGCGCGCTTGGCTTCGACGATCCGCTCCTCGTTGGCATGCAGGTCGATATCGTCGCACACGCAACCGCAGAACGTGCAAGTGGCGTTCTTGACGATCGTCAGATCACTCATGTCGACTCCTCACTCACGATGTCGTATGGCAATCGGTCTCGTTTTCCGATGTCTGGCTGGGCGAATCGTCCGCACGGGACGACGGGACGGTGAACGTTCAGCCTAAGGCCCGTCCCTGGCAACTGCCGCGCACTCGTCGCGGCATGAATCGGCCGGGCTCGATTTCTTCCCAGCCGGCGTACTCCGCCGGCTCGGCGTCCAGGCGAGAGTGGGGGCCGTCCAAGCCGGGTTGTTTTACTTCGTGTTCCATGCTTCTTCCGAACCTAAGAACTCATGAATCTGAGCTTCGCATCATCACGCCGTCTTGACCGGCTCGACCTCGACCTCCCACCCCTTGGAGAGCGGCATGCCCGTGCCGTCGGTGCTGCCGCCCATCAGGCGGCAGGTCGGCGGGCCGTAGGGCACGAAGAGCATCCCTTCCGGCACGTTCCCTTTCTCGCATTGAAACGTGGCCTCGCCATGTTCGGTTCGCACGCGAACCGTGTCTCCCGGCGCCACGCCCAACGACTCCATATCGGCCGGGTGCATCGTCAAAGTGTTGACAATCGCCAGGTATTCGGCGCTTTCCTTGCCGACGTTGATCTGCGCGCCCTGCTTCGCCGTCCGCGAAGGGTTGAGCATGAATCGTCTGGCGGTCATCTGGGCAGGGCTGCACTCGGAGGAAGGAAGCCTGATCTTATCTTACGCACATCCGCATGTGCAACCGCAGGGTGGGCGGCTGCGATTCAGACGTAACCGCTGGCGGGCTCGCGGCGGCCGGGGTCCACGCGATTAGCCGCTGATGAACGCAGATAAACGCGCATGAAAGGGCTTATCGCCCCCGTCGACAACGTTTTGATGTCGAGGCGGGTTGTGCCCAAGACTTCTCGTAACCTTTTCCAAGAAGGCCGCAGCCCAGGCGTTCAGTTCCTCCTTGATTGGCATTTTCTTCGAGCTTCAGCCGCTTAATCCGTGTTTATCCGCGTTCATCTGTGGCTATTCCAGAACTCACGTCGGAATTACTGGGCAGGTGGTGGTCAGTCCGAAGCCCCCTGCGCCCGCAACGCCGTCGAGGAAACATCCATGCGGAAGGTCTCGCCCGGCACTTCGTCGCAGAGCGTCCGCAACACGTCGGGCAACGACAAGTCGCGCAGCGATCGAAAACGCCCCTCTTCGCAGCGGCCGAACACCAGAAATCGGCATCCCGCGGCGGCTAGGGTAGCGAGCGCGGCGTCGCGGGCCGCGGCGCCGCCATAATACTTTTCGTCGGCGACGCGGGCCACCGTATCGGCCCCCACGACGAACGTCGCACGCGGAAACAAGCCGGCCTTCTCCACAAAGGTCGGCGCACGGCTGAACCAAAGCGGCTCCGTCGGCGCGAACTGCGCCGCGCGATGCTGCATTTCGACGAAATCAAGGGGCGGCTTGTCGACGTTCCAGACCGAGAGCTCGTGCTCCACCCGCAGGCCGAGACGCTCGCCGGCCATCAGCGCCATCTGGCGATGCCCGTCGTGTCGCGGGTGAAACGCGCCGGGAAAAACGAGCCGGCCGGCCGTCGACCCATCGCGCGACGACGCCGCGGGAGTTGCGGCCACGAGTCCCTTCCGACCGCTGAGCAGTTGCTGCCAGTCGAGCGGCGCGTCGCAGCGTCTCACGACCAGTTCCTCCTGCGGCAACAGACCGGGATCGAGGCGGGCGGTCAGTCCCTTGAATTCAGCCACCAGGTTCAAGACCATCGCCGCGGCGATCTTCTCTTCCTCGCCACGACTGCGGTTCCCTTTGACCAACTCGACCGAATGACTGGCCGTGCAGTCGCCGGTTTGCAGGGCGGCATGGATGCGATGGGCGCCCCGCTTGGGTCGGTCGCTAACCAGGCTGGCCGTGCAAGCGATGCCCGCGACGTGAGCTGTCGCGTCCCCCGTCGTCAGATGAGGACGCGCGTATTCCACGGCCCGGTTGTAGGCGGCCATCGCCATGAGCCGCGCGGTGCTCTCGCTGCAGAAATGCTCGGGGGCGGCTTTGAGCCAGGCAACCAGCGCTTCGGCCGCGTACGGGACAACGGCCTCCAAGATGCTGCGCGAAGCGCCAGCTTCTTCCAACAAGGCCGAGATGGCCTGGCTCCCCCCGCCCGTGACGCAGAGGGCGACGTGGCCCGGCGCGTCGTGAATCTGACGAATGAACTGGGAGGTCCAGGGAGCGGACACGGGGACTCCGCTAAAGTATCAGGCACACTTCGGCCACCCTACCCGATACCCCGGCCGCAACGGAAGAGCCGGTCAGGACATCGCTTCCGTCGGGCCGTTTGCCGTCCGTCGATCTGAGCTCGGGCTACTTATGGTAGCCGAGCGACTTGACGACCCCCAGCATTTCCTCGTAGGTGATGAAGCGGCGGCGGTGCGCCAGCTTGTAGGAGTCGATGGCAACCGCCAGCTCCTGAGCGCCGGGCGAAAGCCCCTCGTAGCTGTCGGCAAATTGACGGCGTTCGCGGCCCGGAGCGGTCGTCGGCTGCTCTCGCTTGCGGCGTTCGACAAAAGCCTGGTCCGGAGGAATCTCGATAAGTTGCGGCATGCCCTGCTCCCTTAAGGTCGTTACGATCGGAATCAACGCCGATCTGGTGAACGCAGCTTTGCTCGTCAATCTTACATCGTAAAAGAGACCCGGTGCCGTTAAGGCGGCGTCCCTCGGATCAGGCATGGCCGACATTTCCGCCCGGTTGTTCAGGTGGCGCACAAGATGCGGCCGATCTGTGCTGCGACGGCAAAAAGGGGACCCGCGGCACCACCAAGATGGCAGGTGCAGACCCGCCGATTCGTTCGCCTTGGTGTTGCGTCCCGTCTAAGGCGGAGCGCACGAACAGACCAAGGTGCACAACCGTGATCGACCGCAGCCTGGCAGTCTCCAGGCGGATCTGGCGTGTCCAGTCGCGCAAATCGGCCGCGCGCTTTTGAGCTTTCTGATATCGGCGAATCAGTTCCGACATGCCCGCGATCGCAAGCACGTGTTGTGCCGGCAGCACGGTAAAAGCCGCCGCCGGTGTCTTCGGGCTGGCACGGCAAGGTTGAGGTTTTATTCGCAGGTGCCCAACAATCGCCAGTCTAAGCGGGCGCGGGCGGCGCTCAACACCGGCGGCGCAAACGGCGATCCGCCCGGGGTGGCTTTGCCCGCCTGCCTCCCATCGGCTATGTTGCACTTATACCGATGGCCGACTTTCCAGCTTTGCCGCCTTACCCCTGAGGCCAAGCATCCCTTTTAAGCTGACCATCCCCTTTTGTGGGAGTCAGCTTATGGCCGATGGCGATCTTCGCGAGCTTCTTCAGCGCGTCGAGGAAAGGGTCAACTGCTCTCGCCTGATCGTCGAGCAAACAGAGAAAGCCGTCGAGCAGGCGGCTGAGCTGGTTAGCATGTCGCAGGCCAACCGGTGCGGCCAAGGTTCACAAAGTCGGGCGCGGGACTAGCCGTCGGGGTGTTGCAGAAAAGACACCTCACTGGTTGCCACTACCGAAATTTGAATCGCCGTCTTTTGCCGGGTATTCTGTGTGCATGAGCGACATTCAAAGCCCCGGTTGTGTCGTGCTGCTTGCCGATGAGTCGTCCGGAATGGGCGCCGTGATGCGCGAGCTGACGACCGACGGCAAGGCATCGACTCGTCCCAACAGTCAGCGCGTCGCCACGGCCATCAACGCCTTGCTCAAGCAACTGACCGCCGGACCGAGCTTCGACCTGGCGCTCGTCGGCTACCAAACCGACGCTCAAGGGCAACCCAACGTGGGCAGCCGTTGGAGCGGTCCCCTCGCCGGCCGCGAGTTCGTCCCGACAGGAGAGCTGGCAGCCGCAACGTTGCGGACCGAAACGCGCGTTCGCAAAATCCCGTCGCCGGGCGGCTTCGGTCCGCCACGCGAAGAGACCGTCGAGTTTCCGGTCTGGTACGAGCCGACCGTCGGCGTCAAGGCGCCGCAAATCGCCGCCTATTCATTCTGCCGCGACCTGCTGGCCCGCTGGGCGGCCGACGCCGATCCCAGCCCGGGCACGCCGCTCGTGGTCCACGTTTCGGCCGGCGCATCGGGCGACGGCAACCCCCAGCTCGCCATCAGCAAACTGATGGAGCTGACGACTCCCGGGGGTCACCCGCTGGTGTTGCAGGCCCACCTGGCGGCCTCGGCCGCGGTCGTCACCTCACTCTATCCGTCGAATTACGTCTACCTGACGCTCGGCTCGGCACGCGACCAGTTCCGCCGAGCAAGCGTGCTGCCGCCCCACCTGGTTGAGGCCCTGCAAGCGGCGCATGTGACGGTCAACCCGGGCGCCCGCGGCCTGATCTACAACGCCAAGATCGCCGACCTGATCCAGATGCTTTCGCTCGTGAAAAGCCACACCCAGCACTGGCCCCCTAAGGGCGGCGCGGCGCAGCCGGAAGCTGCTCCGATCGCAGCGCAACCGGAGGCGCTCGCGGGCGCCGATTCGACGATCTCCGCAGCCGCACCGGGCGAGCCGGGCAAGGAACTGGCGGCGCTCATCATCTTCGTGCTCGACCGCTCGGTCGCCGACCCGTTCGCCGCCGGCGTGCAAAACCCCGTGGGCCGGTTGCAGGAGCACGCGAACGACCTGTTGAAGCAGGTCTCCAAGCTTCCGTTGGGCGCGGTCGAAGTGGCGATCGCCTCCTACGGCCTCGGCTCGTCGGGCGAAGTCGACGTGCGCAGCACCTTCGAGGGGCCGCTGGCCGGACAAACCATCGTGCGGCACGTCGACCTGGCAGACGGGGCGATCCGCGTGGAAGAGAGCCAGGAAGAGGTCTCAAACGGAATCGGCGGGCTGATCAGTGTCACTCGCAAAAAGCCGATCTACTTCGACCTGGAACCGACCGCGGCTGCCCCGCCGGTGACGGCATTTGAGCGAGTCGCAGAGCTGGCCAGCGAGTGGTGCCGGCAGCACCGCTCGGCCTGCCTGGCTCCGATCGTGCTGCACCTGACGCGCGGACACATCGAGCCGGCCGACGTCGATTGGGCCAAGGGGGCGCTCGCGCGCGTCGATTCGACCGCCGGCCCCGTGACGCTCTACCACCTGGTGGTCACCGAAGAACCGCACAAGTCGCTCGCCTATCCGACCGGCGACGAGGAACTCAACACCCCCTCGCTCAAAAAGCTCTGGGAAGCGAGCAGCCTGCTGCTCGACCGCGAACGGCTGGCGGCCGAAAAGCGGCCCGTCACCGCCGACTCACGCGGCATGGTCGTGAACGGCAAGTTCGACCTGCTGCTGGAAGCCGTTAAGCGTCAGATGCCGGCGTCTCAATGATCGCCAGCGGCTGGCCGACCACGATCGGGTCGTCGTCTTCCACAAGCTTCGCCGTCAGCCGTCCGCTGGCGGGGGCGGCCAGGTCGACGGTGACATCGCCGGCCAGCACTTCCAGAACGCGATCCCCCTCGGTCACCTCGCTGCCGCGCGCCACCAGCCACAGGCTGGCGACCAGCGGCACCTGACTCAAGCCCAAATCGGGCAGACGGAGCACGCACTCCGGCATTTCACGAGGCCTCCGCCATGTCGCGAGCGTGGTAGCTGGAGCGCACGAAGGGGCCGCTGGCCACCTGCGAAAAGCCGAGCCGCCGCGCCATTTGACCCAGTTCGTCGAACTCGTCGGGCGGCACGTAACGCTCGACCGGAAGGTGGGTGGGCGAAGGCTGCAGGTATTGTCCCAGCGTCAACAAGTCGCAGCCGGACTGGCGTAAGTCGGCGAGCGTGTCGAGCAGCTCGTCGCGCGTTTCTCCGAGTCCAAGCATCAGGCCGCTCTTGGTCTTGATCTGCGGGTCCAGCTCTTTCACCCGCCGCAGCAGGGCCAGCGTCCAGCGGTAGTCGCTCTTGCGGCCGCGCACCTGGCGGTACAGCCGGGGAACGGTCTCGGTGTTGTGGTTGAAGACCTCCGGCCGGCTCGCCACGACGCGCTCGATCGCGCCGGGCTTGCCCAGAAAATCGGGCGTAAGCACCTCGACGGCCGCGCCCGTCCGCGCGCGAACCGCCAGGACGCAACGGTAGAAGTGTTCGGCCCCGCCGTCGGAAAGGTCGTCGCGGGTCACCGAGGTGATGACGACGTGTTTCAGTCCCAGGCGAAAGGCCGCCTCCGCGACTCGGTCGGGCTCGTCGACCTCGATCGGCTGCGTCCTGCCCCGGTCGACGGCGCAGAATCCGCACGGCCGCGTGCAGACGTTGCCCAGCACCATGAAGGTCGCCGTCTTCTGGGAGTAGCACTCCATACGGTTGGGGCAGCGGGCGTTGTCGCAGACCGTCTCCAGCCGCAGTTCTTCCAGCAAGCGGGCCGTGAAGTGGTTGGCGTTTCCCAGCGGCACGTTCCGCTTCAGCCAGCGCGGCAAGCGGCCGGGGCGCGGGTCGGCAGGGGCGTCGTTCAGCGCCTCGCTCGGCCTTTCACCCAACACGGGCAGCCTGTGCATGGCTTCCTCCGAGCTTCGGCCGCCAGAGCGGGTGGCCTGAATGAATGTGGTACCGCTCGCACTCGAAGGCGGCCGCCAAACGGCGCACGACCGCTTCGCGCACGGCCGACATCCGCACCGGCCGCCGGCGGTCGGCCGCGAGGGACGTCATCCGCGTGTGCTCGCTCGGATCGCTTTCCACCCAGCGAAACGGATAGAGGGCGGGCGAAACGTTCACGTAGGCGCCGAAATAGCTGACCCAGCTCTTCACCGCCGCCGCCACGGCCGCCACCTGACCGGAGTGCGCCCAAAGGCCAAATCGACCTGGTCGGGATTCAACCTGGCAATGGACGTCGGCCAGAGATTCACTCAAACCTCGCTGCAAGCGCGTGAGGTAATCTCCGACCGTCAGCGACCAGCGGTCCAGCGGCACCACGGGATAGACGGCCAACTGGCCGGGCGCATGGACGAGGCAACCGCCGCCTCGATTGACCCACCGTACTTCAATCTGCCGGCTGACGAGCTCATGCCGGCTGAGATGGATGTGCGAGCGGGAGCCGACGCGACCGACCGTGATTTTCAGCGGGTGCTCGCAGAGCAGAAGCGTGATTTGCCGATCCGTTCGCCCGGCCGTCTCATACACCAGCCGTTGCTGAAGGGCCAGACAGTCGTCGAAGTCGACCGTCCCCAGCAAATGTGCTTCGACGGCCGGTGGCCGCGGCACGCTTTGTCGAGGATCGGTCGCCATAAAAAACGTCTCGGCTGCTGGAAGTTCGGAAACTCTGAGGAGGACCAAGGACCGCGGCGCAGGTCGCCTTCAACATCAAGATGTCTAGGTGACAGCATGCTCATGATCTCACCGCCATCGTGGCCTACGTCAAGTTTAGCAGGGGGCTCAGAGAGGGCCAAGATCGACGAAA
The DNA here is from genome assembly GCA_035550375.1 of Pirellulales bacterium. Classification (GTDB taxonomy): domain Bacteria; phylum Planctomycetota; class Planctomycetia; order Pirellulales; family JAICIG01; genus DASSFG01. Next base: position 278,878 of record DASZPH010000034.1, on the reverse strand, counting down.
ACGCTCCACGGCTGGCGAGGGCCGCGAGGCGGCTCAAGCTACACCCGGCCCAGGAGGGCGTCGACGGCGGCACCCACGTCGGGACTGGCCATGAGCGTTTCTCCGACGAGCATCGCGTCGACTCCGGCATCCTGCAGCCGCAACACATCAGCCCGTGTGCGGATGCCGCTTTCGGCCACGAGCACACACTCGTCCGGGATGCGACTGCGCAGCCGAATCGTGTGGTCGAGATCGGTCTGAAAGGTCCGCAGATCGCGGTTGTTGATCCCGATCAGGGTGGCGCCCGCATCGAACACGCGCCCGATATTCTCCGGTTCGTAAAGCTCGACCAGCGGGCTCATGCCCAGTTCCACAATCTCGTCGTGTAAGGCCCGCAAATGGCAATCGTCGAGACACTCCGCAATGAGCAGCACCGCGTCGGCTCCCGCCGCTCTCGCTTCGAGCACCTGGTAGCGATCGAGAACGAAGTCCTTCCGCAGCACGGGCAGATCGACCGCCTGGCGAACCCGCGTGAGGTAGTCGAGGTGACCCTGAAAATAGCTTTCGTCGGTCAGCACGCTCAGGCAGGTGGCGCCGTGCGCGGCGTACTCCCGGGCGATCAGCACGGGGTCGAAGTCGGCACGAATCACCCCCTTCGACGGGCTGGCCTTTTTCACCTCGGCGATCAGCTTGATCGGACCGGGGGTCGCCAGCGGGTTGAAAAAGCTGCGCACGGGGGGCGCGGATGTCAGTTCCTTGATGAGCGAGTCTTCGGGGCGACGGCGGCGGGCAGCGTCGATCTCGCCCCGCTTGGTCGCCACGATCTGATCCAGCACGGTAGGCAACGGGGGGGTCCTGCAAGTCGTCGGGGCGTATCGGCCAATTGTAACCGTGCTGAAGTTCGTGAGCGAGCGTGCGAAAAGCCCACACTAACCCGAAGCGTCAGCGAGGGCAAATCACTGTAATCCCTCGCTCACGCTCCGGCCTGGCATCCGCCGCAGTCTTTCTCTGAGGCGAGCCTGCCTGTACTCCTTCGCCGAAGCCCGGGCGTCTTCGCCTCAGAGATGGCAAGTTGGAGAGCCGTCGCAAAGTTTGCGGGCGCGGCAGCTTGCCAGAAACGAAGCTTTTTTTCCTTTGCTGACAAAACACTTTGTGCGGTTTGAGCAAAACCTGCCCGGTACGGCGGTTATGCCGTTTTCTGTAACTTTTCCGAGTTTGCGGCGTCGATGATTCAGCCTAGGCAGAACGAGCTGACTCCTTCGACGCTAATGTTGGAACGAAACACCAGGCTGGCCCTTGCCCGACGGAGGCCGCGACATTTCTGGCCCGTCGCGGTGCTCGTCTTTTGCTTGGCGAGCGCGAGGACGGGAAGGGCACAAGCGCCCGCTCCGAGTTCGAGCCGTCCGGCGGCGGTCCGATTCGAAGTGCCGCCAGGTGCGAATCGAGCTGTTCAGGAACTCCCCCGGCAAACCTCCGCCGATTCGACCGCAGCCAACGCGGTGCGGTTTACGACCTACGAGGCGGCCGTTCAGCCGCCGGCAAATGCGGCGCAGCCCGCCAGGTCGGCGCATGCCGATGTCGATGATGGGCTTCCTCCGCCAACTCCCCCTCGAACGTCGCCTCTACTTCAAGTACCGGTGCAGCTCAACCGACCCGCTCAGCCGAGCGAGAAATCTGCACTGGAGCTGCCGCCGCCGCCGGGAGGTGAAACCGTACAACTACCCCTCCCGCCGTTGGAACCCGGCGATCTTCGCTTGCCGATCAACCTGGCCACGGCCTTGCGGCTGGCCGATGCCCGGCCGCTGATTATCGCCGCCGCCCAAGCCAGTGCCTGGTCGGCCGAGGGACAACTGCAGAAAGCCAAGGTGCTTTGGGTGCCCTCGTTCGTGGTGGCGTCTACCTACGCCAGGCATGACGGCCCGGTGGACTTCAACCAGGGTATTAACGTGCCGTATGGAGTCGGCATCTACGGACAACCGGCGCCGGGCGGCTGGGGCAAACCCCTCAACCAGAATTACAACTGGTTCATCGCCGGCGTCAGCTTGTACCAGGTGGTGGCCATGACCGACGTCATTTTCCAACCGCTGGCGGCCCGGCAAGTGCTCGATGCGCGGCGCTGGGACGTGCAGACGGCAAAGAACGACGTCGTTCTGGAGGTCGCCCGGGCCTATTTCAATGTCCATCGTTTTCGCGGGCAGTACGCCGGGGCCCTGTACACGGTCAAAGAGGGACGAAGGCTGATTGCCGCCATCGATGCCCTGCGCCGCGACTTGATTCCGGCGGTGGAACTCGACCGGGCCCGAAACCTGCTGGCCTTTCTCGAGCAGCAAGCCGTCTCGGCGCGCGAGAACTGGCGGCTGGCGAGCGCCGATCTGACCCTGGTTCTGCGCCTCGACCCGCGCGCCGTGTGCGAGCCGTTAGAGCAGGACCATCTGCAGATCACCCTGATCGACGCCGCGAGGCCGCTCGACGACCTGATTCCGATCGGCCTGCGTAACCGTCCTGAGTTGGCCGCGAACGAGGCCGAGGTCAAGGCGGCTCTAGTCCGAATCCGCCAGGAAAAAATGCGTCCGATGCTCCCCTCGATTTTGGTCACCGGCTTTCAAACTCCCGGAGGCATGACGCCTCAGGCGGCGATCTTTGGGACGGGCCATGCCGGCAAGCTGAACAGTTGGGGATTTCGCGATGATGTCAGCGCCCAGCTCGTTTGGCAGTGGAACAGCTTTGGCTTGGGCAACGCGGCCCTAGTCAAAAAGCGGCGCGGCGAACAGTCGGAGGCCGTTACGAAGCTCGCCCAGGCCCAGGACACGGTGGCCGCGGAAATCAATCAGGCCCAGGCCCGGGTTCAGTCTGCGGCGGCCCGAGTTGTCCAAGCCGAGCGCTCCTTGCGTACGGGATTGGTCACGTTCCATAGGAATTATGAGGGGCTCGGACAAACCAGGCGATTTGGGAACCTTCTGGAAACGGTCTACCGGCCGCAAGAGGTCGTCTACGCCCTGAAGTTGCTGCACGCGGCTTTTAACGAATACTTCAACACGGTCGCCGACTACAACACGGCGCAGTTCATGCTGTTCCACGCGCTGGGCTATCCCGCCCGCGAGATCACGTTCTTCCGGCCGCCAGGCGAAGTCCTGCCTGTCAACACCCAGCGGCCGGCCTATCTGCCGCGCGTGGGCACGGGACCGCCGCAGCCGCCGCGCTAAGCCAAGGAAAGCAGGCCAGGGAAGGAGCCGTTGCCATGAAAGCGTGCAACCGATCGCTAAGCAGCCGGGGGCGGTTACGGGTCGCGCGCAGCCATGTGGTTGCGTTCGTAGCCCTGGCCCTTTCGTGGGTCGGCCTGCCCTGCCGGGCCGATCAATCGTCTCCGCCGCCGGCTACGGTCCAATTTCAGCGGCCAACACCACCCGGGGCGGCGTCAGGGGTAGCGGCCTCGCTTCCGATGAATCAGCGGGGTCCCGGGGTGGCCGAGCAGACTCCCACACCAATCGACCTCGACCTGCCGGCCCGGCCCAGTGAGTTGTCTCCTCTGGAAGTGCCCCCGCCCGCCGAAGTCGTGAACCTCCAGTTGCCCAAGCCCGAGCCTGGCGACCTGCGGTTTCCGATCAACCTGGCTACCGCCCTGCGGCTGGCCGACGTGCGGCCGCTGATTATCGCCGCCGCGCAAGCGAGCGCCTGGGTGGCCGAAGCCCGCCTGCAAAAGGCCAAGACTCTCTGGATCCCGACCTTGAACCTCGGCTTCGACTACACCCGTCACGACGGCGTGGGGCCCGATACGCTCAACGGCACCAATATCCCCGTGGGCCAAAATGCGTTCGGGCAGTTCGACCCGACCTCATTCGGAAAGCCGCTCAGCCAGAACGTCAATTTCTTCTACGGCGGCGGGGCCTTCTTCCTGTTGGAAAACGCCACCAACATGATCTATCAACCTCTGGCGGCGAGGCAGAATCTCAACGCCGCACGCTGGAACATCCAAGCCGCCAAGAACGACGCGATGTTCTTGACCGCCGACGCTTACTTCGAGGTACACAAGTGGCGCGGAACGTATGCCGGGGCCATCGATGTCGTGGTGAAAGGCCGCCGACTGCTGGCGCAGATCGACGAGCTGAGCCGCGACCTCATTCCAGCCGTGGAAGTAGATCGCGCCCGAAATTTTCTTGCCGAACTGGAGCAAGAGGCGGTCATGGCGCGGCAGAACTGGAGAAAATCCAGCGCCAACCTGACGCAGGTGCTCCGCCTTGACCCCCGCGCCGTGGTCGAGCCCCTGGAACCCGACCACCTGCAAATCACCTTGATTGATCCCGGCCGCCCCCTCGACGAGTTGATGCCGATCGCCTTGACGAACCGCCCCGAGCTGGCGTCGCAGCAAGCGCTGGTGCAGGCGGCGCTGGTGAACGTTCGCAAAGAGAAAATGCGCCCTTTTCTCCCCGTCCTGATGCTCAACGGCTTTCAAACTCCCTATGAGCAGCTTCAATTCGGGGTCAACGGACTCGGCCAGGGCAACAAGCTGAACAACTGGCTGCCTCGAGAAGACATCGCCCCCGGAATGATGTTTCAATTCGACTCGATGGGGATGGGGAACGCCGCCATGGTGAAATGGATGCGGGGCGAGGCCTCGGGGGCCATGGTGCAACTGTTTCGGGCTCAGGACATGGTGGCCGCCGACGTGACGCGATCGCAGGCGCGGCTACAATCGGCGGCGGCACGCATCGTCCAGGCCGAGCGCGAGCTACGCGGCGCGCTCATCAATTACGCGGGTGTCGTTGAAGGCTTGGGGCAGACCAAGCGGTTCGACAACGTGCTGCACCAGATCTTTCGGCCGCAGGAAGCCGTGTTCTCCCTGAGTCTGCTCAAGCTGGCGTACGATCACTACTGGGTCACGGTCGCCGAGTACAACCAGGCGCAGTTCCGCTTGTACCACGCGCTCGGCTACCCGGCCCGGGAGCTGGCCTATTTTCGCCGAACGGGGCCGATTCTGGCGATCAACACGGTGCGTCCGCGTTATCTGCCGCCAGTCGGCGCGGGGCCGCCGCCTCCGTCGCGATAACGGGCCGGCGCAGGACGCAAGTTCTGGTACCGAAAAGGATCGTTGAGCTGGTAACGGAAGGAACCCTCTGAATGCGACTCGCCAAGCGTTTGTTGATCGTCGTCACGTGCGCGTTCCTTGCCGGCGCGAGTCTCCGGGCCGGCGGCGAACAACCGCCGCCCTCGCGGTCTAATGGACGTCGGGTTGCGAGCAGGTCAAGTCAAATGCCAGGGCCGGACGAGCCGACACCCCAGCTAGCACCGCCCCTGGTCAACTTTCCCGCACGGGGGGACGTACCTCCCGATCGGCCCAGCCAGAAGTCGCCCCTGCAGGAGCCGCCGACGCCCGGCGGCGAAGTGCTGGAGATGAGGACGCCCCCGCCTGAGCCGGGCGACCTGCGTTTTCCCATCAACCTGGCCACCGCACTGCGGCTGGCGGACGCACGGCCGATCGTCGTCGCCGCCACCGGCGCCAAGGTCTGGGTGGCGGAGGCGACACTTCAAAAGTCGAAGCTGCTCTGGGTTCCGACGATTAACCTCGGCGCCGACTATACCCGCCACGACGGCTTCGGGCCGGATCTTAACAATGGCCTCAACGTCCCCAACGGGATCAATTCCTTGGGGCAACCCTCGCCAGGCACTCTGGGCCGACCGCTGCAGCAGAACATCAACTTTTTCTACGGCGGCGGCGGATTCACCTGGGCCCCGTCGGGTGCCAACTATTTCTTCCAGCCCGACCCCGGAGAGCCGCTGCTTCCCTCGCCGCAGTTTCAATTCGCGGCCGACATGATTTTCCAGCCGCTGCGCGACCGGCAGATGCTTAACTCCGCGCGCTGGGACCTTCAAACCGCCAAGAACGACGCCTTGTTCATGACCGCCAAGGCGTACTTTAACGTGCATCGTTATCGCGGGCAGTACGCGGTGTCGATCGACGCGGTACAGCGGGGCCGCCGGCTGGTGGCGCAGATCGCCTCGCTCAGTGTCGACCTGGTTTCGAAGGTCGAGGTCGACCGGGCGCGGAACCTCCTGGCTGACTTGGAGCAGGTGGCGGTGATGTCGCGCCAGAATTGGCGCATCGCCAGCGCCGAGTTGACCCGTGTGCTGCGTCTCGACCCGCGTGCCGTGGTCGAACCGCTGGAGCACGATCACTTGCAAATCACCTTGATCGATCCCGCTCGTCCGCTCGACCAGTTGATCCCCATCGCCTTGACCAACCGCCCCGAACTGGCGTCGCACCAGGCGCTGATCCAGGCGATGCTGGTTTCGATTCGCCGAGAAAAACTCCGCCCGCTGCTTCCCTCGCTGTATTTGAACGGCTTCCAGACGCCTTACGAGTTGATCGAGGTGGGGGCCGGCGGCATAGGCCAAGGAAACAGCATCAATCAATGGAGTCCACGCGATGACATTAGTCCGCAGCTCTTGTTCGCGATCGACGGCTTGGGGTTGAGGAACCTGGCCGAGATCAAAGAGGCGCGCGGAATGTCGTCGCAGCAAATCGTCGCGCTGTTCCAGATGCAGGATTCGGTCGCGGGAGGCGTGACGCGGACTCAGGCCGACCTGCAGTCGGCGGCTGCCCGCGTGGCGCAGGCCGAGCGCGAGGTCAAGTCGGCCCTGATCAACTACAACGGCAACATCGAGGGACTGGCCCAAACGCAGCGATTCGGAAACGTCTTGATTCAGGTGTTTCGCCCGCAGGAAGTGGTTTTCGCCCTGCAGTTGCTGATGGAGGCCTACGAACACTACATCGACACCGTCGCCGATTACAACACGGCGCAGTTTGCGATGTTCCACGAATTGGGCTACCCGGCCCGCGAGATCGCGTTCTCGCGAAGGACGGGCGCGGTCATTCCGGTGAATACCCAGCGGCCCGGCTACCTCCCGCCAGTCGGCACGGGGCCTCCACCGGCAACCCGCTAGTAAGTTGTTTGCGAGCGTTAAAGAGTCGCGGCGACCGGAAGGCGCCGATCCGAAAGCAACCGAGGACATTCTCATGACACTCCGTTTTTCACGCCTCTTTGGCTCCGCCGCCTTGACGGCGATGATGTCGCTGTCGGCGGCTGCCCAGGAGTACTCCAACGGCGGCACGGGCGACGCCGGCCGCGGGCCGGCGATCCTTACGCCCGTAGAAGCTTACGGGGTTCACCCGCCGGGCCTCGACCCCGCCGAAGCGAAGCACTGGCGACGCTATTTTCCCTACTACGCGCCCCTCTCACCGGTTGCGTCGTCGACCCGCTGGCGGCCCTGGGGGTATTACCCGCTTCTGCCGTATTACACCCCTTATTACCCCGGTTACGGTCCTCACCGGCTCTCGAATCCTCGGCCCCGGCCCTACGGCTCGAATGGCTGGGGAGCGGGTCCCATGCCCGAGCTCCCGCTGCCCGAAGAGCTGGGAACGACGCCCCTCGACTTCGGGCCCTACACCTCCGTCGTGGCGGACGACACCACTTACTGGAACATGGGAGGCAACGGACTCGTTCCGTATGGCGCCCCTCAACCCGGCGTTGAGAGGGCTCCCGATCTGATCGACGCGATCCAATCCAGCCGCCCCGCGCATTGTCGACGGGTCGTTACGACAGAGAGCGTGATTGTTGCGCCGGGGGAAGCGGCGAACGAGTCGAAACAAGAGGATGACAGCGACCCCGACCGCTCCAGCCACCGACGCATTAAGCCAGCCGAGCCGATTCCACCCGGTGAGGCATCGGAAGAGGGAGAGGAGCCCAGCCCCGACCAGTCGAGCCTCCGGCGAACCAGGCCCGCTCAGACTCGGCAAGTTTCAGGCAAGTCCAAAGCAAGCCCCGCCGCAACGCGAACGTTGACCCTGCCCGATTGAGTCTGGCCGTGACGCAGCAGGCGGGTCGGGTTCGGAAGAGATCGAGTATCCCTTATCCTTGGGACGATTGCAGGCTCTCGGCAATCAGGTCTGCTTGAGGCTTGTGCTTATCCCCGGCAGCGTCTGTGCCGGACGTAACTCCATCCTCATCCGCATGCGAGAAGACGTCCGGATCGTAATGCAGGCTGTCGGGGTCGTCGGGATAGATCGAGGGCGAACGGGCCTGTTTACGGCCGATGACGATGGAAAAGATGGAAGGGAGCACCAGCAAGGTGGTGAAGGTCGACATCACCAACCCTCCGATCACCGCCCGGCCAAGCGGCGCTTGCATCTGACTGCCGCGCTCGAGCGCGAGCGCCATGGGTACCATGCCCACGGTCATCGCGCAGGCGGTCATCAAAATCGGCCGTAGACGCTCTCGGGCGCCGACGATCGCCGCCTCCGTCGATGGCGTCCCCTTCTGCCAGTGTTCGTCCATGAACGTCACGAGCATCACCGAGTTCGACACCGAAACGCCGAGGCACATGATCGAACCCATGAATGATTCGATGTTGAGCCCGGTGTTGGTCAGGTAGAGGATGACGGCGATTCCCGCCAGCACCCCCGGCACCGCGCCGATCGCCACCAGGGCCAGGCGGGGCGACTGGAAGTAGGCGGTCAAAAGGACCAGGATCACAAACACGGCGACGGCCAGCCCGGTGCCCAGGGCCGTAAACATGGCGATCATCGACGGCAATTGCCCCATCGGCTCGACGCGCACGCCCTGGGGCGGCTTGCCGGCCGCGTCGATCGCCGCTTGCACCTGCCGCGATGCACGGCCCATGTCCTCCCCCTCGACGTTCGCCGTCAAGGTCACGTAGCGTTGCGACATGTCTCGATCGAGTTCTCCGGGCCGCGTTCCCCGGCGTACCGTCGCCACGTCGCGGACCATCAGGTCGACCAGCGGATTCACCGAGTCGACCGGCAGCAGCTCGACGTCTTCGGGCTGCTCCATTCGCAAGGGGGGCACCTGGATCTGGACCAGGTAGTCGAAACCGGTTTTCACATCGACCCAGTAATTCAGGTTTGAGAAGCGGGTCGACGAGGTGGCAAAAATCATCGAACGAGCCACGTCTTCGACGGTCGCGCCGCTCAGGCCGGCTTTCTCGCGGTCGATGTCGACTTCCACCGACGGATAGTCGAGCTGCTGCTCGAAGCCGATATCTCGCAGATAAGGAATCTCTCGCATCTCGGCGGCGATTCTTTGCGCGTGCTGCCGCACCAGTTTCAGGTCGGTCCCGACCAGGCGCACCGCGATCGGCGTGAGCGAACCGAAACTCATCACCGAGGTCACGATATCGCCAGGCTGAAAGCCGAACGTGGCCAGGCCGGCTTGCCGCTGGGCCTCGTCCTTGGACAGGCCGCCTTGCTCGAGGCGCTTGGCCAGCCAGGGAACGATTCGTTCGGGAAGCGCCTTGCGGAGACGCTCGCGGAACTCGTCCAGTTTGATGCCGCTGTGTTCGTCAAGCGCCACACGCAATTGGCCGTCGTCGGGGCCGCGCATGAACAGCACCATATTGTCGATGCCAAAGTTCGGCGCCACCTGCCCCACAAAACCCATCGTGATGTCGATGTTTTCCGGCTTCGCCTCCTGCTCGATGACCTCCAGGCACTTCACGGCCATCTGCCGGGTCAGCTCGAAGTTCGAGCCGGGGGGCGGACGGAAGCGGAGCACGAACTCTCCGGAATCGACTTCGGGAAACAGCTCCGTGCCGATCTGCAACCCCAGTCCCGCGAGAACGAGGGCGGATGCAGCAAGGTAGGCGGGCACCACGATCCATCGCAACCGGACGAACCAATTCACGGCGTGGCCATAGACGTGAAGGAATCGACCGAACAGGCCGGCTTGCTCCTCGCCGTGCCCGTGGCCGGTGTGTTTCAGCAGATAGACGCACAAGATGGGCACGAACGTGCTGGAGAGGAGATACGAGGAGATCATGGCGAAACCCACGCCCAGCGTCAGCGGCATGAAGAGCGAACGGAGCGGGTCTTCCATGATGAACGCCGGGATGAACACCGACAGGATGCAGAACAAGGCCAGCAGCCGGGGCACCGCGGTGGCGTTGCTGGCACGCAGCACCGCCGTGGCGATGTTCGGCGTCTCCTGCATCTGCACGTGGACGTTCTCGATCGTCACGGTCGCCTCGTCGACGAGAATGCCGATCGCCAGCGCCATCCCCCCCAGCGACATGATGTTGATCGTGTTGCCGCTAATCCAAAGGCCCAGCATCGACCCCAGCAAGGCAAGAGGAATGTTCGCCACGACCACGATCACGCTGCGCAGGTCGCGGAGGAAGAGCAGGATCATCAGGCCGGTCAGCCCCGCTCCGATCATGCCCTCGGTGGCCACGCTTTCGACCGCCGCCACCACCGTAGGCGATTCGTCGAACTCGAAGCTGAGCTTGACCTCCGGGTACATGTCGGGACGGATGGCGTCGCGGAACAGGTCCATCGACTTGTGAACGTCGGCCACGACGGTGAGCGTTGAGCCGGTGTCTTTCTTGATGATCGGCAGGTAGACCGACTTCTTGCCGTTGACCAGCGCATAGCCGTAGGTGATGTCGGTGTCGTCCATGATCGTGGCTACGTCGCGCAAGTAGACGTTCTGGCCGACTTTGAGCGGAATATCTCCCAACCGCTGGATGTCGACGAGGGTGGCGTTGTTGCTCACCAACGGCATGGAGTCATTCACGTAGATATTGCCGGCCGGAATGATCGTGTTCCCCTTGGCCAGCGCGTCAATCACCTCCTGGCCTCGCAGGTTGTAGGCGAGCAGTTTCTGCGGATCGACGTTGACGACGATCGACCGCATGTTCGGTCCGAAGGGGGAAATGGCGACGGTGCCGGGAACGTATTTCTGCACCAGGGGCCGGATCACGTTTTGCGCCAGGTCGCCCATCGCGCCCAGCGAGGTCTTGTCGCTCTCGAAGACCAGGTAGCCGACCGGAACGCTTCCCGCATCCATGCGCATGATCATGGGAGGCAACGTCCCCTTGGGCATCCACGACATGGCCCGGTCCGACATGGCCACCACCTGCGCCATCGCCTGGCCCATGTCGGTGCCGGGGAAGAACGACAGTTCGCACAAGGCGACCTGCTGAACGTTGCGGGTATTGATGTCCTGGATGCCGTCGACGTACTGGAAGTAGAGCTCGAGCTGGTTGACGATGAACCCCTCGACCTGATCGGGACTCATGCCGATGTAATCGAGGAAGACATAGATCTTGGGGACGTTGAGCGACGGGAAGATGTCGACCCGCATGCGGCTGTAGGCCAGTCCCCCGCCACTGATCAGGGCTACGACCAGCATCAGGGTCGTGATCGGACGCCGCATGGCGAGAACGGTCGGATTCATGGCCTACTCCTGCAAAAGCGCTTACTCACGTAGAACAGTACGCCGCAAAGCGACGTCGGGCGCGGGCAGCCGTCTGCTGCCCGGCAGGTACGCTCTTTATCCGGAATAGAAAGAATTTACCGTCGATGCCGACCGCATTGATGGGCAAGGCGAGCCGGAGAGCGAATGGCGCCTTTGCGCCGCTTTCGCTTCAGTCTACCGGTCCGCTACCGATCTGGCGACGCGAGAATTGCGTCGCGGTTCGCCGGGCGTGAAGGCCCGCTAAATTCCGTGGGGGTCCGGGCTGGCGGCCTTCTTGGTCTCAGAGACTTCCGCCACGACGTGGACGGGTTCGCCATCGGTCAAAATAGAAAGGTCGCCCAAGATCACCTGTTCCGATCCGTCGAAGGGCGCCCAAGCCGCGGTCTCATTCTCCATCGCCGTGTCGTGTTCCGTGCCGCCGAGGCTCACCTTCGTCACCCCCACCTCGTCGTGCAAAACACGCCGGCGGTTGGTGACCTCGATCCATTTGTTCTTGGTGTCGCTTAAACCGGTCTGGACTTCGGTCCGCACCGCCTTGCCGTTTTCGTAAGTGAAACAGAACGTCCGGTCACCGACGCGCGTCAAGGCGGCCGCGGGCAAGGCGTGGACCCCGGCACGCTCGATGATCACCTTGCCGTAGGCATACATGCCGGGCAGAATCTGGCTGGTCGTCTCGGGGAGTTTGACCTGCGAGATCGCGTCGTGAACGACCTTGGGCACGTCGTCCGGAATCGGGCTGCCCGTGTTGGGCAAGTCGATCTCCGCCCGCAAAGTGCGGCTGCTGACGTTGAGCGCCCAGCTTGTGCGCGTCACGGTGCCCGCGATGGGCTGATCGCGAAACGCCTTGATGAGGACGCTGGCCTTCGATCCCACACGAACGTAGTTGGCGTCGTGCTCGGGAATATCTACAAAAATGCGGACCACGTCGGTGCGATCGACCACGTAGATGGGGCTGGCCTGACCGCTGGGCGACTCGTACGGGGCGCGGGCGTCCGCAGAAGGGTCGCCCGCCGCCGGCAAGACAAAATCCCAGGTATTGGCGTTGCGGGAAACGATCACGCCGTCGAAGGGGGCGTAAAGCCTGATGTACGGCTTTTGCCCCGGGCCGGTGTCTGCCCAGGCGCCCAGACGCTTGTAGTCGCTGTCGGCGACCTCCACGTCCGCCATGGCCACCTTGACGGCGACCTCGTCTTCACTGACTGCCGCGTTCTTCGACTGCAAATCGGCCTTGGCCTTGACGACGTCGGCTTCCGCCGCGTCGCGCTCGGCGAGCGAAGCCCTCAACCGGTTCTGCGATTCCAGCAGCACTTGAGGATCGACCACGCCCCGATCGACCTCGCCCTGCAACCGCTTGACCTCCGATTCCCAGCGCGTGGCCTCCTCTGCGTTTTGCTTCCACGTCGCGCTGGCGGCCTTGACGAGCGCCGAGGCCACTTCGACGTCGGCCTTGGCCACCGCCAGCGTCTTCAGGGCCAGTGCAACGCGCTTTCTGTCGTATTCGACGACCGCCCCTTTCTTCTTCCAGTCCTCGATGATCTCCGGCACGAACAGGTCGGCGAGCACCTGGTCTTTGTGGACCTTGTCGCCGATATCGACGTTCCATTTTTCGATGAAAGCCGTCAGCTTGGGATAGATGCTGGTGCGCTCGTAGGCTTCCACGAAGCTCGGTTGTCCCACGACGCGAACGATGTCGCGCGGTTGGGCCCGCATCACCTGAACGGCCGGCGGGTCGGAGACGCTCTTGACTTCGGCTTTCTGTTCGTGGCTGCACGCGGGTAGCGCAAGGCCGGCCAGCACCGATGCCGCCAGCCAAGCGGAGCGAGCGAACGGCAATCTGAGAGTAAGAGAACGGAACATGGGAATCTTCTCAGTCGTGTCGGTTTTTCTGATCAGGAACCCGTCGCCAAGGCCAGGTTGTTTCCTTTTCCGCCGGGCGCTTTCGCGTTTGCGGAAGCGACTTCGGTCTCTTCCGTTGAACCAACCTGAACGTGCGCGCCGTCGGTGAGAATCGACAGGTCGCCTACGATGACCTGCTCCGATCCGTCGAGCGGCACCCAGTCTCCGTCTTCGTCGAGCACCGTAGAAAGATCTCGGGCGGGCTGATTCGTCGCCGTGAAATTGACGTTGCGAATGCCGGCGTCCTCCGCGGGTTTGCGCCGGCGGTTGGTGACTTCGATCCACTTGCCGTCACTGACTCCCGTCTGGATCTCCGTCCGCACGGCTTTGCCGTCGTCATAACCGAAGTAGAAACTCTGGTCGCCGTCGTGCATCAAGGCAGCGGCCGGAAGCGCCCGAACCTGCGGCCGCTCGATAATGACTTTGCCGTAGGCGTACATCCCGGGCAACAGTTCGGTGTCGGCCGGCGGCATCCTGACTTGCGACAACGCCTCACGCGTGCTTTTCGGCAGATCGTCAGGAATCCGGCTGCCCGTATTGGGCAAGTCGATCTCGGCCCGCAGCGTGCGGCTCTTCACGTTTAAGGCCCACGAGGTCCGGGTTACGGAGCCCACGATCGGTTGGTCGCGAAAGGCTTTGGCCAGCACGGTCGCCTTCGAACCGACGTGCACAAAATTGGCGTCGCTCTCGGGAATGTCCACGAACACGCGAACCACGTCGGTACGATCCACCACGTACACCGGGGCCGCCTTTCCTCCCGGTGACAGATCGGGCGTGCGTTCGTGATCGGCGGTCGGGTCTCCCGTGGCCGGCAGAACGAAGTCCCACGTGTTGGCGTTTCGGGCCACGATCACTCCGTCGAAGGGAGCATAGAGCTTGAGGTACCAGTCCACGAGGGCCTTCACCCGCAGATAATCGTGCCGTGCGACTTCCACCTCGGCCTGGGCGACCTCGACGGCCACGTCGTCCTGTTCCAGGCTGGCCGTCTTCGATTTCAACTCCGCCTCGGCACGCTCGATCTCGGCCAGGGCGGCGTCGCGGGCCGCGGTGCTCGACGCCAGTTGGCTTTGAGATTCGCCCAACACACGCGCGTCGACGTTCTTCCCTTTTGTCTCGCGCGTCAGCCGGTCGACCTCTTTGGCCCAGCGCGCCACCTGCGATTCGTATTGGTCGAGAATCTTTTTCGCGGATTCGAGGTGTGCCGCCGCCACCTGGACGTTCGCATCGGCCACCTTGACTTTCTCTTGCGCCAGCTTCACGCGCTCCTCGGCCACTTCGAGCGCGTCGTGCTTGGTCTGGCAGTCTTCCTCGACCTCGGGCACGAACAGGTCGGCGAGCACCTGGTGCCTGGTCACTTTGTCGCCGATGTCGACGTACCACTTCTTGATGTAGGCGCTCAGCTTGGGATAGATCGAGGTGCGCTCGTAGCTTTCAACGAAGCTGGGTTGTCCGACGAAACGGACGATGTCCCGCGTGACGGGCCGCGTCACCTTGACGGTCAGGGGCCGGGGCGCTTGGGCGACCTCTGTGGTCGGTTGCCGGCTGCAACCGATTACGGCCAGCGCCGCCAGCAACCCCCAGAGCGGCCCGCGACCGTTGGCAAAACGACGCACAAGGGTGGGCCAAATGTCACGTCGCACGGACGGCCTCCAACGAAAAGGGCGGTATATCAGAACTCTCCATCTTAACAATTCTAGGCCATCAAATCGCTTCCTCTTCGCCCGGGATCTTGCGATCGCCCGGCGGTTCGGCGTGCGACTGGTCGGGCGGCACGTCCTTGGCTTTGAAGCCGAGCGTGTCGAGCAACTCCTCTTGCGTATGGTGCGTCACGAAGGGATCGGTTTCGACCGCCGTCGGGTTCCACGGAAATGCCAGCACCTTGTCAAACCTCGGGTCCGGCACGGGTTTGTCCGCTTGAGTCGGGCCGCTCGTCGCTTCGGCGACCGGCGACGTTGCTTCCTCGCCGGCGTGACGTTTTTCGGCCTCGTGCTCGGCGTCGAAAACGTGCGGGTCGTAATGGATGCTTTCGCGATCGTCGGGGTACATCGAGGGCGAGTGGAACTTTCGATTGCCGACGACGACCGCGAAGACCGACGGCAATACCAACAACGTGGCAAAGGTCGACATCACCAGGCCGCCGATCACGGCGAGGCCGAGGGGAGCTTGCATCTGGCTTCCCCGCTCCAGCGCCAGCGCCATCGGCACCATGCCGACGGTCATGGCACAGGCCGTCATGAGAATCGGCCGCAAGCGCTCGCCCGCCCCGACAATCGCCGCCTCAACCGAGTGCGATCCGCCCTTCCAGTGGTCGCTCATGAATGTGACGAGCATCACGGAGTTCGACACCGAGACGCCGAGGCACATGATCGAGCCCATGAACGACTCGATATTCAGCGAGGTATTGGTGCAGTAAAGGATGGTGGCGATGCCGGCCAGCACGCCGGGCACGGCACCGATCGAGATCAGGGCCAGACGGGGCGACTGGAAGTAGGCCGTGAGAAGGACGACGATCACGAATACCGCCACCGCCAGCCCGATACTGAGCGCCTTGAACATCGCCCGCATCGGGGGAAGTTGGCCCATCGGTTCGACGCGCACGCCTTGCGGCGGAGCGCCTACGGCGTCAATGGCCTCTTGCACTTGCCGCGCGGCCCGGCCCATGTCTTCCCCCTCGACGTTCGCCGTAAGCGTCACGTAGCGCTGCGACATGTCGCGGTCGAGTTCGCCGGGCCGCACGCCTTTCTTCACCGTGGCCACATCGCGAATCATCAGGTTGACCAGCGGGTTGACCGACTCCAGCGGCAAGACCTCTACGTCTTCGGGCTTTTCCATGCGCAGCGGAGGCACCTGAATCTGAACGAGGTAGTCGAAACCGGTCTTCACGTCAACCCAGTAGTTAAGGTTGGTAAAGCGGGTCGAGGAGGTGGCCATCACCATGGCCCGTGCCACGTCTTCGACCGTAGCACCGCTCAGGCCCGCCTTCTCGCGGTCGACGGTCACTTCGACCGAGGGGTAGTCGAGCTGCTGTTCAAAACCGACATCGCGCAAATAGGGAATCTTCTTCATCGCGGCGGCGATCTTCTCGGCGTGCTGGCGGACCAGCTTGAGGTCCGTTCCCACCAGCCGCACGGCGATGGGCGTGAGCGAACCGAAACTCATGACGCTGGTCACGATGTCGCCCGGCTGGAACCCGAAGCTCGCCAGGCTGGCTTCGCGCTGGGCTTCCTCTTTCGAGAGCCCCCCCTGCTCCAGTCGTTCCGCCAGCCAGGGAAGGACTCGCTCGGGCAGCACCTTGCGCAGCCTTTCGCGAAACTCCGCCAGCTTGACGCCACTTTCTTCGTTCAGCGCCACGCGCAACTGGCCGTCGTCGGGGCCGCGCATGAACAGCACCATGTTGTCGATGCCGAAGTTCGGCGCGACCTGCCCTACGAAGCCCATGGAAATGTCGATGTTCTCGGGTTCTGCTTCGCGCTCGATTTCTTCCATACACCTGACGGCCATTTGCCGCGTGAGCTCAAAGTTTGAGCCGGGGGGTGGGCGGAAGCGGAGCACGAACTGGCCGGAGTCAATTTGCGGGAACAACTCCGTGCCGACCTGCACACCCAACAGGCCGATGATCGCGACGCAACCGGCGAGGTAGGCCGGCACGACGATCCACCTGGCGCGGACAAACCAACTCACGATTCTCTTGTAGACCTTCAAGAGCCGTCCGAAGATGCCGCCGTGCTCGTCGCCGTGGCTGTGCCCCATGTGTTTAAGCAGGGTGACGCACATAATCGGCACGAACGTGCTGGACAGCAGGTACGACGAGATCATCGCGAAGCCGACGCCCAGCGTCAGGGGCATAAAGAGCGAGCGCAGCGGGTCCTCCATGATGAAGGCCGGAATGAACACCGAGAGGATGCAGAGCAAGGCCAGCAGCCGGGGCACGGCCGTGATCAGGTTGCCGTGCAGCACGGCCGAGGCGACCTTCGGCGTCTTGGCCATCTGGGCGTGGACGTTCTCCACTTCCACCGTTGCCTCGTCGACCAGAATGCCGATGGCCAGCGCCAAGCCGCCAAGAGACATGATGTTGATCGTATTGCCCGTCAACCAGAGGCCGAAGAGCGAGCCGAGCAGCGCAAGAGGAATGTTGGAGACGACGACGATCACGCTCCGCATATCCCCTAAAAAGAGCATGATCATCAGTCCGGTCAAGAAGGCGCCGATCGCGCCTTCCGTAGCCACGCTTTCGACGGCCGCAATCACGGTCGGCGATTCGTCGAACTGAAAGCTCAACTTCACCTCTGGGTACATGTCCGGACGGATGGAGTTGCGGAACACCTCCATGTTCTTGCGCACGTCGGACACGACGGTAAGCGTCGAGCCGGTGTCCTTCTTGATGATCGGCAGGTAGACCGACTTCTTGCCGTTGACGAGTGCGTAGCCGTAGGTGATGTCGGTATCGTCGAGAATGCTGGCCACGTCGCGCAAATAGACGTTTCGCCCAAGCTTCAGCGGAATATCGCCCAGGCGCTGGATATCGACCACGGTGGCATTGTTGCTGACCACCGGCATGGAGTCTTTTACATAGATGTTCCCGGCGGGAATGATCGTGTTCCCTTTGGCCAGCGCTTGAATCACGTCATCGGGCCGGAGGTTATACGCGAGCAGTTTCTGCGGATCGACGTTGACGACGATCGACCGCATGTTCGGTCCGAAGGGGGAAATGGCGACCGTGCCGGGAACGTATTTCTGCACCAGGGGGCGGATCACGTTTTGTGCCAGGTCGCCCATCGCGCCTAGCGACGTCTGCTCGCTCTCGAACACCAGGTAGCCGACGGGAACGCTACCCGAATCCATGCGCATGATCATGGGAGGCAACGTCCCTTTGGGCATCCACGACATGGCCCGGTCCGACATGGCCACCACCTGCGCCATCGCCTGGCCCATGTCGGTGCCGGGGAAGAACGACAGTTCGCACAGGGCGACCTGCTGAATGTTGCGCGTGTTGATGTCTTCGATGCCGTCGACGTACTGGAAGTAGAGTTCGAGCTGGTTGACGATGAATCCCTCGACCTGGTCGGGACTCATGCCGATGTAATCGAGGAAGACGTAGATTTTGGGAACGTTGAGCGAGGGGAAGATGTCGACCCGCATGCGGCTATAGGCCAGCCCGCCGCCGCTGATGAGTGCCACGACCAGCATCATGGTCGTGATCGGGTGCCGCATGGCAAAAACAATCGGATTCATAACGGTTCCGCAAGGGATGTGTCGTCCGTGACATCCGCCGGCCTGAGAGGCGACGGCGACTGGCTCACGCCTTAGCGTCTATTCGAGAACCGGGCATTGCCGTGCGGGCGTCCGCCTGCCCGCCGGTCCTCGGACAGGCTCTCAGGCACATGGTGTACCGCGCGCCGGCTCACCACCGCCTGCGGCCTTGGCTCGTTGCCCATCGTCGCGGCAAATCTTTTGCAGGAAGCGGGATGCGAACAGGATGACGATTTCGTAGTCTGCCGCGGCGCGACGCGGCGACCGCCTGCACGGGCCGCCGAGGCGTAGAAGTTTTTCGCGCGCGGCAAGATTGTGTCCGCTGCACCTGCCGGGAATCGCGCATGCGACGAAAGCGCCAAGCGCCGGGCGAATGGGTCGGTCGAAAGGACCGACGTACCGCGGTGTCTCGATGTTACAAGTAGGCGGTCGGCTGGGCGTAGTAGTACGATTCCAGGCGCACCGGGCAGACGAAATCAGCGGGCTTTACAGCCAACAGGGAGCACGGTACGGAGGTCAGCAAGCGCTCGGCCGTGTTCCCCACAAACGCGCCGGCCAAACCATGGCGGGCCGACGTCCCCATGACGAGCAAGTCGATTTGATGGGCGTCGATGTAGCGCAGAATTGCTTCATCGGCCACCGGTGTGCCATCGGCAACAGACAACTCGACATTGGTGGCGGACGACACCCCGGCACGCTCCAACACCCTGGCGAGTTGATCCCCCAGACGCTTTCTCGCCGCGTCGCGATCGTGCTGATGGTGCGTTTCTTCCCCGCGGGCTTCCACGAGCCCGGCTTCCCAAAGCCGCGCGTAGGGACGTTCGAGTACGTGAAGCAGATGAATTTTGGGAAATGCCAAAGAACCCGCCGGTTCGGCCTGCCCCCGCGGCCCGGTCTCGTCATTCGTCGGCGACCTCTCCAATCCGTCTGCGGAGCCGAGCCGCAGGGCCAGTCGCAAAGCCTCGTCACTCACCTGGCTGAAGTCGCTGGCCACCAAAATGTTGCGCGGCGTCGGCTGCGGCTGGGGCTTCGTGACCCAGACGGCGCCGGGGCAGTTGTGCAACAGCTTCACGGCGGTGCTGCCGAACAGGGCGCGGCGGACGGCGCCTAGGTTGCGCGTGCCAACCACCACCACGTCGTGCTTGCCCTCGATCGCTTCCCTGGCCAGCTCGATCCACCCTTGGCCGGAGACGACCTTGCCGGTGGCCTTGACGCCGCGTCCGGTCGCTTGTTCGACCAGCTTGTCCAAGCTCGCCTGGGCCGCCGCCTCGACCTGTCCGACAATCCGGGCGTGCTCACCCAGGGGGGTGTAAAGCTCGTCTTCCTCCGGCACCTCGACCGCGGCAAAGAAGGTGACTGCTCCGGACGCCTTTGCCGCTAGCCACAACGCCTGCTTCACGGCCTCCGCGACGGGAGGCGAAAGCTCGCCCTGTCGTGATTGCAGCAGGTCGATACCAACCAGAATTCTGTTCGACTCGGACATGGTCATTTGACTCCTGACGTTTCACGTTCTACAGGCGCTCGCAACCCCAAAAAGCAATCGCTATACCGTCACGAATCTTCACGCGCTTTGCTGTCGGCAAAACGTGCAAATGGCCGCGCAGAAAGAGGGCCGCATCGCGCGGACGGCGCGCGGATCCGCACGGCGTGGGCCCGATGGCACAGCGCAGGCGCGCGAATGGCCCCCGCACCACTCTCCGCCAGAGTTGAAGCCCCGGCGCCCTGCCTCGTGCGGGCGAGTGGCACGTGGATTGCCGTAGCTGGCCCCGGCCCGTTCCAGACTGCCATTTAGCACGCCCGCGGCGGTTGGAACCAAGATCCTGTCTCGGTTGTATCACCCCCTCTGTGTTAAAGGAGAGCGAGATGACGAAGTACGTGTTGTTAACCGCCGCGGTGCTCGGACTGTTTACGGCCGGCGCCTGCGCGCAGGAAGATTTGAACGAGCGGGCGGATCGAAAGATTACCGGCGAGTACTACCGGCCGCACACGGCGTCGATGTATCGACAGGGCGCCGCGTACAACGCCCGCGTACTTAACTACTACGGCCGCCGCTACAGCCAGGTACCAAAAGAGACGACCCAGGAACACGCGGCGGAAATCCGCCGCAATCTGACGGCTGCCCAGAAGGAAACCGCCAAGCTGAAGCACGAAGCAAAGGACGACAAGCAAATCGATCAGCATCTCAAGGCGATCGAGGGGCACGAGGCCAAGGCGCTGGCGCTGCTGCAGAAGATGGAAAAGGCCGAAACCGACGGCAAGAAGCTGGCCGAGTACTCGTCGCAGGTTAGCAAGGAGCTGAAGGCGGCCGAAGCCGAGAACGACAAGCTCAAGAAGCTGCTCGGGATCGCCGAGATCGACCACGCAGAAACCAAGGCTGCAGAATAGGCAAGCCGCGCGATCGTCATGGGCGGAATAGAGAAGGGCGATTCTTCGTCTTCGGCGGGCAGCCGATCCGGTTCTTCGGCCAGCGAGCGGTCGGCCGCGCTGGCAGAGAGGCTGCTCGGCCGCAAATGGAGTTGGCTCTGGCCCGCCCTGGCGATCATCGTGCACTGCGTGATCGGCTGGGAACTGCACACCCGCATGGAGGCGGCCATCAAGACCACGATGGCCGGCCAGTTGCACGCCATCCTTGATGCCGACGTGGCGGCCCTGCGGCTCTGGCTGCACGCCCAGCAGGCCAGCGCCCAGGCCGCCGCCGACGGCCGGCGTGCAGCACGCCTGGCAGAACGGCTTATCGAGCGCTCCCACGAGCCGGGCGTTTTGCCGCTCGCGCTGGCGGGCGCGCCCGAAGCGGCCGAGTTGCGCGAGGCCTTGGCACCCGCCATGCGGCAGCACGGTTACCTGGGTTTTCTCGTGGCCGATCGCGCGAGGCGGACCGTGGCCGCCAGCCAGGACGCCCTGGTTGGGACGGACGTCCTGGGCGAGCACGCGCAGGCCATCGATCGGGTGCTGGCGGGCGAGTCGATCGTCGCGCCGCCGTTTCCGTCGGAGGTGCTGCTGCCTGACGAACAAGGAAGGATGCGGGCCAACCTTCCCACGATGTTCGCGGCGGCGCCGATCCGCGACGAGCAGAAGCAGGTCATCGGCCTGCTGTTGCTTCGCATGCGCCCGGCCGACGAATTCACGCGCATACTCAACGTGGCCCGTTTCGGTCAAAGCGGAGAGACGTTTGCTTTCGACCGGTCGGGCCTCCTCCTGTCGCAAAGCCGTTTCGACGATGAATTAAAGCACCTGGGGCTGCTTCCCGATCGCCAGGACGCCACCTCGGTGTTGAATCTGGCGCTCAAGGATCCGGGCGCCGATCTGACCAGCGGCGAGCGTCCGGCGGCGCGGCGCGACGAACAGCTCTTGATTCGACTGGCGGCCGAGGCCGCGCAACACCAAAGCGGCGTCGACGTCGACGGCTACCGCGACTACCGCGGCGTGCCCGTGATCGGCGCTTGGACCTGGCTCAGCGAATACGGCTTCGGCGTCGGTACGGAAGTCGACCGAGCCGAGGCGTACCGCTCGCTGGCGATCTTGAAGATCGCCTTCTGGGTGTTGTTCGTCCTGCTGCTGGCCAGCGCTCTGGCCATATTCGGTTTTACGATCGTCCTGGCTCGGCTACGTCGGTCGATGCGGCAGGCCGCGATCGAGGCCCGGCAACTCGGCCAATACTCCCTGGAAGAAAAGATCGGAGCAGGCGGGATGGGGGTCGTCTACCGCGGCCGCCATGCCATGCTACGGCGGCCAACCGCCATCAAGCTCCTCGACGCCGACAAAACGACCGAGCAGGCCATCTCGCGCTTCGAGCGGGAGGTTCACCTTACCAGCCAGTTGAACCATCCCAACACCATCGCCATCTACGACTACGGGCGCACGCCCGAGGGAGTCTTTTATTACGCGATGGAGTATCTGGACGGCATCAACCTCGACGAGCTGGTGCGCCGGCACGGGCCGCTGCCGGAGGGCCGAGTGATCGCCATTCTGCGGCAGATCTGCGGGTCGCGGGGCGAGGCCCACGGAATCGGCCTGATCCATCGTGACATCAAGCCAGCGAACATCGTGCTCTGTCAGCGGGGCGGCCAGTACGACGTCGTCAAAGTGCTCGATTTCGGGCTGGTCAAAGCCATCGACGCCGAGCGGCAAACAACGCTCACCTCGGCAGGTGCGATCGCCGGCACACCCCATTACCTGGCGCCCGAGGCAATCGAAGGAGATGATCGGCTCGACGCGCGGAGCGATCTCTATGCGGTCGGCGCGGTCGGCTATTTTCTGCTGACGGGCACGCCCGTGTTCCAGGGAAAGAGTGTCGCGGAAGTCTGCATGCAGCAGGTCTACGCTGAACCCGAACGGCCGTCATCGCGAGTCGGCCGGACCGTGTCGCAGGAACTGGAATCGCTCATCATGGCGTGCCTCGCCAAAGATCCAGGTCAGCGGCCGGGGTCAGCCGAAGAACTGGCGGAACGGCTGGCCGAATGCCCGCTGGCCGGAACCTGGAGCCGGGCCGACGCCACGGCCTGGTGGCGCGAGCACGACGCTGCGATGGGGTTGTCCGCCGAATCGACGGCAACCGACGACACGGAGGACACGCGGACGGTGATATTCAGAGCCGGCGGCGAGAGACAATCGGATGTAGATCGATAAAGGTTCGACAAGGAGGTCCGTCCCATCCAGCTTGATCGAGATCTACAAGAGTTCCGAGATCGGTTCGCCCGTGGCGAGGATCGGCATGGGCCGGCCGCGATGGTCGGGGAACGAGTCGTCGTAGTTGATGCCCAGGTGCCGGTAGACCGTGGCCCAGAGGTCTTCGGGCGTGAGCGGGCGATCGACCGGGTGTTCTCCCTTGGGGTTGGTCGAACCGACGACTTGCCCCGTGCGCATCCCGCCGCCCGCCATGATCAACGACATGGCTTGCGGCCAGTGGTCCCGCCCCGGCTGCCTCACTCCCGTCTGCGTGCCGACGTTGTTCTCGATGCGGGGCGTGCGACCGAACTCGCCCGTGACCAGAACGAGCGTCTTCTTGTCGAGTCCCCGCTGATAGACGTCTTCGATCAGGGCCGTTACGGCCTGATCGTAAATCGGCAGCCGCACGTGCAGGTCGTCCCAGATATGGCAGTTCACGGCGTGCGAATCCCAGTTGTACACGCCCTGCTTGAGCTGAGAGATACCCGACTGGTACGGATTCTCCATGATGACGGTCACGAAGCTGACGCCCGCCTCGACCAACCGGCGGGCCATCAACGCCCGCTGACCCCAGCAATGGCGGCCATAGCGGTCTCGCACGGCGTCGGACTCCAACGAGAGATCGAAGGCCTCTTTTGCCCGGCGGCTGGTGAGCATGCTCACGGCCCGCTGCTGAAACTTGTCCATCGACTCCATCAGCCGCGAGGCGTCGATCTCTCGCTCGATGCGGTCGAGCGAGGCGAGCAGGCTGGTGCGATCTGCGACCCGCTCGCCCACCGCCTGCGCCGGCGCCAGGTTGGGCACCACGAAGTTGGGCGCGGTCGGATCGCCCTCGACGTTGAACGGCATGTAGGCCTGGCTCAGATACGCGGCCCCCTGCGCAAAAACGTCGTTCACGCGGCCGCCGGGGTTGAGCGAAACATAATTCGGAATGCCGATATCTCGCTTCTCGCGGCACTTGGCGACGATCGAGCCAGTCGCCGGCGCGTCGTTGACCGTATCGACTGGCGAGGCCGGCACGCGGCCCGTCATCATCCGTTTGTGGCCGCCGCCGTGGTCGGCGAAAGCGTGCGACACCGACCGGACCACGGCGTACTTGTCGGCGAGGGCCGCGTGCCGCGTCATCAACTCGCAGACCTCGATGCCGGCGACGTTCGTGGCAATCGGATGAAAGATTCCCCGGTAATCCGAGGAAGCCTCCGGCTTCATGTCGTACATGTCCATGTGCGGCGGTCCGCCCGGCAGCCACACAAAGATGACCGACGTCTCCTCGTCGACGGGCATGCCCGCTTCGGCCGCGCGGGCTCGGAGCCGGAAGAGATCGGGTAACGCCAGTCCCCCGATGCCCAGCATCCCCGCTGCCAAAAACTCGCGGCGTGTCGCCGGTCCGCCGCACCGTTTACGGTTGCCACTCATCGCTGTTCGCCTGATTTAGGCCCTCTTGATCTAGGATTGCTATTGTAACATGGATCCAAATAAGCCAACCATCGGACCGTCGAAGACTTCCGGTGAACCATTCGCTCCGAAACCGGTCATAACAATTCGTCCGCGGAAAAAATCCAAAGAAGGTCCGACCTTTGAGACAGATCTCCCCCGAATCACTTTGGATTGGCAACGCTTTCGACGCTCGTGACTTGAAGAGCGTGCTCGGTCACAGACTGGAAGCGATCATTGATCTGGCCTTGGAAGAGCCGCCCATCGCGGTTCCGAGAGAGTTGATCTATTGCCGTTTTCCGCTGGTTGACGGGCAAGGGAATTCGCTTGTGGTCATCGAGGCAGCGATCAACACGGCGCTTCTGTTCGTTACCGCCAGAGTGCCGACCTTAATCACCTGCGGCGGTGGCATGAGCCGGTCGCCGGCCATCGCGGCCGCGGTGGTGGCGCGGATAAACCACATCTCACCCGACGAGGCGATGAAGGAAGTCGCGGCCGAGGGGCCTCACGATGTCGCGCCCCTTCTGTGGAGAGAGGTCACCGAGGTGTTGACAAGCATCAATCGCCAGGGCGAAGAGTAAGGGTTTTGCAAGCAGGACTGCTTTCATGTCGCGAATCAAATGCTGGCAAATCGACGCGTTCACCGACCGGCCGTTCGCCGGTAATCCGGCGGCCGTTTGCTGGCTGGAAGATGAGGCCGATGTGCGGTGGATGCAGGCGGTGGCCGCCGAAATGAATCTCTCCGAAACGACGTTCGTGCGGCGCATCGAGAAAGATTCGCGATCCGGAAATCAGTTTGGCCTGCGGTGGTTCACTCCCGTGGTCGAAGTCGATCTCTGCGGCCACGCGACGCTCGCTACGGCGCATGCTTTGTGGACGGCCGGATATGCCTCGCGCGGAAAGCCGATTTGCTTCCACACCCGCGGCGGGACTTTGCCGTGCGTGCAGGACGGCGATTTCATCGACCTTGATTTTCCCGCCACGCCGGTGACCGAAACGCTGCCCGCCGCGCCGGTCGCGGCGGCGCTGGGCGCCGAACCGGTCTTCGTCGGCAGGTCGAAATACTACATGCTGGCGGTCGTCGAATCGGCCGAGGTGGTTCGGTCGTTGCAACCGGACTTTCGCAGGGTGGGAGAACTGCCGACGAAGGGGCTTATCGTGACGGCGCCGGCCGACGAGGCAAAATTCGACTTCGTTTCCCGCTTCTTCGCGCCTGCTCTGGGAGTCAACGAAGACCCGGTTTGCGGCTCGGCGCACTGCTGCTTGGCGCCCTATTGGGCCGAGCGGCTCGGCAAGAGCAAGATGATGGCCTATCAGGCGTCCACTCGGGGCGGCGTGCTACGGCTCCGACTTGACGGCGACCGCGTGATCCTCGGCGGCCAGGCCGTGACGGTTTGGGAGGGAGAATTGCTGCAATCCAGCGCGGCCGGCGCGTAAGAGTCGCCACCGCAATCCCCCCAGCTTCGCTTGTCGCAACGTGCCCTGGCGCGGTACGATTGGGGCGTCGTTTGCGATAGGCACGGATTATCCACCGGCCCACACAAACCCGAAGCGTAAGCGAGGGGCACGACGCAACCTGCCTCGTTTACGCTTCGGGTTTATACCGGCGCGGTTTATGGGGCCGGGTGAATGATCTGGGCCAGGCACGGATGTTGGCCTGCAAGCTGAAAAGGAGTTAGTCGATGAGCACGCGGCGATTTGGAAATGCGGGCGTCGTTCTGGCCAGTGGTATCGCGATCGGTCTGGCGATCAGCATGCTGTGGCCGCAGACGCCGCTGCACGCCGTCGCCACGGACCGCGTCGAGAACTTCGCTCTGGCCACCGGGTCGCTGGACGACGAAACCGAAGCCCTGTTTTACCTGGATTTCCTCAGCGGCGAGTTGAAGGCCACCGCCCTCAGCCCGATCGTCCGAAAGTTTTTCGCTTCTTTCAGCACCAACGTAGCCAACGACCTGGGGGTCGACCCCAGCAAGAACCCGAAGTATCTGATGGTCACCGGCACTTCCATTTTCCGACGCGGCGGCGGGCAGGTGCAGCCGGGCAACGCGGTGGTATACGTGGCCGAGCTGACGACGGGCAAAGTGGCCGCCTATGGCGTTCCCTGGTCGCAGGCCTACGCCATCGCCGGCCGGCAGATCAAGGCCCCCCTGGTGCTGCTCGACGTCTATCCCATGCGGACGTTGTCGGCGAGCGAGGATTGACGTTTCGCAATGCAGATCGTCGTCAACGGTTCCCCTCGCGAAGTCAACTCTGGCCTTTCCGTCGCCGGCCTCCTCGAAGAGCTGAAAATCGAGCCGAAGCACGTCGCCGTCGAGGTGAACTTGGAGCTCGTGCCGCGCGCCCGGCATGCCGAACGGATGCTCGTGCCGGGCGACCGGCTGGAAGTCGTCACGCTGGTCGGAGGGGGCTGAACCGCGCATCGGCCAAGAATAAATGATTTGGGGGGATAAACGTGAGCACCGAAATCGAGAATGAAGATACGGCCACCGCCGACTCGTTGCGGCTTGGCAACCACACGCTGGCGAGCCGGCTGATCGTCGGCACGGGAAAATACGCCAGCTACGCCCTGATGGCCGAGTCGCTGGAAGCGTCCGGCACGGACTGCATCACGGTTGCCGTGCGGCGGGAACGCCTCATCGACTCGCAGGGCCGGAACCTGCTCGATTACGTCGACACCAGGCGCTACCTGCTTCTGCCCAACACGGCCGGCTGCTTCTCGGCCGAAGACGCCGTGCGGGTGGCCCGCATGGGCCGCGAGATCCTGCTCGGGCTCGAGAACCCGGGCGCCGATTGGGTCAAGCTGGAGGTGTTGGGCGATAAGAAGACGCTCCTGCCCGACCCCGTGGCCACGCTCGAAGCCACGCGGCAACTCGTGGCCGAGGGTTTTCAGGTGCTCTGCTACACGACCGACGACCCGATCACGGCCCGGCGGCTCAAGGAGGCCGGAGCGACGAGCGTGATGCCGGCCGGCAGTCCCATCGGCTCCGGCCAGGGGATTCTTAATCCCAACAATATCCGCATCTGCCTCGAATACCTTAAGGAGGACGATCCCGACTACCCGGTGATCGTCGACGCGGGGGTCGGCACCGCCAGCGACGTAACGGTGGCCATGGAGTTGGGGGTCGACGGCGTGCTCTTGAACACGGGCATCGCCCACGCGCGCGATCCGGTGCTTATGGCCCGCGCGATGAAGCTGGCCATCGAATCCGGCCGGATGGCCTGTCTGGCGGGACGCATTCCCAAGAAGCTGTACGCCACCGCCAGCAGTCCCGAAGAAGGGACGATCTCGCTCATCAAACCGCGCTAGAGCCCTCATGCCCTACAGTTCCGAAAGCGAACCCGAGCCGAGACGCGAAGAGGTCGACGGCATGGCCGGGCCGGTGGTGCTGGAGTTCGGCGCCGCCTGGTGCCCCCACTGTCAGGCCCTGCAAGGGGAGCTTGCCGGGGCGCTCGACGCCCGCCCCGACGTGAGGCACATCAAGATCGAGGACGGCAAGGGCAAGCCGCTGGGCCGTTCCTTCCGGGTCAAGCTCTGGCCCACGCTGGTTTTCATGCGCGACGGCCAGGTGCTGAAGCAGGTTTCCCGCCCCAGTTCGGAAGAGCTGGAAAACGGCATGGGCCTGCTTGGCGAGGCGTAACGGGGCTTACGTCAGTTGCAGCCAGAAGCTCGCGTACCAGTCGAGCGGATCGTGGAAGAGGGTACCATCGTGCAGCCATATCAGGGGCGCATAGACGGGTTCCAGCATCGTTTCCCAGAATGGATCGCGATTCGCCAGCAAGATCGCCGGACCCACGCTGACGACGTAGAAGATGCCCAGCGACGGCACGATCGCCGCCCTCATCCAGCGCGAAAC
Organism: Pirellulales bacterium; assembly: GCA_035550375.1. Lineage (GTDB taxonomy): Bacteria > Planctomycetota > Planctomycetia > Pirellulales > JAICIG01 > DASSFG01. The sequence continues at coordinate 250,533 of DASZPH010000034.1, read as the reverse complement.
GCGACATCGCCGCCGCCAGCTTTGCAGGCCGTGACGCATGCACAAGACGGCCGGCCCTGCTCCCAGCACGAACGCATCTAATTGCGGCGCCACCCGATATAAGGCCGAGAGAGCAGCCACGGCCACCATCAGCAGCAGAATCGCTCGCAGGCTGAATTGCCAGCGTCTTCGCCGCTCAGCGGGCTGCGACGCGGTCTCGGTCATGGATTGCTCGACAGCTCTCTGCTCGACAGCCCTCGAACCTTTGCGGCCGCAGCCTCCGCTTGTGTGGTCTGCGGAAAATCTCGCTCGATACGGCGGTAGATGGCCAGGGCCTGTTTCCAGCGGCCGTGCGACTCCAAAACGTCCGCCCGTGAAAGGAGGTATCGCGCACGGTTGTTCGACAGATCTTCTTGATCGAGGCCTTTTCGATGGGGATCGGGCCTTGCCACCGACGCGTGCGGCGCCACAAACTGGTATTCCCCGCCGGTCGAGCGGGCGATCTGCTCCATCTGTCGGCAACTCGACTTGTCTTCGTAGGCGACCGTGTGGATGGGGGTGCCGACTCGATTGTGGCGCTCGATGACCTCCGAGACGCTCGGATTGCCGTTCAAGAGTCCGCCGTTGAGACCCTGCTGTTGGCCGTTGAATTCGCCGTCGGACAACAAGAACAGGGCGCTGGGGCGCATCGTCAGGCCCAGCTTTAAGGCGGCACGCGGATCGGTCCATTCACCCGTGCGGATGGTCGCTAGCCAGTCGCTCAGGCGGCGCTTGTTCTCCGGGGTAGCCGGCAGGTGCTTGGGGAAAATCGCCGTATCGTCGAACATGCGGCGCGTCTCGCCGTTGAACAAGATCACGTAAAACGATTGGGCTGGCGAGAGCCGGTCGATCGACGACTGCAGTTCTTCCATCGCCCGGGCAAATCGGTTCCCTTCGCCGGGACTGAGTCCTTGTCCTCGGTCCATGCTGGTCGAAATATCGACCAGGTAGACGAACCGGTCGCCATAGGCGACGGTGCCGAAGAAAGAGGCTCCCGTGCCTGAACCCCGCCTGCTCGTTTCGGACGAACCCGTTCCCGCCCGCCCCGTGGGCCGTTCCAACTCGCTCGATACGAAGTCGGTTGGCTGGCCGGCCATGGACGGGCGGTCGTCCTCGTCGACGCTGAGCAATTCACCGGCGCTGGGCGGGATGAGCGACTCGCTGACGACCAGCGTTTCCGGCTCGGGCAGCGGGTCCACCATGCTGGCCTCGATGGCAAGCGGCCGATTCGGGCCAGTACCGGCCGGCTGCAACAGTAGGGCCAGCACCACCACGGCAACCGAATGCAGCAGGAGCGAAAGGAGCAGACTCCTCCGAGCGGCACGCGCTGAAGAACGACCAATGGGCATGGCGGCCTCTCCTGCCAAAGAGCCTCTCTGAAACCGGCCCGACGGTCCACCGCCGAGGGCTTCGGCGATCAGCTCTGAAGAGCGATGGGCGATGGCGTTCCGCCGCCGACCTCGCTCATCGGCCTGCATTCTGAGATTGTCGCAAGCAAAATGCAACTAGGCGCGCGGCGCTCGCTAGGCAGGTCGTCGGCTGCGATGCTGCGGCAAGGATCCGTGATCGCTCCAACGATCCACTTGTGACACGAAGCGCTCTCTTTCATGTCAACCGCCTCAAGTACCCACCGCACAGGAGCTTCACGCAAAGTAGGTAATTCCGCCCATTCCTCCCGCAGAGGCAATGCCGGCGCCCAACTAACTGTTTATCGGGCAACGGCTTAGAGCCTCTCCTAACCGGCGGGCAGTGCGCACGTCGATGCCGGCTCACGACCGGCACAATCGTCAACTTTCCTCCAGACCGCGCCCGCGATGGCCGATGTCGCTTTGTAGGCATGACGGCAAGGAGGCAATACGAATGGGACGAAAGACAGGACAACGGCAATCGGGCGGTGCGGCGGGGCAGGAAGACGAATCGCCTGCTCATCCCACGACCGTCAAAGTGACTCTCCATCTCACCGTCGCCACGGCACAGCGGCTTGGCATCGAGTCGGCGATGCGGCGGATCTCCCAATCCGCCATCGCCGAAGAAGTGCTGGCCGCCTATCTCAGCCGCTGGCAGTTACCGAAGGCTGGCTAAGGCCGGCACTCATAGGTCTTGGGCCTTGGCTTTTAGGTCTTCGACTTTGGCTCCCAACCCAAGACCTAAAACCCAAGACCTAAGACCTCAGGCGCATCCAACCTAAAACCCAAGATCTCCCCCCTGATTCGATGCTCTCGCGGCGACTCATCACTCTGGCTGGTCTTTTGCTGGCGACGGGCTGCACCTGGCCCGTGCGCCAAGCGACCAACCAGACCGTTTGCCGCATGGCCAACCAACCCTACGACCTCCGGCCCGACGAATCGGCAGCCCTCGTAAAACCCTCCGCCGCCGCTGGGGCAAGCGATGGCACCTCGGCAAGCGGTCGCACGCCTGAGAAGGCCACACCCGCTCGCCCTGCCCACTCAGCCAGCCGCGACGGCCTCGACGCCCGGTCGGGCGGAACCGCGCCACAAGTCAGGCCGGCGTCCAGCCAGAACGAACTGCGCTACGCAGCGGCGCCGCAAGACATATCGCCGGCCGAAGGCTCCCTCGATGCGCGGACCGATGCCTGGCTCAATTCGCCGAAAATCGGGCCGCTGCGCGATGCGGGGGGCGGGCCGCGTGAAGCGCGTGCCCGTGTAGCGCAGACGGCCGCGTGGATGCCGCCGCCAAACGATTCGATCGCCGCCGGAGACCGGAGGCTGCAGGTCAACATCCCGCCGAGGCTGCCGGGAGCCGAGGTGCCCCGCATTGAGCTGGCACCTGACGATACCATGCGGATGGAGGAAATCGGGAGTATCTACCCCGAGCTGCCGCCCATGCCGATCGAACCGCAGCCGCTGCCGGGTCCGGAGGACAGGCCCTACACGCTCACCGAGTTGCAGCGCATCGCCGCGGCCAACAGCCCGCTGTTACGCCAGGCGGTGGCCGACGTGCAAAGGGCCTACGGCGCCTGGATACAAGCTTGCACCTACGCGAACCCGCAGGGCTCGTTCTTCGTCGACCCCAACGCGAACAACACGAGCGCGGGCGTGCAGGGCCTGGGGATCGAGCAGGTTATCAAAACGGGAGGCAAACAGAAGCTGGCGGCCGCCTCGGCACGCGTGAGTCTGGACAACGCGGAGCTTGCCTTGCGGCGCGCTCGCAACGATCTGGCGACGCAAGTACGGCAGGCCTACTTCGCGATCCTGGTCGACAAGGAAACGTTGGCGGTGACTCGCGCGGTCGCCCACTTTACGGACGACATGTACCAACTTCAAACGGCCCTTTTGCGGGGAGCGACGGCCGCGCCGTACGAGCCCGCGTCGCTGCGGGCCCAGGCCATGACCACGCGGCTGGCCTACCAGCAGGCCATCGCCACCTACATTTTCGACTGGAAGTCGCTGGTGGCGGCTCTCGGCCTGCGGCAATTGCCCCTGACCCAAGTGGGCGGGCAAATCGACCGCTTCATTCCGTACTACGACTACGACGCCGTGCTGGCCTACGTCCTGCGTAACCACACGGACATTCTCTCGGCACGCAACCTCGTGCCGCAGGCCAGGTACAACCTCAGATTGGCCCAGTTGGGCCCCCTGCCCGACCTGGACGTCGCCTATCGATACGGCAAGGACTTCACCGCCAACCCCTTCGGCAGCTACTCGCAGTTCCTGCTCCAGATGCCGCTGCCGGTTTGGGACCGAAACAGGGGGAACATCATGTCGGCCCAGGCCGCGCTCATTCGCGCCTCGGAAGAAGAGCACAGAGCCGCGATCGCCCTCACCGATAATCTGGCCAACGCCTACACCAACTATAAGAACAGCCTCTACGCGATCGATTACTATCGCCGCTACATCCTGCCGGACCTCGTGCAGTACTACCGCGGCATCCAGGCGCGCAGGCAGGTCGACCCGAACGCGGCTTTTCCCGACCTGGTTTTTGCCCAGCAGAACTTGTCGCAGAACGTAACGGCCTATCTGGTCGTGCTCGGAAACATGTGGCAGTCGGTGGTGGGCGTGGCGGCTTTGTTGCAAACCGACGACTTGTTCCAGATGGCGACCCCGCGACCCCTGCCGGAACTGCCCGACTTTGACGAGCTGTCGCGATGGGCTTGCAGCCACTCGACGATCGCAGCGTCGTGCGGCGTCAACGTAGCTCCGACACGGCCGAGCGGAGGCTCGCCGCCGTCGACGAGTGACGCCCGGCCGCGCGGTGCCGGGCCTGCCTTGGATTCCCCGTCACGAAATGCCGGACCTACTAGCCCCCCGTCACGGAGTGCCGGGGCTACCTTGGCTTCGCGACGACCTCGCCGCGATGAACAGGAAGATCGATAAGGACCTTTACCCCATGGCGCGTATGGCGAGACAACTAGGGATGCTGGCGTTGCTGGCCCTCGCCTGGCCGGCGGCAGCCGCCTTGGCGCAGGCGCCCCTCGTGGTTCCCGCCGCGCCGCGCCGCGCGCTGGCGAGGCTGCCGCAGTCCGTCGCACCGTCGCCAGAGGACGAACCGATTGCCGCGCCGATCCCGGAGAATCCGCAACCGGAGATCTTACAATCGCTGCCGGACGTGCCCTCGGAGCCTAGATCGCTCTTTACACCGGCGCCTCCCATCGGTCCCCCGCCGGCCGACCTGGAACATCCCTACTTCCAGCGCGACCCGCTCCTCGATCCGCCGAATTGGCCCCAGCCCGGCTGGTTTGCCGACGTCGAGTTGGGCGCCGTCAAACCGCACGTCAGTTACCCCATCGCCAACCCGATCCAGACGGCGCTCAACGCGACGACGATGGTGCAGATCGGCAGCGCCCGTTTGAATTGGGTGGTGGCTCCGCGGTTTGAAATCGGCTATCGCCTCCCTTCCGGCTTCGGCGAGATTTCGGTTTCAGATCGTTTCTTCAACACGGGCGGAAGCGATACGTTGCTCGTGCGAGACGGTCCGGCTCATCGGTCGAGCACCTTCTTCCTGAACTACACCGACGTCGACTACGCCAGCCGCGAGTTCACGCCTTCGGCCAATTCGAGCCTGAAGTTCCGCGGCGGCGTGAGGTTTGCGCAAACGTCGTTTTCCACCAGGCTCGACGAGCCTTTTGCCGAAGCCGCGGCCGGCAGTGGGATCTTCTCTCAACAGCAGTTCAACCGCTCGGGAGGCGGCGGCATCCACTTTGGTTTTGAGTTCGACCGCCGCATCCGCCGGGGCTTGACCCTGGTCAGTCAGGCGGACGTCAGCGATCTGTTCATGCGGACACGCCAAACCGCGGTCGCGACACGAACCGCGGTGAGTCCTCTAGGCGGATTCGACACGGGCAGCTTCGGCACGACGTTTATCCAGCAGAACCCCGTTCTGACCGTGCAACTCGGCCTCGGCTACCAGCCCGCGCGCTGGCGGAACAGCCGTCTCTACCTTGGCTACTTCGGCCAGTTCTGGTACCTCTTCGCAACCGACACGAGCACCACGCCCGTCCAGGCGAGCCATTTCGACAATCAGGGCGTGATCTTGCAGTGGAGTTGGAACCACTGAAAGCCTTGGGGCTTTTCGTCGTCTTTCGCTCACGCGAAAGGGTGCGCTGTCTTGCTGAGCGAAAGGCGATCTTGGCCATCACTGCGGTGGGTCGGCGGTCGCGTGCCGTTTGAGCGCCGCCGCGATCTCGTCCTGGAACTGCTCTTTGAGGATGCAGTTGATGTGGTTGGCGTCGTCGATCTCGATCACCGGCCAGTCGTCGCGCACCTTCTGCAGGGGCGTCACATACAGTCGTTTGATGAGGTTGTCCTTCTTGCCGACCAGGACCGTGACCGGAACGTCGATGGCCTTGATTTCGTCTTCCGTCAGGGCCAGTTTGGCGAGGCTCCGGCCGCACACCGTTCGCGCCTTGGCGTCGGGGTCGTCCCGGCCGATGCGCGCGAAGAGCCACTGCGCGGCGCCGCCGGTCTTCAACCACGCCATCCCTCCCAGCGTGAGCGACCGAACCCGCTCGGGATGCCGGGACGCCAGGTTTGCCGCAATGATACCCCCCATCGAATAGCCGACGATGTGCGCCCTTTCGATCTTTAAATGGTCGAGAAGCCACACCACGTCTTCCATCATTTCCTGGCCGTAAGCGTCCTCGTCCGTGGGCTTGTCCGACGCCCCGTGCCCGCGCACGTCCAGGGCGATGACTTGAAAGTCCTTGGCCAGCCGAGCGCTCGTGCCGGGCAACGACCAGTTGATGTTGGCTGACGACAGCCAGCCGTGGATGAGCACGACCGGCTCGCCCTGGCCTTGCACGGAATAGGCGATTTTCAGGCCGCCCGAGTCAAGGGTCTGCACCTTCGGGGTCTCGGCCCCCGCGCAGCCGGCATACGCCAGACACGCCGCGACGACGAACGGGGCCGAAAAAAAGCGGGCTCGCATCCGAGGACCTCATTTGCCCCGCCGAGATGAAGGTACTACCTCTCCCTCCCCCTACCGGTTTCACGAGTCGGGCCGGTTTCACGAGTCGGGCCGGTTTCACAGCTCGCGCTGGTTTCACGAGTCTGGCCGGTTTCACAGCTCGCGCTGGTTTCACCAGTCGACGATCACTTATAATCGTCTTAGGCCACATTGCGCACCGGTGCACACCAACCCGAAGCGTCAGCGAGGGACGACTTGCCCTCGCTGACGCTTCGGGTTCGTGCAAAGCGCGCTGTCGCGCAGCTACGAGGCGTAATGCGTAACGCGGGTTAAGCCCGTCGTCGCTTTCCGTGGCGACACTCGCCGGCCGGTGCGGCCATTGGCGCAACTGCGTAGAATAAAGTAGCTTACAGCAAGTTCCCTCCACCCCAAGGCGAAGCCCCTCGGCATGAGCAGCGACAATTTTAACGCCCAGGAAGCCGCCGCGATCGAAAAACTGGCCGCGGCGCGCGAGAAGATATTGGCCCAGCTTGCTCAAGTCATCGTCGGGCAAGGCCACGTCATCGAAGAACTGCTGATCTCGCTCTTCAGCCGCGGTCACTGCCTGCTGGAGGGGGTGCCGGGACTGGCCAAGACGCTGATGATCAGCACGCTGGCCCGCACTCTGAACCTTTCGTTCAGCCGCATCCAGTTCACGCCCGACCTGATGCCGGCCGACATCACGGGGACGGAGATCCTCGCCGAAAACCGTTCCACCGGCCAGCGGGAGTTCCGTTTTCTCGAGGGCCCGCTCTTTGCTAACGTGGTGCTGGCCGACGAAATCAACCGCACGCCTCCCAAGACTCAGGCCGCCCTGCTGGAGGCCATGCAAGAACGGCAGGTGACCGTGGGACGCGTTCGGCACAAGCTGGCCGATCCTTTCTTCGTGCTCGCCACGCAGAACCCGATCGAGCAGGAAGGAACCTATCCTCTGCCGGAAGCCCAGCAAGACCGCTTCATGTTCAAGGTCTTCGTCCGCTACCCGACGTTTGACGAGGAGTTTGAAATCGCGCGGCGCACGACGGCGCTGGCGACCGATCACGTGGTGCCGGTGCTGGCCGCCGAAGAGATCATTCAGCTTCAGCGGATCGTGCGCGAGGTGCCGATTTCCGATCACGTGGTGCGCTATGTCCTCTCGCTGGTGCGGCAAACGCGCGTGGGCGAGGCGGGCGTGCCGGAGTTCATCGCCGAACAGGTGCAGTGGGGCGCCGGACCGCGGGCCGTGCAAAACCTGATCCTGGGCGCCAAGGCGCGGGCCTTGTTGCACGGCCGGACCTACGTGGCCACCGACGACGTGCAGGCTCTCGCCAAGCCCGTGTTGCGGCACCGGCTGGTGATCAACTTCGCGGCCGAAAGCGAAGGCGTGACGACCGATCAGGTGGTCGAACGGCTGATCGCCACAACCCCGACCAAAGAGGACGAGCTGACGCGAGATGCCCGATTCCAAAAGATTTTTGCATCCTGAGGCAATCAAGCGGATTGCGAGGCTCGACCTGCGGGCGCGATACATCGTCGAGGGATTTCTCTCGGGCACGCATCGCAGTCCGTACTTTGGCCAGTCGGTCGAGTTTCTGGAGCACCGCGAATACACGCCCGGCGACGACCTGCGCCACATCGACTGGAAGGTGTGGGCCAAGCAGGACCGCTACTACGTCAAGCGGTATGAAGAGGAAACCAACCTCCGCTGCACGCTGCTGGTCGACGTCTCGGGGAGCATGCGCTACGGCTTCGGACCGATGAACAAATATGAATACGCCTGCACGATGGCCGTGTCGCTCGCATACCTGTTGCTGCGGCAGCAAGACGCCGTGGGATGCGTTCCTTTCGACGAAGCGCCTCGCACGCTCGTGCCTCTGCGCACCAAGCGCAACCACCTGCAGTCGCTCGTCAACGCGCTCGACGTGAGCGAGCCCAAGCAGAAGACCGACATCTACCGTATCCTGCGGCAAGTCGCCGAGACCTACCCGCGCCGCGGCATGGTGCTGTTGTTCTCCGACCTGCTGACGCACCGGCCGGGGCTCTTCCGCGGCTTGCAGTTGCTCCGGCAGCGCGGCCACGACGTGATGGTGTTTCACATCATGGACGACGACGAGCTCGATTTTCCCTTCAACGGCCCGACGCGATTCGAGGGGCTGGAAGTTCCGGAATACATCACCTGCAATCCCCGGGCGCTGCGGGAAGGCTACCTGCAAGCGCTGGCGGCGTTCCTGGAAGAAGTCCGCCGGGGCTGCACGCGGCACACGATCGATTACACGCTGATTCGCACCAGCCAGGCGCTCGACGCCGCGCTGGCCGCATTTCTGAGTTACCGGCTGCGGCTGCACCACCGGGCATGAAGGCGGCTCCGCGGCGGAGAAGAGGTGCGTCCCCCGTCACGGAGTGCCGGGGCCACTTAGAAACGGCAAGCATGAGTTAAGGTCACGACTACTCGATAAACCCTGTTGATTCCGTGTCAAGCTTCGTCAATCCATCACTGCTCTGGGCCCTGGCGCTCGTCGGCGTGCCGGTGTTGATCCACCTGATCAACCTGCTCAGGCACCGGCGCGTCCCCTGGGCCGCGATGGAGTTTCTGCTTGAAAGCCAGCGCCGCAACAGCACCTGGATCAAGCTCAAGCAGCTCCTGCTGCTCCTGCTGCGGATGGCCGCGGTGGCGGGGGTGGTGTTGCTCGTGGCCCAACCGATCGGCTGCAACCAACTCGGCCGGTTCCTGGGCGGGCGCAAGACGCAGCACATCGTTCTCCTGGACGACAGCTTCTCGATGGCCGACCGCTGGGCGAACACCAGCGCCTTCGACGAAGCTAAAAAGGTCGTCGAACGAATCGGCGACGAAGTTTCGCGGCAGCCGATGTCGCAATCCTTCACGCTGCTGCGGTTCTCGCGCGCCGGGCGCGCCGCCGACGGCACGCCGGCCGATTTCTACGAGGAGCGCGTCGGCAGCGATTTTGGCCGGCGTTTGTCCGACCGGCTGCGCTCTTTGCGCCCCTCGCAGCGGTCGGTCGGACCCGACGCGGCCTTGCGGGCGGCCGACGGCTGGATCGACAAGGAAAAAGACGAAGACCGCGTCCTGTATCTCGTGTCCGACTTTCGGGCCAACGACTGGCAGGAGTCGGATCAGCTCGCCAAGACGTTGGCTCGACTCGATTCGACCGGAGTGCAGCTCAAGCTCATCAACTGCGTCGACGCGGCCCACGCCAACCTGGCGATCACCTCGCTGGAACCGGTGCGCGGCACGAGGGCCGCCGGCACGCCGTTCTACATGGCGGTGACGGTCACGAATTTCGGCAGCGACCCAATGGAGTCGGTGCCGGTGATCCTGCAGGAAGACGCCCAGCCCCGGCCGGCCCTGACGATCGACCGCATCGGGGCCGGAGAGAGCGAGACGCGCCGCTTCAGCGTGTACTTCAAGACGGCGGGGGAGCACACGATCGCGGCCTCGATCGCCAGCGACCCGCTGGCGATCGACAACTTGCGATTTGCGGTCGTCGACCTTCCGCCGAGTGTGCCGGTGCTCCTCCTCGACGGCGACCGTGACTTCGTCAACGCCCGCTACCTCGCGGCGGCGTTGGCACCCGGGGGCGCAGTCAAGACCGGAATCGACCCGCAAATCGAGTCGCCCGCCTATCTCAACAACAAGCCTCTCGACAAGTTCCAGGCCGTCTATCTGCTCGACGTGGGCCGGCTCGATCAACCGGCCATCGACGCGCTGGAAAAATACGTGCAGGCCGGCGGCGGTCTGGGCGTGTTTCTGGGCGACAACTGCCGGCCCGCCTTCTACAACGAAAAGCTCTATCGCGAGGGCCAGGGCTTCTTTCCGCTCCCCCTTCTGGCCAAGACCCAACTGCTCGTCGATCGACTGGAGAAAGGGGCCGACCTGGAGATCACCGATCACGCGATCTTTCGCGTCTTCTCCGGCGAGCGGAACAGTTATCTCAGCGCCGTCGGAATCGACTGGTATATGTCGGCGCCCCGCCGCTGGTCGCCCGACCCCAAGTCGACGACGCGGGTGCTGGCGAGTTTGCGAAATCGGGCGCCGCTGTGCGTCGAGAAAAAATTCGGCGAAGGGCGCGTTGTCGCCTTCATGACCACGGCCGCGCCGCTGTGGAACAACTGGAGCCGCAACCCGAGCTTCGTCGTGGCCATGCTCGAAATGCAGTCCTACCTGGCGGTCCCGCCGACCCTCGACGCTGGGCGCGTCGTCGGCGCGCCGATCGAGCTGGACTTCGACCCCGGCCGCTATCAGCCCGAGGTGCGGATGCTGGCGCCCACCGACGGCGTGGCAGGCGGCGATGCAGACGCGCCTGCTGCCTTACCGGCCGGGGGGATAAGCGGCGACGACGCGACGACGCTCGTGACCAGCGCCGCGGCCCAGAACGGGAGCAAACAAATGCGGGCGGCGTTTCCCGAAGCGGCGACCAGCGGCATCTACGAGCTGCAGCTTAAGACGGTCGACAACAAGGTCGAGGTGCGGCGGCTGGCGTTCAACGTCGAGGCCGACGAAGGGAACCTGACCACGCTCGGCGCCGAAGAGCTGCGCGGAAAACTGCAGGGCGTCGCCTACGACTATCGCCAGGCGGACGAGTTTCGCGTGGCCGTGCAGGACCTGGCGGGAACCAACCTGAGCCAGTGGATGATCGGCCTGCTGGTGGCGCTGTTGCTGGGCGAGCAGGCGGTCGCCTACTCCGCCAGCTACCACCCGACGGGAGCACGCTGATGGAGGGCCTCCTGTTAGCCGACACGGGCCTGCCGGGCGACCTCGCCCGGCGCAGCTTCGAATGGGGCCGCGTGCAGTCGCCCGTCGACTGGGTGCTCCCCGTCGCCGCGACGGCGCTCGTTCTCGTCTACGTCGGCTGGCTCTACCGCCGCGACAGCGTCGACTTGGCCCTGCCCCTGCGAGTGCTGCTGGCGGGACTGCGGATGGCCGTGTTCGTGGCGCTGCTGGTGGTCTACCTGCAGCCCCAGTGGCGCAACGAGGTCGACCAGGTGCAGAACTCGCGCGTGCTGCTTCTGGCCGACACAAGCCTGAGCATGGGACTACACGACCAGGACGCCAGCGCCGTGCCGGCCGAGCCGAGCCGGGCCCAGCAGCTTACGTCCGCTCTGCGCGACGGCGATTGGCTCAAACGGCTGCGAGCCAGGCACGACGTCGTGGTGGTGAGATTCGATCAGGACTCGCAGCGGCTTGCGACCCTCGACAAACAAACCGCCCAGACCGACAACCAGAGCAAGTCCGACGACGCCTTGGATTGGGAAGCGGGGCTTGAGCCCCGAGGCACCGAGACCCGACTCGGCCAGGCCCTGCGACAATGGATCGACGCCGAACGCTCCTCGCCAGTGTCCGGCATCGTCGTCTTCAGCGACGGGCAACAGAATGCGGGGGTCGATCCGGGCGCGGCCATCGGCCTGGCCCGCGAAGCGCGGATTCCGATCTACACCGTCGGCCTCGGCTCACTCAATCAGCCGACAAACGTGCGGATCAGCGATTTCGTCGCCCCGGCGCGCGCCTACCCGGGCGACCACTACACGGCCACCGGTTTTCTGCAGGCGCAGGGCATGGCCGGCAAATCGGTGCTGGTCGAGCTGACCTCGCGCCCGGCCGACGCACCGACCGGCGCCGAAGGAAAGTTGGAGGCCTCGCAGCAGGTCACGCTCGGCGGCGACGGCGAAGTCATTCCGATCAAGTTCGATCTTACTCCCAGCGAAACCGGCCGCCGCACGCTGAGGCTGCTGGTCCGTCCGCCGGCCAGCGACCGCAATCCCTCCGACAACCAGCAGGAGGCAGACGTCGAAATCGTCGACCGCAAGACGCGAGTCTTGTTGTTCGCCGGCGGCCCCACGCGCGAGTACCAGTTCCTGCGCAACCAACTCCGCCGAGACCGCGACACGATCGTCGACGTGCTGCTTCAGACGGGCGCCGAAGGCATCTCGCAGGACGCCCACGAAATTCTCGAGGGCTTTCCCAACGACGCCCAGACGCTCTTCGCCTACGACGCGATCGTGGCCTTCGATCCCGACTGGCGGCAACTTTCGGCCCAACAGCAGGAGCTCGTCGAACGCTGGGTGTCGGACCAGGCCGGCGGGTTGATCGTCATCGCCGGACCGGTCTACACGGATGGCTGGGCACAAGACCCGGCGACGGCCAGGATCCGCACCCTCTATCCGGTCGAGTTCCACCGGCGTCTGTCGATCGTGGGCGACAGCCACTATGGTTCGCGGGAGCCGTGGCCGATCGAGTTCACCCGAGACGGACTGGAGGCCGAGTTTCTGTGGCTCGAAGACTCCGGACCGGCCAGCGCCCGCGCGTGGGCCGATTTTCCCGGCGTCTACGGCCACTATGCGGTACGCGGCCCCAAGCCGGGCGCGGCGGTCTACGGTTGGTTTTCCGACCCGCGCGCCCGCGAGGGGGACCAAAAACCGGTCTACCTGGCCGGCCAGTTCTTTGGGGCCGGGCGGGTGTTTTATCTGGGCAGCGGCGAACTCTGGCGACTGCGGGCCACCGACGACGCCTGGTTCGAGCGGGTCTACACCAAACTCGTACGGCACGTCTCGCAGGGACGGTTGCTGCGCGGCTCGCACCGCGGCGTGCTGCTGGTCGAGCGGGACCGCTATCTGCTCGGCGGCACGGTCGACGTCCGCGCGCAACTGAGCGACAACCGCCTGCAGCCGCTTGAGGTCCCGCGCGTCGAGCTCGAAGTCGGTCTTCCCGACAGCACGCACCAGACGGTGCCGCTGACCGCCGACGAGAGCAAAAAGGGGAACTACCGCGGGCAATTCACGGTTCGCAAGGAGGGAGCCTACTTGATTGAGCTGGCGGTGCCGGAAAGCGACGAGCGTCTCGTTCGCCGCATTCAAGTCAAGGTGCCGGAACTGGAACGCGAAAAGCCGCAGCGCAACGACGCGCTGCTCAACGAACTGGCGACCAAGACGGGCGGGCTGTATTACATCGGTCTCAAGCCCGCTTTACTCGGCGGCCAGGAGAACGTGCCCCCGCTGATCGAAGCGTTGCGAGATCAAAGCCGCACGATCACGACGATCTCGCGTCCCACGCAACTCTGGTCGAACCAGTGGACGATCGCCATTCTCGCCGGCGCCCTCTGTCTCGAATGGCTCCTTCGCCGGCTATCGAAGCTGGCGTAGCGTGTTGTAAAAACGCCCGAATAACATTCGGCGTTCGCTGGACTCTCTCAAGGCGTGTCCAGTGGGGTTTTGAGTCTCGACGTGCATCATCGTTTGACCGGCAGCCAACGGTGACCACGAGGCTCGAACGCCAACCGGGCCGAATTGTACTTTCGGGCCGGCATTCGGCGCGGTCCCACGGCCGCCGTTGGCTCCCGGTTAGTTAAACAACGGGGTGCAAAATGCAGAGTAAGCACCCTCCGTTGCCCTGGTCATACCTGGTATCATCGCGGGGATGGAAGAGAATCCGTACGAGGCGCCCCGCGAGACTGGCGCTGCCTTGCGCGACTACCGACAGGTTTGCGGTTGGTGCGCCTGGGCAATGCTGGCCGTCGTCGTCATCCTCAACATCGCTATGGCATTCATCGGGCTCGGCGGTTAATCCGAGCTCAATCCGCCCGAGATCCAGCCTGGGCGGGTTACGGTGAGCGAGGCGATGCCCATTCTACGGCGCCGTGACGGTCACCTTTACCGGCTCGGCCGCGTAGCTGTATTTCATCACGAAGTTGATGGAAACGTTGGCCATCACGGCGATCTGCTGGTTTTCGACCGGCTTGGCGTCGGCGGCCGCGGTGAGGGTGATGAAGCCTTGCGACTGCTCGCCGGAGAGCAGCGTCTGGCTCTGCTTCTCGTCGATCTTCACACCAGCCGGCAGGCTGTCGCCGTAGATCGAGCCGAGATGCTGATAAATGACGTCGAGCGTAACGTTGCCCTTGAAGCCTTCGCGTCGCTCGATCGTGACGTCGATCTTCTGGGAACCGCCCGGCTTGAGACTCACCGTGTTCGTACTGAGCTTGACGCTCTTAAGGTCCATCACGTCGCCCACCGAGACGGTGTGCATCTCGACGGGGTAGTGATGGCGGCCGCCGCCCGGCATGTAAATCTCCTGCAGCGGTTCCGCGACCGACGCGAGCTGGCGGGGCGGCTGTGCCGGGTCGGCAGCAGCAGCGACAGCCGTGCCCGTGATTTTGATGTTGGCGGCGCCGCGCGGCGCGTCGGGGGCCGCCTGGAGGATGATGCAGCCGTCCCGGCCGCTCTCCAGAATCCGACCGCCAACGGCCGTCACCCCTGCCGGCAGTCCCTCGACCCCCAACTGGATTTCGCCCGCGAAGCCGCCTTTGCGGTAAGCGCGGACAAAAATCGCGCCCCCGGTGCCGGGCGCCAGCAGCGTCTTGTCGCTGTCGATGTCGAGGACAAAGCGCGGCTCGCTTTTGGTCACACCGACGAAGTAGACGAATTGCGGCCCGCCGCGCAGGTGCAGGTCGCGCACTTCGATCACGTATTTGCCGTCGGCGGGAGCGGTCCAATCCTCGATCAAGGAGTCGGCATGAATGAAGCGGCCCGTGTTGAGGTCGTCGTTCTCCACAAGTGCGCCCCCTTGCTCGTTCAAGATGCGAAGCACCGGGTCGAGCATCGATTGGTTGCGGCGGGCCACGATCTCGAAGGCAAAACGGTCTCCTTTCTTGCACTCGAATTGATAGCAGTCGATCTCGCCGTCCTGAGCGATTCGGCCGCTCACTCCTGTTGGCGCCGAAATCGGCTGGGCCGTCGCCGCCGTGTTGTGCTCGCCGCCCGATTCAATCGAGTCGGCCAGGCGGCTCACGACCACCGGAGCCGCGCTGCCGGCCGGCCCGGCCAGCGGGAGGTTGATCCAGTCGAGGCCTTCGGGGACGTCGGGAGGCAGGGTCACCAGCGCCGTGGAATCGGCCGGCAAGTTGAAACCGACGAGTTCCAGGCGGGTTGCCGCGCCAGGCGTCACGCGAGGCGGAAACACGTTCGTCACAAAAGGCCGGTTGCTGGCCTCAATCACGTATTGCCAGTCGCCGCTGCCCTGGTAACGAACGTCGCGAATCTCGAGAAAGTACTCGCCGGCCGAAGGGAAGCGGTACGCCAGAAGCGGGTCGGCGAAGAAGTAGTTGTCGCTCGCGGCCAGCACGGTGCCGCTGGCGTTGCGCAGCGTGATGATCGGGTCGGAATGGGTCTGCAGGTCGTGAATCTTGTTCTGGCAGCGAGACGACCAGACGTGAAACGTCCAGTCGCTGTTCTCGGCGGCGGTGAACTTGAAGTAATCGACGTCCTCGGCCTTCTCGAAGGCGCCGCAGATCGTGGCGGGCAAGGTCACGGCCTGCGCGCCCGATTGCACGTCGTTGTTCCCCTCCTCGTAAACGATCGGGTCGCGCACGGCCACCAGCGTTCCGATGGTCGAGACGCCCTGCGGCGTCGCCACGCGAAAGGTGCGCATGCCGGGCACGGCCTCGGCCGCGGCCGTGAAGCGGATTTTGATCTTGGGCACCTCCGGCTTCTTGTCCATCGGCTTTTCGTCGGGTTTTGCGGCGTCGGGCTTAACCTCAGGCGGCACAACTTCGCCCGTCACACCCGAACCGCTGACGAACACCTGGTAAGCGCCAAACAGGTTGTAGCGGGCCGACACCTCGCACTCCGTCGCCGCGCCGATCTGCACCGCCAGCGGCTTGGTGCTCATCAGCATGGGATAGGAGCTTTGAGCAAGCCCGGAGCCCGGCAAAAGGGCAACGAACAAAAGCAGCGCCGTACGCTTCACGCTCATATTTCTCACCTGACGTACAGGAACGGTTTTGAGTTCACCAGCGTCCAGAGCAGGTCCTCGTAGAACGTCTTGGGATCGGGACTCTGGTCGAGGAACGATTTGCATGTGGTCAGCTCGTCGGCCGTGGGACGGCGCGAGAACGTCGCCAGATAGAGCTCGGTGACGTTCTCCTCAAACGGCTTGTTCTGCTGGAGGAGCTTTTGCAGGCGGCCGTTGGCGTCGGCGATCTTTTGCGAAACCGTGTCTCCGTTCAGCGTGTGCAGGGCCTGAGCCAGGTTTGCCTCCGACGACCTCTCACATTCGCAGATGCTCACGCGCCGCGGCTTGCCGAACGTCTTGAGGAAGTAATCCGGATAATCACCGTCGGGCAGATCGATGGCCCGCGAACCGAGCGGCATGTTCTTGAACTTCGTCGTCGTGCCCGTGGCCGCGTTGATGGCGTCGAGCAGCGGCTCGGCGGAGAGCCGTTTCACGGAGTAGTGGCTGTAGAAGCGGCGGTCGTTGGCGTTGGCCGCCAGCGGCTGCGAGTCGAGTTGGTAGAGACGCGAGGTCATGATCGTGCGCAGCAGCCGCTTCACGTTGAAACAGCTCTTGGAGAACTCGGCCGCCAGCGCGTCGAGCAGCTCGCTGTTGCTGGGCGGGTTGGTGGCCCGCATGTCGTCGATCGGTTCGACCAGTCCGCGGCCCAGCAGATAAGCGACGTAGCGGTTGACGATGTTGCGGCTGAAGAAGGGGTTGTCGGGGCTGGTCAGCCATTGGGCCAGCGGCTGCCGGCGGTCGGGAGCCTCGGCCACCGGCTGCCCCTCCAGCGGCGTCGGCTTCATAATCTGCCCGGTGCGCGGGTGGCCGATCTCGCCGCCTGAGCTGACGAGCACCACCTGCTCGCCGCCGAACAGCCCGAACTCCTGGCTGCCCTTCACCCCCACGCGGGCGAAGAAGGCCGCGAAGCCGTAGTAGTCGTCCTGCCCGTATTTCTCGAACGGATGGTGGTGGCATTTGGCGCAGGCCAACCGAACGCCCAGAAAGAGCTGGCTCGCCATCTCGGCCCGGTCCTGAGGATTGTTGGCCACGCGGAAGAAGTTGGCCGGCCCGCTCGAGTAAACCGAGCCCTTGGCCGTGATGATCTCGCGCACGAACTGGTCGAAGGGTTTGTTTTGCCGCAGCGACTCGCCGATCCAGTTGTGCAGGGCCCACATCCCCTGCTCGCCGATCGACGCCGAGTTGCACCGCAAAAGGTCGGCCCACTTGAGCGTCCAGTAAGCCGCGTATTGGTTGCCGTAGATGTCCTGGGCCGGGTCGCCGGTCAGCCCCAGCAGACGATCGACGAGCTTCGTACGTTTGTCGGGGTCGGTCGAATCGAGAAACGCCTTCGCTTCGTCGGGGGTGGGCAAGGTGCCGATGGCGTCGAGAAACGCGCGGCGGAGGAACGTGGCATCATCGCACAGGGGCGAGGGCGGGATTCCCAGCTCACGCAGCTTTCTGGCGGCCAGGGCATCGATGAAATTGTTCTCCGTCCAGCCGGCCAGCTCGATGTTCTCGGCGAAGGGGACGACGACCGTCGAGAGGGCCGCCTGGCCGGCGAAGCGAACCATGACATGGGTCTGGCCTTTGCCGCCGGCGCTGAAGAAGCCCTCCGGCGTGACCTTCACGATGCTGTCGTCCAGGCTGTCGAAACGGCTCCAACAGGTGACGTCGCGGGTTTTGCCGTCGTTGTAATCGGCCAGCACGCGCAACTGCTGGCTCATGCCGGTCTGCCCCACGCGCCGCGGCGGGTAGACGCGCAGCGATTTAACCTGGGGCTCGTCGGCCCCCGGTCCGGGAGCGCCGCTGGCGAGCCACGTCTTGAGCAGCTCGTAATCGACGCTGCCAACCGTCAGGCGTTGGCCGCCGCCGTGAGGCACGGCCAGGGTGGGCTTGAGCAGAAAGAGACTCTTGGCCGGATCGAGCATATCGACGCGCCGGGCCTGCCGGTCGCGGGTGATCGCCGCATGGTCTTCGCTGGGCGCGAAGCTGAACACCGAGAGCTTAAAACCGCCTTTGCCGTACTGGCTGGCGTGGCACGAGCCCGCGCTGCAGCCAGCCTTGTTGAGCGCGGCGAGCACCTGGGAGGTGAAGCCGATTTGCGGCTGCGCGGTAACCCCGGTAACTTTCACCGGCACCTCAATGGTTTCGCCGCCAGCCGACACCTGGATGGCGGCGTCGCCGTCGGCCACCGCCAGCAAAAAGCCGGGGCGCAAAACGGCCACCACCTGCGGATTCGTCGAGTTGTAACTGGCTTGGGCCGTCAGGTCGGCCGAACGTTCGCTGATTGTGCCGTCCGGGTTCAGCGCGGTGACGACGAGTTGCGCCCTCGCGAAGTTACCCTCCAACGCCAACGTGGCCGGCTCGACGCGGAACGGGGCGGCGGTGGCGTGGGCCAAGCCGATTGAGACCCACGCAGACAAGACGGCGATCACACGCAACAGAGTCGGCCGAGATCCATGCGGCTGCACAGGGTTGGACTCCAGGTTGTTGGTCCGCGGCCGGGGTGGGGGAGGAGGCCGCGAGGCGGGAACGCATCAACGGATCATTATGCAATCCCTGGGGCGGTTTGCCAAGGAGTTAACAGGGGCTTCCTTTTGAACCAAGTGCCAGGAATTGTACCTGTCGCCTATGTTTGCCCTTCCTAGCGCGCTGCCGGGATTTTCGGGGCTCCGGTGTGCTTTCTGATCCTGGTTGCGGTTTTCGCGCAAGCATGCCCCACGATGAGCCAGATGCCAATAACCATGATCGCGGTAACGGTTCCGGAAGCGTCGAAGTGGATAACGGTGTCGGCAAGGATGAGCGCTGCGAGGCCGCTTGCCGCGGCGAATGTTGGCTTGAGGACAGCCAACCGGAATTTGAGGCGCGCCAGCTCGATCTCTGCGGGCGGTCCACCGCCTCTCGGCGAATGCTGCGACCTCCCCGTCCGCCGCGACACGGTCCAACGTGGTGCGCCGTGGCGTAAAGTCTCGTGCGCCGGTCACCGTTCGGAGCTTGCCGGGAAAAAACGGCGAATCCGCCGCCCGGCTATTGATCCTTTGCACGCTCCAGCGTGATGCCTACGGCACGACTTTGGGATCCTCGCGATACGGCTTCCCGGCGCGATAGAGCTCCACCCGCGCCGCCACGCGCGGAAATTCCGGATTGTCACGTCCGAGAAGCTCTCCCGCTTTCACTTCCCAGCGCTCGGCCGCCGCAAAATCGCCCGCTTCGGCGTAGGCCGCGGCCAGTGTGTCGACATATATCCAGTTGTTCCAGTTGGTCAGGTCACACACCCTGCGGGCATCTGCCAGCGCCAAGGCGCCATCGCGGTATTGGGCGTCCGGCACGGTCGCCCGAAGCCACGCCCGCAGGTTGAGCACCAAGGCGAAACGCGGATCGACCACGAGAGCCTGATCGAAGTCGGCCAGCGCGTCTCGGAACTCTTGCTTTTGGTATCGGATTCGGCCGCGGTTGTAATAGGCCGACGTCATTTTCGGATCGGTCCGTATCGCCTGATCGAAGTCGGCCAGCGCCCGATCCGCGTCGCCTTTGGCCTGCCAGGCGAATCCGCGGTCCACGTAGGCTGCCGCGTACTCGGGCTGGATGCGAAGCGCCTCGTCATAATCGGCGATGGCCTTGTCGAATTCCTTGTGCTGTCTCCATTCGAACGCGCGCTGATGGTACAGCCCCGCGTCGTCTGGTTTGAGCCGGATGGCCTCGCTGAAATCGGCCAGCGCCTTGCCGGAGTCGCCCTTGGATCGCCAGGCAAAACCGCGTTGCCGCAGCGCGGCCCAATTCGTCGGGTCGAACCGCAGCACCTGGCCGTAGTCCTCGATGGCACCGTCGTGGTCATTGACGAGCTGCCGCAGGTCGGCCCGTTCGTAGTAAGCGGTGGCCTTCTCCGGTTGCAACTCGACCACCTTGCCATAATCGTCGATGGCCTTGGCGTATTCGCGTCCGGCCTTGTGGAATTTGGCACGGTTCTCATACAGGGTGGCCAACTTGGGAGAGAGTCGGATCGCTTCATCGATATCGGCGATGGCCTTGGTCCGATCGCCCTTACGTTCCCACGCGGCGGCGCGGTTGTTGTAGGCCAACGCATTCTGAGGCGCGATCGCGATCACCTCATCGAATCCGCCGATCGCTTTCTCGCACTCCTTGCGTTCTGACCAGATGGCGGCACGCACCGTGAGCGACTGGAGGTCGCGCGAGTCGAACCGGATAGCCTCTTCGACGTCGATCATCGCCTTATCGAAATCGCGGAGAGAATACCAGGCCGTGCCACGATCGCGACGGTGGGCGGCGTCGTTCGGCTCGAGCCGGATCAACTCGCTGTAGCTGGCCACGGCCTTCTCGTAGTCGGACTTCGACAGGCAGAGCTTAGCGCGATTGCTATGCACCAGGACATTGTCGGGATCGAGTCGAATCGCTTCGTCAAAATCGGCCAGAGCCTTGTCGTATTGGCCTTTCCCTTGCCAGACTTTGCCGCGGGCGTTCAGGGCCTTCACATATTTTGGCGAGAGTCGCAATGCTTCGTTAAAGTCGGCCAGCGCCTTGTAGTACACTTGCTCCGCATGCCACAGCCGGCCGCGATTGTAGTAGGCGCCGACTGCCGTGGGGTTGAGCCGAATCACTTCCGAATAGTCGGCGATGGCCGGCTCGTTCTGCTGCAAATTATCGCGCGTCAGACCGCGCTGGAAGAAACCTTCGGACCAGCGCGGTCGGAGCCGAATGACTTCGTCAAAATCTGAGATGGCCTGCTCGTGATTCTCTTTGGCACGCCACAGACGTCCACGCTCCAGGTAGGCGGTCGCGGCGCGAGGGTTCAACTTGATCATCTGGCCGTAGTCTTCGATCGCCTCGTCTTGTCGGCCGAGTTCCTTGTGGGCCGTCGCCCGGTTGGAATAGACGGCCGCGACTTGCGGCTTCCGCCGCGCGGCCTCGTCGAAATCGGCGATGGCCTTCTCGAAGTCCTTCTTCGCCAGCCAGGCACAGCCGCGCTGGAAGTAGGCGTCGAAGTGATCCGGTTCGATCCGCAACACCTGGCCGTAATCTTCGATGGCCCGATCGAGATCTCCTTTTACCGTCCTGATCACGGCCAGATTGTAGTAGACGAGAGCCTGTGACGGGTTGAGTCGAACCGCCTCACTCAGATCGTTGATGGCCTTGTCGATCTGATTCTTGCCGAGGGAAGCCAATGCTCGATTATTGAAGGCCAACGAGAGATTAGGATTCAACCGGATGGCGGTGTCAAAATCGGCGCTGGCTTTCTCCAACTCACCTTTTTGCAACAAAATTAAAGCGCGGTTGTTATAGGCCAACGCGAAATCGGGCTTCAATTCGATCACCTTTCCGAAAAGCTCGAGAGCCCGATCGACTTGTCCCAGAACCAACATGCCCATCGCCGAGCAATGGTGCGTCAGCGCATCATTCGGATCGAGCGTGAGGGCCGCGCCGTAGTCGGCGAAGGCCCCGATCCGGTCGCCCTTATGCAGCCGCAGCATGCCTCGATTGCGAAGCAGGGGGATGGATTTCGGATGCTCCTGGATCTGCCGGCTCAGCTCATTGATCGCCTCGGGCACGAGAAGCACATTCTCGGCTTCGACCCACCCCTGAGAACTGTAGATGATATCGATCAGCCAGACTCGCGAACCGTCGATCCGTTCGACGCGGTACAGATGGATGAGATCGTCGGCGTGCTCCGGGCCGTGCGTCTCCTGTTCCACGGTGTCATTTTCCGACCGCAACGGGACGCCGTTGCGCACGACGACTTCTTTCCCTATCAGCTCCCGCTCGCCGGCCGAGGCGGGTAGGCAGACGAGACAGATCAAACAACAGGAAACCGGAAAGGCTGTGCGCATGTCGATTGCTCGTCCGACAGGAGGTCTACCCGCCGAATGTAGGGGCTGAGAACGCGCGACGCAAGCGGGCGATGAAAGATGTTGGCAACCATTAGAAATGGCCCCCTTTTAAAACCAGTAGAAATGTCCCCTTTGGTTCTAGGTATTGACCAACTCCTTCCTCGGCCGGCCCCCCTTGCGCAGCGAAGGTTGCGCAGGGAGCGCAGCGACCGGAGCAACCGAAGCGGAGCAAGGTGGGCCGGCCGACGCCGCGGCGGCAGGGGGTGCTGATCGGACGCCACGCCACGGGTGATCGGCCGCTGGCTTCAATCCGGCGCGACCCACGCCGGTCATCCCAGAAGCCTGTCGGCGACCTCGGCTGGGACGCTCGCTGAGTTCCTCCCAGGCCAAGTCGCGGCCACGAAATCGCAAGTGGACTTGGCCGTCCAGATGTTCGCAAACGGTCACCTTCTGCCGAACCAATGCCTGCTTCCGGTTCGCCTCGGTGAGTTGAAACCAACGGTTCCGCCATTGCACCGCCCAGTCGTTCTGCACCACACGCGGCTCTTGAAAGCGCGGCACGCAATTCAGGGTTACACCGCGCGGCACGCGACGGTGGACATTCGCCGGCTCTCGGGCCTCCACCGTAAACCGACGGTTCAGCTCCGGCATGAAAGTGTTCTCTAAGAATTCATTCGCCTTGGCCAAGTCCCTGATGCCCGCCAACCGCTGCGCCTTGACCAAGCGATCTTGGAACACCCCGTGGCGCCGTTCCACGCGCCCTGGGGCTTGCGGACTGTGGGCGCAGAGGAGCCTCACATCCAGCTCCTGCATCGCACGTCCAAACTGCGTCAAAGGCCCTGCTTCAGCCAGTTCCTCGTCAACCGTCGCCTCGCGCGTCGGCTCGTAGATGCTATCGCGATCCACGTACAGCGATCGCGGCAAACCATGACACTCGACGTAGCCGCGAAACGTCAGCATGGCCGCCGCAGTTGTCTCCGCCTCGAAAAAACGGGTGTAGGTCCGGTTCGTTGCATCGTCGATCATCACCATCAACACCGCCCACTCGCTCCGACCCTCGAACCAATCGTGCTCCGAGCCATCCATCTGCACCATCTCTCCGAAGCATCCTTCCGCGCCCGCCAGCGACGATGTTCCGACCGATGACGCCGGCCACTCCACAAGCCAGCTTCTGCCATCCATCGCCGCAGCGTCGTCACCGGAACCTTCTGCCCGTCCTCTGCTGCCAAGTACTCCGACGCCAGCGTCGGGCCAAAGTCCGAGTACTTCTCGCGGCGCAGCGACAGCACCCGGTCGCGTCGATCCTCGGCACCTCGCCGATTAGAAACGCGGCCTCGGAGGCGATGCACCAGGCCCACATCCCCCAGCTCGCAGTAACGCCCGTAGACCCGCTTCGCCTGCCGATAGCTCAAGCTCAGCAACTCGGCCGCCTTCGACAACTTCAACTCTCCACGCTTCACTCGACCCAGCACCTCCAACCGATGACGCTCTTTGCGACTCATTCTCGCAACTGGGGACATTTCTATTGGTTTTTGACAGAGCCACGCCCGTGTCTGGCAGCACGAATCGTTCCCGGCTACCATGCACGGGTTGCCGATCAGGTTCCGCGCCCGCCTCTCTCCACCCTCCTGAACCAATCATCCGGCGTATGAAACACTCCCGCGTGGCAGTCTTTGCAGGTCTTTGCGTCGTTGGTGCTTCGTTTGTGACTTATTCGGTCCTGCCGTCGGGCGCCGCCGATTCGCAGCGCCAACCATCGCCGATCATGCTCGCCAGAGGCGATTGGCCCTGGTGGCGGGGGCCGGATCGAAACGGGATCGGTGACGCGAGCCAAGCGCCAGAAATGCCCACGCGTTGGAGCGAGACGGAAAACGTCCTCTGGAAGGCCCCGGTGCCGGGCCGCGGCCACGCCTCCCCAACCGTCGTCGGCGACCGCCTCTTTCTGGCGACGGCCGACGAGGTGGCCGAGATCCAGTCGATCCTCTGCTACGACCGCCGCGACGGCCATCGGCTCTGGAAAATCGACGTGCATACCGGCGGCATGGAGCGCAAAGGACACCAGAAAAGCTCGCAGGCTTCGGCCACGGTGGCGAGCGACGGCGAGCGCGTTTTCTGTAATTTCCTGCACGACGGCGCGATCTACACCACGGCTCTCGGCCTCGACGGTCGACGCCTCTGGCAAACCAAAATCTCCGCCTTCGTCACGCACCAGGGTTTCGGCTCGTCGCCGGCCGTTTATCAGTCGCTGGTCTTGGTCTCGACCGACAACAAGGGTGGAGGACTTGTGGCGGCGCTCGACCGCCGCGACGGCAAGATCCTCTGGCAACAGTCGCGTCCCAAGCAGCCGAACTACACGTCTCCGGCCGTCCTCAACGTCGCCGGCCGCGACCAGGTGCTCGTCGCGGGCTGCGACCACATGTCGAGTTTCGATCCCCTTACCGGAGAGCGGCTATGGGAAATTGAGGGCTCGACGACGGAATGCGTCGGCTCGATCGTCACCGACGGCGAGCTCGTCTTCGCCAGCGGCGGCTACCCGGACAAGCTGACGCTCGCCGTCCGCGGCGACGGTTCCGGAGAAATCGCCTGGCGGAATAGCGTGCAGACCTACGTCCCGTCGATGCTGGTCTACGATGGGCACCTGTATACGGTCACCGACGGAGGGGTGGCCTTCTGCTGGGAAGCGGCGACCGGCAAGGAGATCTGGAAGGCCCGGCTGGGCGGGACGTTCAACGC
This sequence comes from Pirellulales bacterium, assembly GCA_035550375.1. GTDB lineage: Bacteria > Planctomycetota > Planctomycetia > Pirellulales > JAICIG01 > DASSFG01. Next base: position 225,777 of record DASZPH010000034.1, on the reverse strand, counting down.
CTCGCTGGTGCTCGTCGGCGACCGCATTCTGGCGGCCAACCAGGAAGGGGACACGTTCATCCTCAAAGCAACCCCGGCCCAGTTTGAGCTTGTCGCCAAAAACCACCTTGGCGAAGACGTCTACGCCACCCCGGCCGTCTGCGGCGGCAAGATCTATTTGCGGGTGGCCGAGCGGGCGGGCGAGAAGCGGCAAGAATGGCTGTACGCAATCGGAGACGCGAGCAAGTGAAATACGATACACGGCCCCCCATGCCGTCCTGGCGCCTTGGTTGTGTCTCCATTGTGCTTGCGGCCCTGGCCGGCCCTGTCGTAGCCGATGAGCCGGCCGACCCGTTTCGCCCGCCGGCGATCGGCACGCAAGACGTCCCCGTTGTCCCGCCGGAGCTGATCGAGCGACTGCGGCAGTACCAGAACATGCGCGAGGCGTCGTTTGCGGGCTGGTCGCCCGACGGCGACGGAATGCTTGTCCGCACCCGGTTCGGCAACGCGCCCCAGCTTCATCGCGTTTACGTGCCGGGGGGCCGTCGAGAGGAGATCACGTTCTTTGATGAACCCGTCTCCGGACGGTTTGTGCCCAACGCCCGCGATGCGGCCGTGCTGGCCACGATGAGCCAAGGAGGCAGCGAAAACAACCAGATTTACCTCGTCGACCACGTGACGTTCAACACGTCGCTCTTAACCGACGGCAAGTCGCGCAACCTGCTCGGCCCCGTGCGCGACAACGGCGAGCAGATGATCGTCCTCAGCACCCGCCGCAACGGCCGCGACACCGATCTCTACCTGGCCGACGTGCGCAAGCCGCACAGCGAGTCGCTGCTGATGCAAACCGACGGCCAATTCTGGACCGCGCAAGACTGGTCGCTCGACGGCAAGCGGCTGTTGCTCGCGCATTACGTCTCGATCAATGAAGGGCATCCGGCGCTATTCGAGATTGCTGAGAAAAAAAGAACACCGCTCCCCTTGCCAAGCGAAGAGATGGCGGCGGTGGGCCGCATGGCCTTCACGCCCGACGGCAAGAAGGCCTACATCACCACCGATGCCCGCGGCGAGTTCCTGGAACTGGGACGGCTCGATCTGAAGAGCTTGAAGTACGATTGGCCGGTCGGCGACCTGCATTGGGACGTGAGCGATCTGGAAGTCGACCCACATAGCGGCCGCGTGGCGGTCGCCGTCAACGCCGACGGCGCAAGCAAGCTCTATCTGCTCGACGGCGATAACCTCAGGCCGCTCGACCTGCCGCTGGCCGTCGTCTCCGACTTGCAGTTTTCTCCCGACGGTTCCGAGTTGGGCCTCACGCTGGCACGGCCCGACGCGCCGGCCGACGCCTACTCGCTACGACTGGCGGACGGCCAGCTCGTGCGGTGGACCTACAGCGAGACGGGCGGCCTCGACCCGGCCAACTTCGTCAAGCCGACGCAGATCCAGGTCACGTCGTTCGACGGCCGGCAAGTTCCGGCTTACTACTTTCGTCCGGCCCAAGCGTCGGCCGACGAGCGGGCGGCCGTGTTAATCAGCATCCACGGCGGGCCAGAGTCGCAGTACCGGCCCCTCTTCTCGGCCATCAGCCAGTTCTACGTCAACGAGTTGGGGATCGCCGTGATCGCCCCCAACGTGCGCGGCTCGGCCGGCTACGGCAAGACGTACCTCAAGCTCGACAACGCCGAGTTTCGCGAAGACAGCGTCAAAGACATCGGCGCCCTGCTCGACTGGATCGCCCAGCAGCCCGAACTCGATGCCTCGCGCGTGGCGGTCATCGGCGGCTCGTATGGCGGTTTCATGGTCCTTTCTTCGCTGGTTCACTACCCCGAACGGATCAAGGCGGGAATCGACATCGTCGGTATTGCCAACTTCATCACCTTCCTCGAACGCACGAGCCCTTATCGTCAGGATTTGCGGCGGGCCGAATACGGCGACGAACGCAAGCCCGAGATGAAGGCCGTTTTCGAGCGGATCAATCCTTCATCGGGAGCCGACAAGATCCGCTCAGCACTGTTGGTGGCACACGGGCGCAACGATCCGCGCGTGCCTTTCTCGGAAGCGGAGCAGATCGCCGACAAGGTACGTGCCGCCGGCCGGACCGTCTGGACCGTCTACGCCGACAACGAAGGCCACGGTTTTGCCAAAAAGGACAACCGCGACTACCTCACCGCCGTGCAGGTATTATTTTTGAAAGACGTGCTAGGTGTGAAGTAAGCTGCCTCGCTCCCTCTCCCTGCGGGAGAGGGCCGGGGTGAGGGCGGCTGGAAGTAGGTTGGGGTCGTTTCTCGCGAGTGAGGAGCAATCGCAGAACACAGGGCAATCGTTGCGGAGAAGCACACCGCTAAAGAACATCCAACGCCCTCACCCTAACCCTCTCCCGACGGGAGAGGGGACGCTTGGAACTCCCTCTCCCTGCGGGAGAGGGCCGGGGTGAGGGCGGCCGGAAGTAGGTGGGGGCCGTTTCTCGCGAGTGAGGAGCAATCGCAGAACACAGGGCAAGCGTTGCGGAGAAGCATACCGCTAAAGAACATCCAACGCCCTCACCCTAACCCTCTCCCGACGGGAGAGGGGACACTTGGAACTCCCTCTCCCTGCGGGAGAGGGCCGGGGTGAGGGCGGCTGGAGTTAGTAACGGCTTCACCAGACCCTATGGCCGGAGGATGGCCTTCCCAGGCCGTCCAGCAATTAGCCGCCGACAAGCAAAACGATAGAAAAGCAATTACGGGACGGGCCAGGAAACCCATCCTCTCTACGCCCTTGATCCGCTTCTTCACGCCTTCCGTTCGCGATCTCCTCACTCGCCGTGAGTGGCTGCGCATCGGCGGCCTGGCCGGGCTCGCCTCGTTAGCCCCCCGCTCCTCTGCGCTAGCGACCGAGAATTCCGTCCCCAAAGCCCGCGGCTTCGGCCGCGCGCGTTCCGTGATTTTCGTTTACGCCAGCGGTGGCCAGAGCCAGCTCGAGATGTGGGATCCCAAGCCCGACGCCCCGGAGAGCGTGCGGGGCGAATTCAAAGCCATTCGCACGTCGGTGCCCGGGGTCCTTCTTGGCGAGCACATGCCCCAGCTCGCTCGCCTGGCCGACCGTTACACGATCGTCCGCAGCCTTTCGCACGACGATCTGGATCACGGCTCGGCCGGCTACCTGGCGCTGACCGGCCGGCCTCACCCGCAAAAATCGTCGAACCCGCGGCCGCGGCCGACCGACGAGCCGACCTACGGCGCCGTGCTGAAGCGCGTGCGTCCGATAGACAGTGACTCGAGCCGCCCTCACCCCAGCCCTCTCCCGCGGGGAGAGGGAGTCGGACGCCCTCCCGCCAGCCCTCTCCGGGAGGGAGAGGAACTGTTCCCCTACGAGGCCGTCCATCTGAACGGGCCGGCCCTCGTCCCCTTCGACATCGGTCCGGGACAGGACGGCGGCTACCTGGGCCGGCGATACGAACCGCTCGTTCTGGGCGACGTGAGCGCCGGCGCCCAGCCCGTGCCCGACCTGACGCCGCATCTCGATTTGCCCGCCGAACGCCTGGCGGCCCGTGAGACCCTGCGCGACTCGGTCGAGCGGGCGTACGGCCGCCTCGAGGCGCGGCTCGCCGACGGCGCGCCCGACGACATGAACCGACTCTACCGCCAGGCGTTCGAGGTCCTCGCGTCTCCGCGCTGCCGCCAGGCGTTCGACTTGTCGGCCGAGCCTGAATGGCTAAGGGACCGTTACGGCCGCAACCGGTCCGGCCAGGCGTGCCTGCTCGCTCGTCGGCTGGTCGAAGCGGGAGTCCCCCTGATAACGGTGATCTGGAGCCACAGCAACCGAGGCCAGGACCGGGAGCCGACCCTGACCGACGCCTACGGTTGGGACACCCACAACGACATCTTCGAGGCCCTGCGCGTGCATCTCTTGCCGCGGTTCGACCAAGGGTTCTCAGCCTTGCTCGAAGATCTCGACGCCCGCGGCCTTCTCGACCAGACGCTCGTGGTTTGCATGGGTGAATTTGGCCGGGCGCCCCGCGTGGCCCTGGAGCCGACTTTCGCGGGGCGCACGCCCGGCCGCAAGCACTGGGCCAGCACCTACTCGGCCGTGCTGGCGGGGGCGGGGGTCGCCCGCGGCGCGACCTACGGCAGCTCCGACCGTTTCGCCGCGCAGCCGGTTACGGACCGCGTTTTTCCCTGGGACGTCGCCGCCACGATGTTCTGGGCGCTGGGAATCGACCCGGCGACGGAATACCACGATCTCGAAGATCGCCCCCGCGTGGTTTCTCTTGGCCAGCCGATCCACGGGCTGTTTGGATAGAAACGTCGTCGCGTTTCGTTCCAGCGAGCGGGCGCTCCGTCGCGGAAGCGAAGTCCACGGAGGATGGCCCTCCCCCCCCCGAGAAACGTCTCAAAACGCAGTGCGCCGGGCAGAGCGGCTTTGCCACTTCAAACCGCCCTCACCGCAGCCCTCTCCCAGCGGGAGAGGGAGCTTAAACGTCCCTTCAACAAGCGTTGTGGGCGGTCGCTGAAAATGGTATATTGCGAAAGAAGTTACGGCAAAAAAGAGGCCCGGCAGAATCGAAGCTTTGCCGGCGAAAAACAGAGGCCCGCCCCGACCTGGTTTAGCAGCTAAAGGAACCGGAATTGTCGACGGATTCGGACGATCCTGACTCCCCCGAACTCACTCCCTCCCCAGAAGGCACCAACGGTGACAGCCAACCACAAGGGCGGCTCGTCGACCTCTCGATCGAAGACGAGCTGAAAGACAGCTACCTGACGTACGCCATGAGCGTCATCGTCAGCCGTGCGCTGCCCGACGTGCGCGACGGCCTGAAGCCGTCGCAACGCCGCATCCTGGTGGCGATGAACGACCTCAGCCTTACGCCGGGCGCGGCCCGGGTAAAGTGCGCCAAGATTTCGGGCGACACCAGCGGAAACTACCATCCCCACGGCGAGAGCGTCATCTATCCCACGCTGGTCCGCATGGCCCAGGACTGGAACATGCGCTATACGCTCGTCGACAAGCAGGGGAACTTCGGCTCGATCGCCGGTTTGCCCCCCGCGGCCATGCGATATACCGAAGCCCGCATGTCTGCCTTCGCCGCGATGCTCATGGACGACATCCGGCTCGACACGGTCGACTTCGTGCCGACTTACGACGAGCGGCGCACCGAGCCGACCGTTCTGCCCTCCAAGTTTCCGAATCTGCTGGTCAACGGCGCCAACGGCATCGCCGTTGGCATGGCCACGTCGATTCCGCCACACAACCTGGGCGAAATCTGCGATGCCCTCGTGCGGGTCATCGATGAGCCGGACGTCTCGATCGACGAATTGATGGAGATCGTTCCCGGCCCCGACTTTCCGACCGGCGGCATCGTCTGCGGGCGGACCGGCATCCGCAAGAGCTATTACACCGGCCGCGGCAACATCGTCGTGCGGGCGCGGGCCCACATCGAAGAGATGGCCAAAGGGCGCCAGCGGATCATCGTCAGCGAGATTCCGTATCAGCAGGCCCGCGACCGGATCGAGGAACGGATCGCCGAGCTGGTCAACGAAGACAAGATCAAAGGCATCTCCGCGATCCGCAACGAAAGCGACCTGAAAGAGCCCGTGCGGCTCGTGCTGGAAATCAAGCGCGACGCCGACGCGGAGATCGTGCTCAACCAGCTCTACCAGTTCTCGCCATTGCAAGACACGTTCTCGATCATCCTGCTGGCGCTGGTAGACGGCAAGCCGCGCACCTTGTCGTTCAAGCAGATGCTGGAAGAGTTCGTGCGCCACCGGTTGTCGGTCATCCGGCGCCGCACGCAGTTTCTGCTCAACCGGGAGCGCGAGCGCAAGCACACCGTCGAGGGCTTGCTGCTGGCGCATGCCAACATCGATGAAGTGATCCGCGTCATTCGCACCTCCGCCACGCAAGCCGAGGCCAAGACGCGGCTGATGGCCATCGACTGCCCCGCCGCGCTGATGCGCCGGGCGCTGGGCGAGCGGGGCTACGCTGATTTCCAGCAAGAGCGGGGCGTGCGAGAGAACTACCAGCTCACGGCCGTCCAGGCCGACGCCATCTTGCGGATGACGCTCGGCCAATTGGTCAATCTGGAGCAGGAGAAGCTCGGCAAGGAATACGGCGAACTCCTGGACAAGATCGCCGAATACCAGCGAATTCTCTCCGACGACAAGAATATCCTGGCGATCATCCGAGACGACCTGCTGGAGATCAAGCGAAAGCACGCCGACGCGCGCCGCACCGAAATCAGCGGCGAAGAGATCGGCGCGATCGACCTGGGCGACCTGATCACCGAAGAGAACATGGTCGTCACGATCAGCAACCAGGGGTACATCAAACGCACCCCGTCCAGCACCTACCGGGCCCAGCGGCGCGGCGGCAAGGGGCTCAAGGGGGCGAAGACCGAAGAGGAAGATCCCATCCGGCACCTCTTCGCCGCCAGCACGCACGACTATTTGCTCTTCTTCACGAACCGGGGAAAGGTTTACTGGCAAAAGGTCTACGACCTGCCCCAGCTCGCGCGCGAGAGCCGCGGCCGGGCCATCGTGAACCTGCTCAGCCTGGCCGAGGGAGAATCGATCGCCGACTGCCGCGCGGTCCGCGATTTTTCGCCCGACCACTACCTGATGATGGCCACGCGCCGCGGTCTGGTGAAGAAGACGCCGCTCGACCAGTACAGCCGGCCGCAGCGCAACGGCATCATCGCCATCAAGCTCAAGGAAGACGACGAGCTGGTCGACGTGGCGATCACCAAGCCGGGCGACGAGGTGGTGCTCTCGACGGCCCGCGGCATGGCGATCCGTTTTCGCCAGACGGACGCGCGGCCGATGGGCCGCAACACCAGCGGCGTGAAGGGAATCACGATCACCTCCGGCGACGAACTGGTGGGCATGGTCGTGGCCGAGCCCGAAACGACGCTGCTGACCGTGTGCCGCAATGGGTATGGCAAACGAACGCCGTTTGGGCCGAATAGCCCGGCGGAGGACGAAGGGCCGGAGGCCGAGACCTCCGTCGATGACGCGCACGTCGAGGAACCCGAGGCATCTGCCGAGGAGGGCGCGGAGGAGGAAGGAGGCAACGAAGAAGGGGGGTCCTCGCGCCGTTACCGCACCCAACGCCGCGGCGGCAAGGGGCTGCGCGACATCAAAACAACCGAGCGGAACGGTCCCGTGGTGAGCGTGGTCACCGTCAGTGACGATGACGAGATCCTGTTGATGACGGCTCGCGGGAAAATCCAGCGCGTGGCGGCCAAAGAAATCAGCGTCATCGGCCGCAACACGCAGGGGGTGAAGATCATGTCGCTGGATGAAGAAGACACGGTGGCCGCGGTCGTTCGCGTGCCGCGCGAAGAGCGCGGGCAGGAAGGGGCGGAGGGAAGCGAGGTCGAGGGGACCGATGCGGCGGCGGGGCCGCCCGAAGAAGCGAATGAGTAAAAGGCGATGAAACGCGAAGAAGATCAAGTTTGACGAGAACCTTGATCGACGATTGGAACCGCTGCTGGCAGCCGAGGGCCACCATCGATTCGGTTCTCAGCGAAGGTCTCAGCGGCGCAAAGGATGCGTTGATTTACGAAACATGCCAGGCGCTCGGCCGGACCTTGATCACCTTGGACCTGGATTTCTCGAACCCGTTTCGATTTCCGCCTGACGAAACCGCAGGTATTCTTGTCGTCCGCCCTCCGCGTCCTCTCTTGCCAGCCATTCGTGCGACGTTGTTGAGCGTCGTGAAGGAGATGCGGATGCTGTCAGCCAAAGGAAGGTTGAGGATCGTCGAACCAGGGCGAATACGGGTGCACGTTGCGGAGGAGGGTTAAACCCCGAAGCATCCGATGCGCGCCTTCATCACCGGCATCACGGGCTTTGCGGGGGGCTTTTTGGCCGAACACCTCCTGGCTTCGGGCGACGATGTGCTGGGTAGCTCGCGCCGCGCCGAGTGGCCCAACTGGGCCAACGGCGACCTGCGCCGCGTCAAGCTGCTGAAGTGGGACGTTGGCGACGGCAATCCGCCTGCCGAGGTGGCAACCGCCGTCGCCCGGTTTGCCCCGGACTGCGTTTACCATCTGGCCGCGTTGAGCATCCCGAGCGATTGCGGCACGACCGATCCGACCGAACGGGCCATCCAAGTCAACGTGCGCGGCACCGAGCGCACGCTCGACGTGGCCGCCAACTTGCCCCGGCCGCCGCGCGTATTGTTCGTCAGCAGCAGCCACGTTTACGCGAAGGCGACAAAAGAAAAGCATCGCTTTGATGAATCGGCGCCGACCGATCCACAGCGGGCGTATGGCAAGACCAAGCTGATGGCCGAAGAGGCGGTTCGTCGGACGGCGGCGCGCCGCGGCGTCGACACCATCATTGTCAGGGCCTTTCAGCACACCGGCCCGCGGCAGGAGCCGCGACTGATGCTCCCGGAATGGGCCGCTCAATTCGCCCGGCCATCCAGCGAGCCGATCCAGGTGAAACACCTCAACACGTGGGTCGATCTTACCGACGTTCGCGACGTCGTGCGGGCCTACCGTCTGCTGGGCGAGCGAGGGCAGGCAGGAGGCATTTACAACCTGGGCTCGGGCGTGGCGACCCGCACGGGCGAGATTCTCGACGTCCTTCTGAAGCTCGGCCGTTCCTCGCGAGCGGTCGTGGAACTGCAAGCCGGGCCGGAGAAATACGATCCCATCGCCGACATTCGCCGCTTGCAGGCGGCCACGGGCTGGCGGCCCGAGCTGAGCCTGGAAACGACCGTGGCGGACACGCTGGCTTACTGGCGAAACACACCCTGACCCAGGGGCGGTCGGCGGAAAGTTTGAGGCAACAAACTCCGGCGATCCGCTTCCCCCTCCGATTCTAACGGGTTAGAATCGCGTTTTTACGCCGACCACGTCGCGTTCGGGGATGCTGTATGCCGATCGTTAACTTCGTCAATGAGAAGAAGCAAGTCGAGGTGCCTGAAGGCTCCAATCTGCGTCAAGAGGCCATGAAGGCCGGAATCAAGCTCTATAACGGGATCAACGGCTACGGCGCCAAGATCAATGAACTGATCAATTGCCACGGTTGGGGCCACTGCGGCACGTGCCGAGTGCTGATCACCAAAGGCATGGAGAACGCCAGCCCGATGGGGCTTTGCGAGAAATTCACGTTCAATTACAGCCCCGTCACCCCGGCCCTGTTTGCCTACATCGGCAACGAAGACAAGATGCGGCTTGCCTGCTGCACCAAGGTGATGGGCGACATGGACGTGGTAACTCGTCCTCCATTTGACCTGACGGGCGAAAGTTTTTTTAGCTGACCGTGAAGCAAATCGTCGCCATTGTCAAACCGTTCCTGGCCGAAAAGGTGCTGGAGGGGCTGAAGCGGGCTCCCTTAGAGGCGGTGAGCGTGCGCGAGGTGAAGGGGTACGGGCGGCAGAAGAACTACCTCGACCAGTACCAGGGGAGCGAATACTCGCTAGCCTTCCTCCCCAAGGTGGAAATCAACCTCTGGGTGGACGACAGCCGCGTGGAAGAGATCCTGCGCAAGATTGTTGAGGTAGCCCGCACGGGGCGCATGGGTGATGGAAAGATCTTCGTGCTTCCCGCCTTGCCGTCGGAACGCGTGATCGACGTCTGAAGGTGGCCGCCTACTAAAGTGGCTCCGACGCTCCGCGGCGGAGAAGGAGGCCGCCTACCCCCGTCACGCAGCGCCGGGGTTACTTTCAATCGCCCCTTCCAGCAACCGCGGCAGCGATTCCAGGTTACGCAGCTCGCCGGCGATGCGGGGGTGGGCGAAGATGCGGACCCGCTTTACGTAATCGTCGAACTGACGCTCGGCGAGCGTCCGCACGACCGGCGACACGGCGCCGAGAGGCCGATAACGATGTTCCTTGATGAAGTAAACATCGATATTGAACTCGACCTCCCGCGTGACCGGGGGCGCGTCGAACAGGATTTCGTGGGGCGCCACGCTCTGGCCTATCGCCGCGGCGGCTGCTTCGGCGAAACGCTCGGCGCAGGCGACGAGCCAGGGATAGGGCCGTCTCGCCAGTCGTTCGTAAAGGCCGCGATCTTCGAAGAAACTGTACTGAGCGACTCGCTTGTAGAGGCGCCGCCTCGGTCCAAACAGGCCGTCGATGAGCACGTGTCCCGGCCCGTCTCCGGCGGCCTCGAGCAGTTGTTCGACAAAGGGCGCTTCGGTCTGGCGGAAGAGCCGGTCCAGATCGAGGAAGTCTCGCAGCAGGTAAAAGGCCCGTTGCAACATGGCGGTTGCCGAGCGGACGCCGTGGTGCCAGTAGACCTCGCTGAACATCACGTAGCGGGCAAAAACGAGCATTTCTGCTGCCGTCTTCCCCTTTTCGCTGATCGCCAGGGCGTTGCCCTCCTCGTTGAGACAGAGGCTGCCGATCAGCCGCCCCTGATCGAAGTTGCGTCCATACGGCACTCCGGCGTGCAGGCTGTCGCGCATGAGGTAGTCCGTCTTGTCGACGTCGATCGGGCCGGAAAGAATGCTCGCCAGGATCCGGCCCTTGGGCGTGGCCGGCTTTTCGGACAGCAGAGCCACCACGTCGCTCGGCACGACCCGCCAGTCGGCCTCAAGCGCCTCGGCGATCTCTCCGGCCAGCAGAAAGTGCTTTGCGAACCGCTCGTGGTGCGGCACGCCAGGCAGTCGTATGTCCTCGATGGGATGGCAGAAGGGCCAGTGCCCGAGGTCGTGCAGCAGGGCCGCCACGATCAGCAGCTCGGCGGCCTCTTCGTCGATGGCGGCGGCGAACCGCTCGTCCTGCGCGAGCTGCTTGAGGTAGACGAGGGCCAAGCGGTAGACGCCCAGCGAATGCTCAAACCGGCTATGAGTGGCCGCCGGGTAAACGAGCGACACCAGGCCGAGTTGGCTGATGCCGCGCAGCCGGCGGAAGGGGCTTGTGTCGATCAGGCGCCGCACCCGTGGAGTCAGCGGCACGTCGAGCTCGGGCGGAATGCGGACCAACCCGCGTCGCGCGTCGAGCCCGGCGATCTCGGGTATTTCGGCGATGGCCATCGCTACGCGAAGAGAGTCGCCAGCGGCTGGCCGTCGGCGAGACGAAACGGACGGTTGGTGGGGTCGTGGATTTCCAGCGCCGGATCGATGCCAAACCGCCAGAAGATCGTTGCCGCCAGATCGGCGGGGGTTACCGGATCGCGGTCGGGGTAGGCCCCGATCTTGTCGCTCGCCCCGTAGAGGGCGCCGCCGGCAAGGCCCCCTCCGGACAGCACGATCGAATAACAGTCGGGCCAGTGGTCCCGGCCGGCGCTGGCGTTGATCTTGGGAGTGCGGCCGAACTCGCCCATGGCGACAACGAGGGTCGATTCGAGCAGTCCCCTCGATTCTAGGTCTTCGACGAGCGCCGAAAAGCCTTGATCTGCGGGAGGAATCAACTGTCGGTGCCGCGGGAAGATGGTTTGATGACTGTCCCAGTTGGCGTCCTGCCCGTTGGTCTGGCCGTCGAAAACGGTCACGAAATTGACCCCGCTTTCGACCAGGCGCCGCGCGAGCAGCAGGCTTTGGCCCAGCAGGTGCCGGCCGTAGCGGTCTCGCGTCTTGCCGTCCTCGCGAGCCAGGTCGAAGCTCCGCCGTACTTCGTCCGACGACACCAACTCCAGGGCCCGCTCTTGGTAGGTGCGCATCTGCGATGCCGCCGCCGTGGAGGGAAGCACGTCGAGTCGATGCAAGAGATTCTTGCGCGAGGAGACATCGAGAGTCGAACGCCCCGTGGTGGGGTCGAGCGCCGAGATGCGAAAGTCGTTGCTATTAGGGTTGCCCGCCACTTGAAAGCGATCGTAAGCGCCGCCCAAAAAGCCGGGCGTCTGGCCGGGGAGTTGGACGACGTTGTAAATGGTGTAAGGCAACGCCACGAAGGGGAGCAGATGAGCGCGGTTCCCCAAAGCGTGGCTGACCGAGGAACCCAAGGTCGGGAACGAGCGGGCTTCGTCAGCCAGCAGCTCCAGATCGCCGCCAGCCGGGGTTCGTCCCGTAAAGACCTCGGCCGCAGCCGAGTTGTGGTTGCGCATCGGGTGGTGCATCGACCGCACGACGGAGAGCCGGTCCATGATCTGCGCGCAGCGCGGCAGATACTCGCCGACCATGATTCCAGGCACCGCGGTCGAAATCGTGCCGTACTCGCCCCGAATCCCCTGGGGGGCGTCGGGCTTTGGATCGTAGGTCTCAAACTGGCTGGGGCCGCCATAATGAAACACGACGATACACGACTTGATCGGACGAAGCGGGCCGGATGGCGCCGGCGGGGAGGCCCGCACCGACCGCCGGGCTGGCGAGACGCCGAGCGCCGTCCCCAGCCAACCGATGCTGCTCACTTTCAGCCAGCGTCGTCGGCTGAGGCCTGGCCACGGATCGCGTTGGAAAGAGGAGCGCACGGTTTTGATGCCTCCGGAGGGTGAATGCCGTCTGCCGACAACGACATGGTAAGCGCCCCCCGGCCGTCGCTCAATGGTTCTCACTCTTCAGCCGGCTTTGGCGCCAGCAAGCCCCTGACAACCTTGGCGACTTCTTCCCGCAGGCTTGGCGAGTACCCGGCGTAGACGTCGCGGACCACCCCCTGCTGGTCGACGACGACCACCTCCGACACGCTGCCGGCGTTATATCGCTCAGCGAACTTGTCGGCCCGGAGCATCGGATACGCCAACCCCATGCGGTCGGCCACGAATTTTGCGTCCTCCTCGTTCGTGTCTGCATTCATGCCCAGCACGACCACCGGCTGGTCGGCAAATTCCTCCGCAAGCTGCTCGATCTGGGAGAGCGTGCGCAGGCTCCAACCATCGCTTCGCCGCCAGAAATGCAGGACCGCGACCTTCCCTTTGTATTCGCGAAGCGTGTGCGCGTTGCCTTGCAGGTCTTTGGTCTGCCAGGTGGGGGCAGGCTGATCGATGAGGTCGGCCCGGTCCCGCGCCGCCCGCGCGGTCAGACCGATCATGGCGGCGTGCATGGCCACTTGTTTGCCCAGATCCTCCTTAACCACCGGCAACGTAATTTCGGCCCCGGCCTTTTGCAGCAGCACTCCTGCTTCAACGAGCAGGGTTTCCGCCTCGGCGCTGTTGCGCTGGGCGGCCTGCAGCAGCGCCTGGTAGCGCCGCTGGACGCCAAAATAGAGCGCCATTTCCTCGTCGAGCTTTCTGCACCAGGCGTCGTCGAACTGCTCGGTGCCGGTTAACTCGGTTGTCGTCACTCCGGTCCCTTTGATGCCGTAGTCTTGCTCGAGCTTGGCTTCGACTCGCTCGACCAGCCCCAGGTCGGCGTTGAACCGGAAGGTCAATTGGGACTTGCTCAAGTAAACATCATCAACCGGGCTCTGGCGCGTGGCGATGATGGTCCAACTCGGTTCGTCATCGTCGTTTTGAGGTTGCGACTCGACCCGGTACCGATAACTGACCTGCGTCTCTTTGTCGACATCCGACCAACCCTTGTCGATCTGGGACTTGTTTTTGGGCAACTTCAGCAAAAGCTGCCGCGGATCGAGCTGGAAGCCGAGCGTGGGATTTGGCGTAATGGCGCCGTCTGGAGAAAAATCGCAATAAGCGAAGGTGACCTGTTCTAAGATTCGCGGCGAGCTGTCGGCCGGCTCGGCAGGCTTTGAGGGTGCGGCAGGTTTTGCGGTCGCCGCGGGAGGCTTGGCGGCAACCTTGCCTGCCGGCTTGGCAGCGGCCGGCTTGGCGGCGCCCGGTTTTGGCGCGGCCGGCTTTGCCGGCGGGGCCTTGCCGGCCGGCGGCTTGGCGTTCGGGGGGCTCGCCGGAGTCTGCATGCTATGGGCGTGGCGCAAAATCAGCCGCCAGCCGCCGTCGGAGTTCTGCTTCACCACCCAAACCTGCCAGGTCGATTCGCTGGCCAGGGCCGAGCCGTCGCCCGCCGAGAACTCGCTCATTGTGCGGTAGCTAAGCTCCTGCCCGACCTTCAGCCAGTAGCGCGGCACCTCGTCCGCGACGGTCCATGAGTTCCAGCCCCAGGCAATAGCTAAGCTTGCCAGAACACGCATCAGCGTTGCTCGACGATTCATCATGGCGTTGTGTTCCTCGCCGCGTTGCGGGTTTCCCGGTTGATTATAGCGTCTCGACCGAGGGCAGATGAAAGACGCCATTGAGCAAATGTTGCGCGTCAAGGTCAGTGCGGACGGTCCTGCCGTGTCGATTCGGCCTGCTACCGGTTCCCCTCGAAGCGCCGTCAAGGGCGAAAATAGCCGGAAATGGTTCGCTAGTCACCCCAAATTTACCGTCCCTCGAACCCAGATTGCCGAAACGTTGCGTATTTGCAGCAACATTTGCCGTTCTTACTCAACTACTTCGCGCGGCACTACCGATACTACCGGCACGGGCACAGCATGATCCTCTCCGTCGTGGAGGGTGTGCGCTGGTTCCAAGGCGTGTCAAGGTAGACCCAAGCGATGTCGATCAACCGTTCGAAACTGTGGCTGGCATTGGGGTTGCCGCTATTATTTGCGAGCATGGCCTGGGGCCAGGAGTTACCGGATAACGAGTGGGTACCGGGGGTCCGCGACTTCCAGGCTTTCGCGCCGGCATCCTCCACGACCAGCCCCTATGGCAGCGGGCCGAAGCGGTCGCGAGGCTGGTTCTTCACGATCGAAGACCTTGCCTGGTCGACTTCGGCGCCCGAACGCACGACCATCGGCGATGCGAACTTCACTCCCTTGGTCTCCTACGACGGGCAGGGCTACTTCCAGCAGCAGAACTCGTTGGATACAGCCTTCATACAACCGTCACTGCGGCAAGGCGAGCGACTGCAACTCGGCTATGTCGGCGAAGACGGCAAGGGCTGGATGGTCGGCACGTTCGTGGTTCACAGTCAGACGTCGACCGCTGCCAACAGCAACGCTGGAGTCTCGTTCTTCTCGCCGAACATACCTGGCGTTCCGGGCACCGAGACGGAAGGCTTCATCGACAACTACACCAACAGCGCTTCGATTACCGGCAACCAACCGATCGTTCTGGACACGGATGTCAACCACAACAACGTCTTCGGTGGCGATGGTCGGGGAATCATCCAGAACATCGGCGGGGTGCCCACCCTGGTGGGCATCGTGCCGGCACCGGTCGACTGGGGCGACCTGATCCAGCTCCCGATCTACTTCCAACAGGTTGTCACCAAATACAGTTCAAACATCTGGGGGATCGAAGTAATGCGGACCTGGTGGCTCTCCAAGAGCCGCCGCGCCGACCACGGGTATTGGGACGTGATGGCCGGTGTACGGTATATCCGCTTCCGAGATCAGTTCTATTTCTCCGGTCAGAACTACACGAATACCGGCATCACCCTGAACGCGACCACGCCGGTCGTCACGGTGACCGGCCCAATTCAGGAAGTCGGCGGGCTCTTGGGCAACACCTTCTTCAATCAGAACGCGGCCAACTACCTGGTCGGCCCGCAAGTCGGACTCCGTTGGACGAAACAACGCGGACGCCTAGGTTTCAACGCGGAAGGACGTTTTGCCGGTGCGGCAAACTTCCAGACGATTCAGCAGACGGGTCAGATCAACGATCTCCAAAACAACCACAGCTTGAACACGACAATGGTGCGAGTACCAATCGAGAATAATCTCGTCAACACCGCTCACGCCGCGGCGACGGGAGCCCTCCCCGCTTTGCTGTACGACACCCCGTTCCTCCAGTCGACGGCCGTGCACCACACGCAGCACAGCACCCAGTTCTCACCAATCGGCGAGCTGCGGCTCAACATGACCTACCAGATATTCCGCAACGTTCAGGCTACGGTCGGTTGGACCGGATTGGTGATGGGCGGCATCGCCCGCTCGTCCAGCACGGTGAGCTACACCTTGCCCGACATGGGGATCCTGAATAGCGGAAATCGGCAGGTCCTGTTCGTCCAGGGCCTCAACTTCGGTATCAACATCAATCGCTAAGGCGGACTAGAGGGCAAACGTAGAAGCGCCCGCCGCTTTCGTGATGGCATCGGAGTCGGTCTCGCGAAGTTCGATGGGTCGGAAGCGAATGCGTTCACGCCGCAAAGGCGGCGGGATGCCGCGTCTGCGGGGGCCTTGGCTGTCACTCGATCAGTCTCTCCCCGCCGGGCGCTTGATCAGCAAGGCGACCTCAAATCGGCTGTAGGGAGTGTCGGAGCGGACGATGTGGGCGGGCTTGATCCGCAGCTCGCTGACAACCTTCCTCCCCTCGCGCACCCGGTAGAGGAACAGGCTCGGATCGTCATCCTGCTCGCGGACAAAGCCGAACTTCGTGGCAAGCAGGGCCACCAAGCGTCGCCCGTCGCCCGTCGTGCCGAGAAAGGTGATCCGTTCCAGTTGCTGCCGGGCGCTGAAGTAATATGTGAGGGAGCCAGCCAGATCGTCGGTCGACGTGCCGGTCACCAGCGGCACGCGGTAGCCTTGCTGCTCCACCTCCGCCAGACCGGCGGAGACGCGGGGCCAGCGTGCGAGAATCCAGGAAGTGGTTACGTCCCAGCGAAAGACTTCGGCAAAATCGTTCTGCGTGGGTGCCTTATCCAAGAGGGCGGCCGCGCCGGGCGGCGGAGGCCCATTCGACAGGGCTGCTGCGCTTAGGGCGGCCCCGCCCGAACCTCCCAGCGACGTCCGCGGTGATTTCTGGGAGCCGAAGAGCGAGAAGAACAGGTAAGGCAGCCCGATTGCCCCCAAAAGCATCATGGCAAACCAGGAACGGCTGAACATGGAAAGACTGCTCCGCGCGGAAGAACGAACACGCCTGGGTATGTCGAGGCGGGCCACGTCGCCACGCCCTCTTGCCAGAGCCGACCTCGCCGGCTGAAGCTCCCCATCTTACGCATCGGCCGACTTAAGCGGCCGAGTTCGCCGCACGGGCCGGCGCGAAGGAAGTCGATACAACCGGCCTGGCTTTACGCGGCGTCACCGCTCGGGGCGGTTCCTTCGCCGATCGCCGCGGCCGCATAGTCGTCAAGATCCGCAAACCGGTCACGGCGCTGGCGCGGATTGATGCCCAGCGACGCCAGCATGAGTTCGCATTTCTCAGGCGTGTAGCGGCGCCGGAGCTGGGCAAGGTAGGCCGTGAACCGTTCGTCGTCGATCGCCTCGGCGAACCTAGCGTAGTGGCCGATCAAATGCCCGTGGTTGTGGCCGAGTATTGCTCGCCGACAAAGCGAGGCGATGGCGTGGCGGCCCCGCTCCTCGGCTGCGGCCCCGGCCAGAAGCAGCAGCTTGTCGGACTCCCAGGGGCGATTTCGCAGACGGGCGGCGCGAGCCAACTCCAGGTACATTACCATTACATCGTCGGCGGCCGGCATCAGGTCACGTTACGCGGCGGCGGCAAACCAGGCAAGGAGCGAATCGTTTTTGGCACCAGCCGCTGGCTACGCGGATTATCGTTGGCTCGTAAGCGAGGCAGCCGGCCGGATCCTGGCCGAGCTTGCCTCATCGCCGGGCGAAGAGTTGCAAACGGCGTCGCGCCTGCGGCGTGAATTCTCCGCCGAGCGCGTTCACCTGCTGCTGGAGCAGATTTCGCTACGAGTTCGTGCCGGGGCCAAATTCGCCCGGCCGGAGCGAATGTTCTTCACGCCGATCGGGCTCGAGCAGGCAACCGACGAATGGGTCGCGGCGTACAAGGCCGCCCGTTTTTCTAACTCCGGCGATCCCGTCTGCGACCTGTGCTGCGGCATCGGCGGCGATCTGCTGGCTCTGGCGAGTCGAGTGCGTGTTCTGGGCGTCGACCGCGACCGCGTTACGGCGATGCTGGCCGAGGCGAACTGCCAGCGGGCCGATCGACGCCGCGCCGGGGTCGTCGTGGCCGACGCCGCTCACGTTCCCGCGAAGATGGCCGCCTGGCATCTCGACCCCGACCGGCGCCCCGCCGGGCGCCGCACCACGAGGGTCGATCTGCACGAACCAGGGCTGCCGGTGATCGAACGGCTGCGGCGCGCCTGCGGCACGGGGTCCGTCAAGCTGGCTCCCGCCGCGCAATGGCCGGACGGTTGGAACGCGGAGGCGGAGTTGGAATGGATCAGTCGGGGCGGGGAGTGCAAGCAGCTCGTGGCGTGGTTCGGGTCGCTGGCGGAGGCACGCGGCCGACGGCGTGCCACGGTGGTGTTCGGCGAAGCAATCCCTCCTGGTATTCGGACGGTTGTGGGAGACCCCCACGAGCCGCCGCTAGCGGAGACCCCGGGGCGTTATCTGGCCGAACCCGATTCCGCGGTGCTGGCGGCAGGCCTGATCGGCACCCTGGCCGCCGAACACAGCCTCGGCGCCATCGCAGCAGGCGCGGCCTACCTCACCGGCGACCGGGCGACGGCCGATCCGGCGCTCGACTGGTTTGAAATCACCGAATCGCTCCCCTTTGACGCGAGGCGGCTCAAGGCCGCTTTGCGCGAGCGTCGAATAGGCAGATTGGAAATCAAGCAGCGGGGAGTTGGGGCAAGCCCCGATGGGCTTCGGCAGCAACTGCGCGTCGCGGGGGACGAAGCGGCCACGCTCATCCTGGCCCGCCGCGGCAGGCGCGTCACGGCGTTTCTGACCCGACGCGTCGCTTCCCCTTGACCCGCGCTGCAACTACCTTAGACTAAACCAGTTTGAGCACGCAGGCGAGGCCTACCGCCGCGCGCTGGCCAAACATTAGTTGGAGTGTGCGACGTGCCCGGCACTTGCGTCATCGGTTTGCAGTGGGGCGATGAAGCCAAAGGCAAAATCGTAGACCTGCTCACCGAAAACCACGACGTGGTGGTGCGTTACCAAGGGGGCGCAAACGCGGGCCATACGGTCGTCACGGGCGGGCAGACGTACAAGCTTTCGCTGATTCCAAGCGGCATCTTGCGGCGCGGTGTGCAGTGCGTCGTCACGGGGGGAGTCGTACTCAACCCGCCCAGCATCCTCGCCGAAATCGACGACCTGACGCAGCGAGGCGTTGAAGTCGGCAACAACCTGATCATCAGCGACCGCGCGCACGTGATCTTCCCCTGGCACCTGGTCGAAGACCGGCTGACCGAACACAGCGCCAAAAACGGCGAAGCGATCGGGACGACCATGCGAGGAATCGGCCCCTGCTACCGCGATAAGGTGGGGCGCACCGACGCGATCCGCCTGGGAGATCTCTACCGCGCATCCTTCGGCGAACGGGTCAAGACGGTGGCAGCCCACAAGAACGCCCTGATCGCCGCGATCGCTCCGGCCGCGGGCCAGGGCACGGGGGGCCAGGGCACGGGCGATCTCAAGCCGCTCGACGCCGCGCAGATCCTGACTGAATACCAGGCCTTTGCCGATCGACTCAAGCCGTATGTCGCCGACACCACGGCCTTTCTTCTTGATGCGCTGGAGGCCGGCCGCCGGGTGCTCTTCGAGGGCGCCCAAGGAGCGCTGCTCGACGTCGATCACGGCACCTTTCCCTACGTGACGAGCAGCAACAGTTCCGGCGTCGGCATCGCCTCCGGTTCAGGCGTGCCGGGCCGCTATCTGAACAAGATCATCGGTGTAGTGAAGGCGTATGGCACACGCGTGGGGGGAGGCCCATTTCCCACCGAACAAGACAACGCGCTGGGCCAGCACATCCGCGACCGGGGCAATGAATATGGCACCGTTACGCGGCGGCCCCGACGCTGCGGTTGGTTTGACGCCGTGGCGGTGCGCTACACGGCTCGACTGAGCGGCGTCGACACGCTCGCGGTGATGCTGCTCGACGTGCTTAGCGAGCTGGACGAAATCAAAGTCTGTACGGCCTATCGAATTGGCGGCCGGAAACTGTCCGCTTTTCCCAGCCACGTCGACGACCTTCGGCAAGCGGAACCGGTTTACGAAACGCTCCCCGGTTGGAAGGAGGAGATCAGCCATATTCGGTCGCTCGCGGCCCTCCCCGAAAACGCCCGCCGCTACCTCGCTTTTCTTAGCGAAGCGATCGGCCGTCCCGTGGAAATTGTGTCGGTCGGTCCAGACCGGGAACAAACGATGCTCACGGCGGACCGCTGCGGCAAACAGGCGCCTGCCGAATCCTGCCGGGCTGAAACCTGACCCAGCGCCGTTTCGGTCTCCCGGACCGACTTGCAGCGAGCGCCTTCCACCCGTCTCATGGCTCAAAGCCTTTTGCGAAAAGGATTTACGAACCGCGGCACGCAGCGCAGACTGGGCAAGCCAGGTTTGTTAGAATGAGGCGTCTGCTTTTCGTCCTTCCCATTAGCTGCCAGGCCGTGCGAGCGAACGACACCGATCGACGTTTCGGCTATTTCGTGGCAGGCGTTCAGGCGGCGTATTGCAAATGACCATTCGCTCGTTGCCCACCGCCAGCTTGGCGGGCGAGTTCAAATTGGCTGGCTTTTAGGATGTCGCGCCGCACCTATCTCTCCGCCCTCCGCGCTGTGGCGCCGAGCGTCCTGCCGTCCATGCTGATGTGCGATTGGGGACGTCTCAAGGAGGAGGTCGAACGCCTTGAGGCGGCAGGTGCCCACGCCTTGCACCTCGACGTGATGGATGGCCATTTTGTGCCCAACCTCAGTTATGGGCTGACGCTTGTCGAGGCGTTCTCAAAGCTGACGCGTCTACCGCTCGAAGTGCACCTGATGATCTCCAACCCTGGCGAGTACGTGGAGCGGTACTTCGAAGCCGGGGCGAGCGGCATGACCATCCACGCGGAGGCGGCCGCCGATCCGGGGGCCGTCTTGCAGAAGATTCGCAGCCTCGGAGCCGTCGCCGGGTTGGCCATCAATCCGCCTACCCCCGTTGAGCAAATCCGCCCCTACCTCGACCTGTGCGACGTCGTGCTGGTGATGAGCGTCATGCCGGGCTTTGGCGGGCAGGAATTTGACCCCGTGGCGCTCGAGAAGCTGCGAGTGCTGCGGAACCTTGTTGATCCTGATTGTTTGCTGGAAGTCGACGGCGGGATCAACCACGAAACGATCCGTCCGTCGGCTGAAGCGGGGGCGCAATTGCTCGTCATCGGATCGGCTATTTTCAAGCATAACGACTATCAGGCCGCGCTCGCTGAGCTGACGAGTCTGGCCCACTCTCACCGGGGAGCCTAAACGGACAAGCGATGGTGCGAATCGTTCTCATTCGTCCCGGCGCTACGGAATACGTTCAACAGGGACGCATCCAGGGCGCGCTGGAGGTCCCCCTCAATGAAGAAGGAGCGAACGAAGCCGTTCGGATCAGCAACGAGCTGGCCGGAAAGGGCCTCGAGGTAATCTACTCTTCCGACTGCGAACACGCGCTGCAGACGGCCCAGGCCATCAGCGCGGCCTTAGGGGCGAGGCTCAAGCAGCTTGAAGGCTTGCGAAACCTCGACCACGGCCTGTGGCAGGGTATGCTTGTGGAGGAGGTCAAACGCAAGCAGCCCAAGGTCTATCGGCAGTGGCAGGACCAGCCCGAAAGCATCTGCCCCCCCGGAGGCGAGATGCTGAGCGACGCTCAAGAGCGGGTGCGGTCGGTCCTTGCCAAACTGCTCAAGAAACAGAAGACCGGCACCGTGGGTCTGGTCGTTCCGGAGCCGCTGGCGAGCCTCGTGAGGGCCTATCTGGAACAATCGTCGGTGGGCGATTTATGGCGGGCCGGCACCCTTCACGGCACCTGGGAGGTGATCGAAGTCGAGCCGCACAGCCTCGCCCACACTTAAGATCACGAAGTCAGCAGCAACTTTAATCAGGCGCCCGACCATCATGGCAACCACGAGCGGTTCCGACGTTCAAGCCGGACAGACCAACATGAACCGGAAAAAACGGGGCGTACCCGAGGGGCTTTGGCAGCGCTGCCCCGGTTGCCAGGGGATAATCTACCGCAAGGAGGCGGAAAAGCGTCTCGGCGTCTGCCCGGAATGCGACTACCACTGGTACGTTTCGGCCCAGGAGCGCATTCGCCAGTTGCTCGACGAGGGGACGTTCGAGGAGTGGGACACTGAGTTGGAGCCCACCGACCCGCTCCATTTCGCCGACAAAAAGCCCTACGCCGAGCGGCTCAAAGCCGAGCAGGCCCGCACGGGGCTGCGAGATGCCGCCGTGACCGGTACGGGGATGGTTCGCGCCCGCCGTCTCGCTTTTGGCGTCACCGATTCGGCCTTCATCATGGGCAGCATGGGCTCGGTGGTCGGCGAAAAGCTCACTCGACTCGTCGAGCGGGCCACGCAGCAGCAGTTGCCGCTCGTCATCATCAGCGGCTCCGGAGGCGGCGCCCGGATGCATGAGGGGATCTTGTCGTTGATGCAGATGGCCAAAATCTCGGCCGCCCTGGCCCGCTACGACCAGTCTGGAGGGCTGTTCATCTCGGTGCTCACCAATCCCACGATGGGTGGCGTGGCCGCCAGTTTCGCCTCGTTGGGCGACCTGATTTTCGCCGAGCCGAAGGCGCTGATCGGATTCGCCGGTCCGCGCACGATCCAGGCCACGATCCGCATCGAGCTGCCGAAGGGCTTTCAGACGAGCGAATTCCTGCTGGAGCACGGATTCATCGATCGCATCGTGCGCCGTTGCGACTTGCAGAGCGAGATCGCACGCGCCATCGACTATTGCGGCAAATAGATGGGCCTGCTCGATCAGTTCAAGTCGATGCTCTCCGGCGGGCGGGTGGACGTGCGCGCCAAATATGAGCTGCTCCGCGAGGTGACATCGGGAACGATGTCCACCTTCTACAAGGCCCGCGACAAGCAGACCGGCAAGCTGGTTGGGCTCAAGATCCTCGACCCCAAGAAAACGGCTGAATTCGAAGCCCGGTTCAAGGGGATCGAGAAGCCGACCGAAGGCGAAATCCTGGCCAAGCTCAACCACCCGCGCATCGTCAAAGTGATCGAACACGGCCTGACCGCGCAAGGCGAGCGGTTCGTCGTCATGGAGTTTCTCGAAGGCCAGGGTATCGACCTGCTGATCATCGGTCGCAGTCCTCTCTTGCAGGGGCGGCGGGTGCAGATCATCCGCCAGGCCGCCGAAAGCGTTCAGGCCGTACACGACGGAGGCTTCATCCATCGCGACGTCTGCCCCCGCAACTTCATGGTCGATCCCAAGGGCGACAACCTCAAGCTGATCGACTTCGGGTTGACGGTGCCGGCCACCCCCCCCTTCATGCAGCCGGGCAATCGAACGGGCAACCCCAACTACATGGCCCCGGAGCTGGTGAAGCGCCGCGCGACCGACACGCGCCTTGATATCTTTGCGTTCGGCGTCAGCGCCTACGAAGTCTGTACGGGCCAGTTGCCCTGGGAACGGGGTGAAACGGGCCTTGTCGCCATGAAGCACGTCGAGCATGCGCCCGTCGAAATCGAGCGTTATCGGCCGCAGATCGAACCCAAGCTCGCCAAGGCGATCATGCGATGCGTCGAGCGCGAGCCCGACAAGCGATTTGCCACGTTCAACGATTTCCTCAAGGCGATCGCGGACGTGAAATCGGAGGACGCGTAAGCGATCCTGGGCTTTTGCAACGTTTGGCGCGCCTGTGCCGTGTCGACGCGTATCATCGTCTAACCGGTCGCCGCCCCGCAGCCGATCCCTGAGTCACAATGCGTAGCGGCCGATTTTTGCGCAGCCCACCCCTTCGTCGTCACAACCGGCCACCCGCCACCGGGCGCCCATCGAAGAATTGATATAGGCAGTCTGGCACATCTGCCGACTGGCGAGATTCGCCTCGTTTGGGCGGAAACCGCGGGTCAGGCGGTTCGATAAGTCACCTAGCTATAGCAGCCGGCACACGCTATGCGAAGCGGCGACCGTCGCCGTAACCTGCTGGCCCGGCTGGCATTGACGCCGGTACGGCTGACCAGTATCGTGCCACCTTTTTGAGTGTGCCACATTTTTTGTTTGGGCAGAGGCAACGGATTTGCCGACTCTCAGCGAGCCCGCATTGATGCACGCACCGTGGTTTGCAGCCTGGATCGTGGCCGCCGCCTTGGCCGGCTTGCAGTTCGCGTTCCTGACCTGGGGAATGTGGGAAAGCCGCCGCTTCGCCCGCGCGCGGCTGCGGAAGAGGCACGAGCGAGACGTTGAACCGCGCGTCGGCCTTTTCGCCCCGTGCAGGGGCCTGGACGTCGGCATCGAAGCCAACCTGCGGGCCCTCTTCGAGCAAGACTACTCCAACTACCGGCTGACGTTCATCGTCGAAAACGGCAATGACCCGGTTTGTCCATCCTTGCGGCGCCTGATCGCCGAGCATCCCAACGTCGACGCCCGTCTTTGCATCGCCGGGCCAGCAACCGACAGCGGCCAAAAGGTGCACAACCTCTGGGTGGCGACCGCCGACTTGTCTTCCGATATTGAGGTGCTGGCGTTTGTCGACTCCGACGCGCGCCCTCATCCCGACTGGCTGCGGCGCCTGGTGGCGCGCTTGCCACACGCCAATATCGGCGCGGTGACCGGGTATCGACTGATGAAGCCATCGAGCGTGGCGACCGCGCAGTGCCTGCTCTACAGCATCAACACGACGGTCGCCTCAGGATTCGGGCCAGGGGGTCATCACCTGGTGTGGGGCGGTTCGTGGGCGATCCGGCGCGAACTGTTTGAGACGCTCGGCGTACGCACGGCCTGGAAAGGAACACTGAGCGACGACTTTGTGGCTACGCGGCTGCTGCACAAAGCCGGCCTGCGGGTCGATTTCGAACCCGCCTGCATGGTCGTCTCCCCGGTCGACGGCGGATGGCGGCAAACACTGGGATTCATTCGGCGGCAGTACGTCATCGCCCGGTCCTACGCTCCGGCCTGGTGGCTGCTGTTGCTGGCCGGCACGACTTTGCCCGTGCTGACGTTTTGGGGCGGCCTGGCCTTGCTGGCAATGGGCATCTGCCAAGGGGCCGAGTGGACCTGGCTGCCGGCGGCGGTATGTCCGGCCTACTACGCCGCGAACCTGGTGCGCGGCTGGCAACGCTGGCAGTTAGCACGGTTGTATGTGCCCCAAGCGACACCCCTCATGCAACGCATCGTCTGGCTCGATATCTGGACGGGACCGCTCGTGACGCTGGTTAATTGGCTGGCCATTCTGTCTTCGTTGTTCGGCAGCCGACTGAAGTGGCGGGGAATTCGTTACCGTTTGGGCCGTCAAGGCCGAGTGCTTTCGATCGAGCGGAGCGACGGTGATTTCGAGCGGACAAGCGGGGACATGGTACGGCGCAAGGAAGGGCCTTGCAGGCGGTCGCGAAAGCGGAAGAGCCCGGCAGTCGTGTAGAGAAGAAGGAATGGGGCGTGGGCAAAAGAGGCAAGGGCAGCACAGCGGGGGGATAGCAGCAGAGCGCGTGACGGAGCGCGTCGACGCGGCGTTGGGCTAGGACGGCCGGACCGAACCGAAAAAAGGTCAACCCGACCTCGCCCCAGACAACCTTTCCCAAAGGGAGAGGTAGCCGCGCCGCATCAGGCGCCACGGGTGCTTCTGCGTCCCCCTGTCTTCAAGCAGCGGGGGACTTTCGATGCGAGTCGTATTGTGGGACACGCGTAAGCTCGACGTGGCGAAGGATTTCGCCGGCGGCTTCGGCGTGGGGCAGTTTCCTGGCCGCGGAGGCTGGCGAGGCCGGCTCATCCGCTACGCGTTCAAACGCGATCGGCGCCCCGTGGCGTTGGCCTTTGCCTACCTGGCGGCCATCTTTCGCAAACTGGGCCACCAGGTCGAATACAGCGAGGACCGCGTGCCGCAAGGGGCCGACCTGTATGTCTTCCACCCCTCGCTCATCACCCTGTCGCTGGAGCGGCAGGCGATGGAGGCCGTGCTGCGCGAAACGCCCGGCGCCAACGTGCTGGTGACCGGCATCCTGGCCCAGGCGTTACCCGAAGCATTCGTCGGGCTGAAGGTGACGCTGGTGCGGGGCGAAGTCGAGCAGCTTCTCTGGAAGCTCGACGAAGTCCTCTCCGCGGGCGCGGCCACCGTGAACGTCGGCTCGGTGCGCGATCTCGACGATCTGCCATTTCCGGATTGGTCGCCGTTCGAGCCCCATCGCTTTCGCATCGCCTACGATTTCTGGAAGTTTCCCACGGGCCTGATTCAACAAAGCCGCGGCTGCACGTTTTCGTGCAACTACTGTCCGTACATCGTCGTCGAGAATAAGACGCGGCTGCGTGATCCGGAGCGCGTGGTCGAAGAGATGCGGGAAGGTATCGCTCGTTACGGCTTCCGCTCGTTCAAGTTCCGCGACCCGCTGTTTGGCCTCGATCGAAAGCGCGTGTTTCGGCTCGCGGAATTGATCGGCCGGCTGCCACGGAAGATTCAGTTCTCGATCGAGGGCCGCATCGACCTGTTGAAGCCCGACGTGGTCAAGGAACTGCAGCGAGTCGGCCTGACGAGCATCACGGTCGGCATCGAAACGCCCAACGAGGCGACGCTACGTCTCTACAAACGCGCGCCGATCCGGGACGACCGTCAGCGGCAGTTCGTCGCCATGTGCCGAGAACTGGGCGTACGCACCGTGGCCGGCTTCATGATCGGCTTTCCGGAAGACACGGCTGTTTCCATCCAGGGCGTGCTCAAATACGCCAAAGCCGTCGGGCCGACGTTCGCCAACTTCAACGTGGTAACCCCCTACCCTGGCACCGAGTTTTTCCAGCAGGTGCGCGAAGAGATCGCCGACTTCGACTTCACGAAATACAACGTCTACACACCCGTGATGAAATACCGCCATCTCACGGCGGAACAGGTCGCCGACCTGCACGCGCGCTCGTTCATCAGCTACTATTTTCGATCCCGCTGGCTGGCCGAGAACGCCCATCTGGTCTGGCCCTGGCTCCGTCGGCTGGGACTTCGCGGACCACTCGTCAAGGAGCGGGTTGCGCCAGAGCCGGTTGCCCTCCAACCCGTTGCGGATGAACCTGCGATACCCGTTCTGAGTCGTTCAGACCGTCCGCTGCCTGGCGAGCTGCACGACTTACCGACGCGGGCCGCCCATCCCCTACGCTCCGCCGCCAAACGACCGCCACACCACATCGGCCAGCAGTCGGCCGAACGAGAACGAGTTGCCCGTATCCAGGTTGGAAAGGGTGACTAGCGCCGGGCTGAAGAGCAGCGGATCGATCTTGTAGAAATCGTGGCCGGCGCGGCGGAAGATCTCGGCGAAGGGCTCGCCGTGGTCGGCCGACGAGTTGCTGGGGATTTTGGGCCCGATCGCTCGCAGACTTTCGTCGTCCCCCCGCACCCAAAGGGTTACTCGCGAGCCGTAGAGAATGGCATCGTTCGTGCGTCCGATGCCCGCCAGGTCGTCGGCGGCTGGGGGTGGCAAGGGAGCGACGCCCCAACCGCTCTCGACGCGACTTAGGTCGAATTTCAGCTCGTGCAGTTTGTGCATCGCCGTCTCGACGCTACGCGCGACCACCTGCACCGTGCCGGCCTGACTAGCCGTGCGGGCAACCGCCAGCATGACCTGGTGGGGCGAGACGCCGCACTCCTGCGCTAGGTATTCGACCGCCTCGGTCGGCGGTAACTTGCTCGTCTCGAGCACGCCGACCACCGCGGTAGGCGCTTCTTTCGCGGCAAGCTCGCGGATAAGATCTTCTTTGGCCGCGGCGGCACGCATTGGTCCAGACCCCATCGCAAAGTACTTGCCGACCGCGATCTGCCAGCCGGCATATTGCGAGGCCAGGCACGCGGCGATCGGTTGGTCGGTCGAGACCGCGACTGCCGGCCCGTGCCAGATGGCCGGATCGCCCGGCACGACCTCGACCCGTCCTAGTCCCGCCAGGCAGATTTCCGCCAACGCGAGGCCGGCTTCCAACCCGCCGCGGGCTCGAACGCCCAGGTCGATGACCGTGCCACCGGCCACCGTATGGACCTCCGCCCGGACGTCTTCGGTCCGCTGTTGCAGCGATTGACAGAGCTTCGCGGCTCGATGATTGAGGTTCATTTTGTCGATCTGAGCGCCTAACCTGGTCGTTCACCTTACCGAGGGGAAGCGGGGCCATTCCTTTTAAGTCGATTGTCGCCCGCCTGTCCAGTCCCGTGTTCGGGAGTTTCGAGCTCGACGGCATCCTCGTTTGACCAGCAGCCTACGGCGACCATGGGGATGGCGCCGAATGCCGGGCGTGAAAGTACAGTTTGGCTGAATCGCGGTTCCAACCTCGCGGTCGCCGCTGCTCCAAGCCCTCTCACTGCTCTCCTGTTGTCAGTAGAATAGACGCCGACGGTTTGCTACACGACCGAACCCGCGAGAAAGAGACGACGCTCATGGCCGATACGTTTGCTGGACGCATCGCACTGGTAACGGGAGGCTCACGCGGCATCGGCCGGGCCACAGCCCTGCGGCTGGCGAGCGAGGGGGCCGACGTGGCCATCAGCTATGCCTCCCGCTCGGAGGCTGCCGAGGCGGTCGTGGCGGAGATCGCGTCGCTGGGCCGCCGCGCCGTTTGCGCCGCGTGCGACGTGTCCCAGCCCGACGACGTAAAGCGGCTCGTCGACAAGACTCGCCAGTCGCTCGGGCCGATCGACCTGCTCGCCCACTGCGGGGCGATCAGCAATATCGCCAGCCACGACAAGCTCAGCTACGAGCAGTGGCGGGAAACGATCGACGTAAATCTCAACGGAGCGTTTCTGGCGGTTTTCGCGGTCAAGGACGAAATGCTACGGCGCGGCTTCGGCCGCATCGTGACCGTTTCGTCGATTGCCGCCTTGCGGCCGCGCAAAATGCAGATTCACTACGCGTCGGCGAAGGCGGGGGTGATTGCGCTCACCCGCTGCTGCGCTGAGGCGTTTGCTCCGCACGTGCGGGTCAACTGCGTCGCCCCCGGCCTTACGGAAACCGAAATGGCCCACGTCTTGCCGGACGAGACGATCCGCCAGGTGGTGCAAGAAACACCCCTGGGCCGCATCGGACAACCCGAAGAGATCGCCAACGTGATCCGCTTTCTGCTCAGCGAAGAATCGAGCTTCATGACCGGCCAGACGGTCGTCTCGTCCGGCGGAAGGGTTATGCTGCCGTAGGCTTGGTTTGAAAACAATGCCGAAGTCGTCTTTCGCTCCGCGAAAGAACGCCCGTTCGCGGAGCGATAGGCGGCAGGGCGTTTTCAAGCAGAGCTGGCAGGACGGGGGCCGCGACGCTTCTTGCTTGGCGGGTTGAAGTCGCTTGCCAGGACTCAGTGAGCGCAGGTAAAGTCGTTGGGACGTAAACTGCCTTGTCTCCTTGCATAACAACCCATGCCTCTGGATCGCCAGGTTGAACTTCTGCTTGAGCAGGCCGCTCGGGCTGGCGGGACGCCGATGCACTTGCAGACGCCCGCCGAAGCTCGGGCCACGATGCTCGCGCAAACCGCCGCGCTAGGGCGGCCCGAGCAGGTCGCCAAGGTCGAAAATCGCTCGATCCCTGGTCCCGACGCCGATGTCCCCGTACGCGTCTATACGCCGGTCGGCGACGCGCCCTTTGCCGGACTGGTCTACTTTCACGGGGGAGGCTGGGTGATCGGCAGCGTCGAGACCCACGACAACCTCTGCCGGTCGATTGCCAACGCGGCGGGATGCGTCGTCGTTTCGGTCGAGTATCGGTTGGCGCCCGAACACAAGTTTCCCGCCGCCGTCGACGACGCCTACGCCGCCACCTGTTGGGTGGCCGAACAGGCCGACCGCCTGGGGATCGATCGACGCCGGATCGCCGTGGGGGGCGACAGCGCGGGAGGCAACCTGGCGGCCGTGGTCGCGCTCATGGCACGCGACCGAAGTCGTCCGGGCCTCGCTTTGCAGGCGCTGCTCTACCCGATCACCGACCGCGATCTGAACACGCCGTCGTACCTTAAATACGCCGATGGTTACCTGCTCAGTCGTGACGGCATGGCCTGGTTCTGGAACCACTATCTGCCCGAAGGCGTCTCGCCCGACCAGCCTTACATCTCGCCGCTACGCGCCGGCGACTTGCATGGGTTGCCGCCAGCGCTGGTGATCACGGCCGAATGCGACCCGCTGTGCGACGAGGGAAATGCCTATGCGCGTCGACTGGAGGAAGCCGGCGTGCCGGTCACGCTGAGCTGCTATCCAGGGATGATTCACGGCTTCGTGCGGCGCAACCGGCTGCTCGATCAGGGACAGCGGGGTCTGGAAGAAATGGCCGCGGCGCTACGAGCCATGCGGCCGGACGCCGATGAGGGGAGTGGGTCGCCCGCTTAGGAACGAACGAAGAACAACTTCCGCCAATCAGCCGGCGAGCGGGAGGCAGCCTCCCGGTAGTGCAACGAACCACGCCACACCTGCGATTAGCAAGGGACTTACCGGGACGCTAACGCGTCCCGCTCGCCTTAGCAGCAAACGTGGAGGTTATTCTTTGGTCTGATCCCGATCCTCGCTAATCGAGAGAACGACAGCCCGCTCGGTTAGTGTGGATCAGCGCTGATTAGTGTTCCGATACCGCGTTGGGGACGATCTTGGTCTGAAAAAGGGTCGGCCCTATAATGGGGGATGCGCCTAGCGGGGTAACTTGGCCGGTCTCGGTACGATTGCCTATGCGGGGATGATTTACCGGCCCCTGGGGTTCCCACACGGATTGCGCCGGTTCGGGTTAGCGCGGTCCGGTGAAACCAGGAGCCTTTTCGGTTAGACGAGGAACAGCGTGACGTTCGATCCGTACCGGAAATGGTTGAGCATCCCCGAGGGAGAGCGGCCACCGACCCACTACCAGTTGCTCGGCGTTTCGCCCGATGAACAGGACCGTGAGGTGATCAATGCGGCCGTCGTCCGGCAAAGCGCGTTTGTGCGCAGCTTCCAGACGGGCAAATACTCCCTCGAAGCAACACGCCTGCTGAGCGAAATCGCCGCCGCCAAAGTCTGCCTGCTCGATCCAGCCAAGCGCGCCGCCTACGACGCCGGGTTGATGAAGAGGAAGACTGCCCCGGCAGCAAGCTCGTCGAAGAACGACTCGCAGTTGTCCCCCGCCGCCATAGCGACGCCGTCGCCTGAGTTCCGGCCGTCTGCTTCTCAAACCGCGTTGAGGCAGCAACCGGCGGCCGCGCCCGCAACGCCCGCCACCCCCCATTACTCGCCGCCAGCGAACTCGAGTCCGTCGCCCGCTCAGTGGTCATCGCTGCCGGAGGATTGGGCCACGAGCGACTTGCCAGGCGATGCTGACACGCCTGCGGTGGGCGACGTGCTGGAACCTATCCAACCCGGCATGGCGTTTCCCGATGCTCTCTGGAACGAGGTCGCCGAACTGCCGACTCCTCCATCGCAGGGTGCCAGGTCCAAAATGCCTCCCTGGTTCTGGGGCGTCGTGGGCGGCGTTCTTGGGCTTCTGGTCGTCGCTTTGCTCGTCGTGCTGTTTGTTACATCCGCACCGCCCCCGGACAGCCCTGGCCGAGTGCCGGGTTCCAGCGACACCGGCATACGTTCGCCGATCCCCGGAGAGAAGATTCTGGGATCGGCGCAGGTGCACCGATCCCTTGCCAGAGACTCAGCGACTTTTTGCCGCATAGGCTGATTCAGCGCTTTGAGCGGCCAGGGTTCCGGGCGACTCCAGCGATACCTCGCCGAGGATTTCGATCGCCCGCTCGATGTCGGCATCGCCGACGTCCAGATGCGTGACCGCACGCATAAGTTGGCCCCCAAAGGCGTTGATGAGCAGGCCGCGACGCTTCAGCCGGGCGGAGAACTCGGCGGCCGTCCCCAGCTTCGGGTCGACGCGGTAGATCACGAGGTTCGTGTCCACCTGCGGCGGCCGCAACTCCAGGCCGTCGATCTGGCGAATGCCTTCCGCCAGCCGCCGGGCCCGGTCGTGGTCGTCGGCCAGGCGGTCGACGTGGTTCTCCAGGGCGTAAAGCGCGGCGGCCGCGATGATGCCCGCCTGCCGCATCCCCCCGCCGAACAGCTTGCGGTGCCGATGGGCCCGCTCGATCAGCTCACGCGGACCGGCCAACGCCGAGCCGACCGGAGCGCCCAATCCCTTGGAAAAGCAGACGCTCACGGTATCAAAATGCTGACCCCACTTGTCGGCCGGAACGTCCGTGGCCACCACGGCGTTAAACAGCCGGGCGCCGTCGAGATGAGTAACCAGCCCGTTGGCATGCGCCCACTGGCAGATCCGCTCGACCTCGCTGTAGGGCTGAATGCGGCCGCCTCCCCGGTTGTGCGTGTTCTCCAGACAGACGAGCCGCGTGCGCACGTGGTGCACGTTGTCGGGCCGAATCAACCCGACGAGCTGTTCCAGCTTGAGCACGCCGAATTCGCCGTCGATCGGACGTGCCACCACGCCGCTGAGCTGGGCGAACGCGCCCTGCTCGTACTGGTAGATGTGGCAGCTCGTCTCGCAGAGAAACTCGTCGCCAGGCGAGCAGTGGACTCGCACGCCGATCTGGTTCGACATCGTGCCCGAGGGCACATAGATCGCCTTCTCCTTGCCGAGCAGGCCGGCGATCTTCTCTTCCAGCCGCAGCACGGTCGGATCTTCGCCAAAAACGTCGTCGCCGACTTCGGCCGCGGCAATGGCCGCCCGCATGCCGGGCGTCGGTTTGGTCAGCGTGTCGCTACGGAGGTCAATCATTTTTGAGATCTTTGGTCGGGATAGTCTGAATAGATCGAGGCTCTTAACTCACGTCAGGTCTTGGGTCTTGGCGTTTGATGCTCATCCCCAACCTAAGCCCTAAGACCTTTCTTCCCGAGCATTCGGTCGAGGGCGTCGGACGTCTGGTAGACGAGCGCTTCGGGATAGTGGTCGAAGGGATGAAAGTATTCGAACGTGACGTACCCGTCATAACCGATTCTGTCCAGGGCCTCGATGACCGCCGGCCAGTTTGTGGTGCCGTCGAGCAGCGTGCGGAACGTGCTCAGGTTGAACTCGTGCGTCCGCTTGTCCCACTCCTTGAAGTGGATGTTCTTGATCCGCTTGCCGAGGATGGGGATCCAGTGTTCGGGGAACTGATACTGCATGATGTTTCCCGTGTCGAAATGGACGCGGACGTGCGGGCTGTGAAAACTGTCGACGAACTCGACCATCTCTTGCGGACTGAAAAGGAAGGCGTTCGCGAAAATGTTTTCCAGGTTCAGAGTGACGCCCGCCTTCTCGGCTTCGGGCACGAGTTGTGCGATGGCCTCGCGCGCCCGGCGGTCGCAGACGTCGTTGGGCACCGGCTCCGTCCCCTCGAGCCAAGGGATGTAGACCGCGCCCGGCACGACGAGCAGATTGTCGGTCCCGAGCGCGCTCGCCGCAGCAATCATCTGGCGAGCAAGCTGCAAACCCTTCTTGCGCCGCTGGGAATCGTTGGAGGTGAGGGAATAGGGCCAATAGAGAAACGAGCAGACGCCGCTGATGGCGATGCCGAGCTTCTCGGCCATTTTGCCGATGCGTTCGATATCGGCCGGCTTCGATTCGGCGGAAAACTCGCCCTCCAGGGCGAAGTTGATCTCCACCCCGTCGAACCCTGCATCCTTGGCTAACTGAAGGCACTCCTCGAGCGTCATCTTCTGCGGATAGGGGAACGCCCAGAGGTTGATCGACTTCTTCATACTGTAGCGTTTGCCGGGCTTGTTTTCGGGGCGGCCTTCGGATTCGCGCTTCGTGTCGCGATCTTCGCCCTCCACGAGCCCTTGAGCCGCAAGAAAGGCCGAGCCGAACGCGGCCGTATAGGCCAGGAGCTCGCGCCGGCCGAGAGGAGAAGAGTGGGGGGATGTCGAGTTCGGATCGTTATGCGACATGGTAGCGCTCTTGGAATGGGGGACGCAACGCTCGTTTAACCGCTTGCCAACCGCACCCGCGAGCGGCACCAATCAGACGATATTGCCTTCTCGTTTGACTTCATGGGCCCGTCTGCCTCTACGGTTGGCCAACGGTCGGATGGAAACTTACTTTATTGCTCTGCGCCCGCGGGCGCCGTTGGCTACCGGTTAAACGACCTTAGTGATATGTTATCCATCTGGATTTCTCCAGTCCCGCAAACGGTGTCACAAACGACCATTTCTGCGGCCGCTTGTCCTCCTTGACCGCATTGTCTTCGACAAAGCGGATTGCCTCCTCGATAGCAGCTTTTACCAACGGCGCCCACGGGCCCGCCGCCCAAATGGTGATTGCCTTCTCGCTTGACGTCAAACGGTGGCAGGGACTCGCCCCGCTGTTCTACGCCCCGCGGGCGCCGTTGGCTCCCGGTTAAACGATGATGCACGCGAAACTCCCGGACTGGAAACGGCGCTAGTACAGCTCCGCTCCCAGGTCCGTGCCATAGTTCCACCACAGGTCGATCCAGCGGCCTATCGGATCGGGAAGTTGAAAGAGCGGAGAATAGAATACCTGGAGGCCGTCCGAGATCGGTTGGGTGAGCGGTCCCAAATCGAGGTACTGGGAAAGAAACGCTGCCGGTCCGACGCTGAGCGGGTATGCGGCGATGAGTCCGAAAACTGCTGCCAAGACGACGGCAACGGAGCGAGCCGACTTCCTTTCCATCGCGGCAGTCTAATAGCGGGGGCGTGCTCGACGAAGTGCAGATTTGCCGAATCTCCTCCCTCTCGGCGTGCTATCCTACGTGCATGGAAGAGAACCCTTACAGGCGCCGGTCAACGTCGAACACCAGCGTGGACGACCGAGTTCCGCGGTGGGCGGTTGCGACGATGATCTGCCTTGGCCTTCTAATCACCGTGCCGGGCGTGGTGATGGTCCTCGCCGTGATCGGCGATTGGCTGATGAGCCTCGCTCGGGCTGAACCTGCCTGAGATCCCGGCATCACCCAGCGTCCCAAGCAGTTTCGCCCAGCGGCACGGAGAAGGTAAACTAGGATCACGCTGCCATGCAATGCTTTTCAGGCACGATCCGGTTTGTAATTTGCACCGCCGCCGTTACGTGCGCCGCGGGGGTCGCCCGCCAACCGGCCCTGGCCGAGAATTCGGCTCCGCCCATCGACTTCAACCGCGACATCCGCCCGATTCTGGCGGACAACTGTTTCCAGTGCCACGGGCCGGATCGGTCTCAGCGCAAGGCCGACCTGCGGCTTGACGTCCAGGCCGACGCCCTGGGCAAACGAGAGGGTCGAGCCGCGGTCGTCCCGGGCGATCCGGGGGCCAGCGAGCTCTTCCGTCGCATCACGGCGAACGATCCCGATGAGCGGATGCCGCCGGACGACAGCAATCGCCGCCTGAGCCCGGACCAGATCAACCTGCTCAAACGCTGGATCGAGCTGGGCGCGCCGTGGCAGGGGCATTGGTCGCTCATCCCGCCCAAGCGGCCCAGCGTGCCGCGGGTCGAGGAAAACGGCTGGCCTGAGAACCCGGTCGATGCGTTCGTTCTCGACCGGTTGCGGCGTGAGAGGCTCGCTCATTCGCCAGAGGCCGACAAAACGACCCTTTTGCGTCGCGTCACTCTCGACCTGACGGGCCTGCCACCCACGCCCGATGAAGTCGACGCCTTTCTCGCCGACGAGTCGGCGGATGCTTACCGGCGCGTCGTCGACCGCCTGCTGGCGTCGCCGCGGTACGGCGAACGTATGGCCGCCCGCTGGCTCGACGGGGCCCGCTACGCCGACAGCAACGGCTATCAGAGCGACGGCGAACGAACCATGTGGCGGTGGCGAGACTGGGTGATCGAAGCCTACAACCGCAACCTGCCTTTCGATCGGTTCACGATCGAGCAACTCGCCGGCGATCTGCTGCCCGATTGCACCCTTGAGCAGCGTATTGCCACGGGCTTCAACCGTAACCACCGCGGCAACGCCGAAGGCGGGATCGTGCCCGAAGAGTATGCGGTGGAATATGTCGTCGACCGCGTCGATACCACGGCGACGGTCTGGCTGGGTTTGACCCTCGGCTGCACCCGCTGCCACGACCACAAGTTCGATCCGTTCACGCAGCCGGAGTATTACCGTCTCTTTGCCTACTTCAACAACGTGCCGGAGCGCGGCAAGGCGGTAAAGTACGGCAATTCGCCCCCCTTCATCCTTTCGCCGACGCGCGACCAGCAGGCCGAGTTGGCGGCCGTCGACCAGCAGCTTGCCTCCGCCGAGCGATCGTTTGCTCAGTCGGCCGAGCAGGTCGCGGCCCGCCAGCGCGAGTGGGAGCAGACGCTTTTGGAAGGTCCCCCTTACGATTGGAACCTGACCGACGGCCTGGTCTCGCGCTTTCCCTTCGACGCCGATCTGGCCAACGCCGGGGATCCACGAAAGCCCGGCAAGATGGTAGACGGCGCGGCCGTCTTTGGTATCGGGCGCATCGATCACGCCCTGCAATTCGACGGCCGAGCATTCGTCGACGCGGGCGACGCGGCGGGCTTCGGCTTTTACGACAAGTTCACGCTCGCGGCCTGGATACGTTTGGGGGACGACCCGCGCGGCACGATCGTTTCTCGCATGACGGACGTGTCGGAGGGAGACGGCTATCAATTGTGCCTGGCGGGCGGCAAGGTGCAGCTCAACCTAGTCAAACGCTGGCTCGACGACGCCTTGCGCGTACAGACCAAGCGCACGCTCGCGCCGGGCCAATGGCATCACGTCGCGGCCAGCTACGACGGCTCGCGCGTGGCGGCGGGCGTGAAGATTTACATCGACGGCCAGCCGGAGTCGCTGGACGTGTTGCTCGACGATCTCAATCAATCGTTCGGCACCAAACAGCCGCTACGGATAGGCGGCGGAGGCGGAGAAGACGGCCGCTTCCACGGATCGCTCGACGACGTGCGCATCTATGACCGAGCCCTTGATGATGACGAGGTCCAGATCGTGGCCGCGGTGGAGTCGGTCAGCAGCATCGCGGCGATGGCCCCCGAACATCGGCCCACGGGGCTCGCGCTCAAGATCCGGGCCTGCTTCTTGAACGAGGCTGCGCCGAGCCCGATTCGCGAAGCGTGGCGGCACGTCAACGACCTGCGGAAAAAGTGGGCCGCTCTCATCGAGTCATTCCCCACAACGATGGTCATGCAGGAGATGCCGCAGCCGCGCCAGACCCATTTGCTCGTCCGCGGTCAATACGACCGGCCGGGAGAAATCGTGTCGCCCGGCGTACCCGCCGCCCTGCCAACTCTGCCCGCCGGCGCCACCAACAACCGACTCGGCTTCGCCCGTTGGCTGGTCGATCCGGCCAATCCGCTGACCGCGCGGGTCGCCGTCAATCGACTCTGGCAAATGCTGTTCGGCGCGGGGCTCGTCAGAACGGTCGACGATTTCGGCGCCCAGGGAGAACCGCCCTCGCACCCGGAGCTGCTCGACTGGCTGGCCGCCGAGTTCGTCGCCAGCGGCTGGGACGTCAAGGCCACGGTCAGGCTGATCGTCACCAGCGCTACGTATCGCCAGTCGTCGAAGGTCTCGGCGGAACGATTGTCTCGCGACCCTGAAAACCGTTTGCTCGCCCGCGGCCCGCGCGGCCGCCTGCCGGCCGAAATGGTCCGAGATCAGGCGCTCGCCGCCGGCGGACTAATGGTCGAACGGTTGGGTGGTCCGTCCGTAAGGCCCTATCAGCCTGACGGCCTGTGGAAAGACATCGCCGAAGGGAACTACGTCCAGGACCATGGCGAGCGTCTCTATCGCCGCGGACTGTACACCTTCTGGAAGCGCACCGTGGCGCCCCCCGTGATGATCGCCTTCGACGCGGCCGGCCGCGAAACATGTATCGTGCGCGAAACGAGAACGAACACGCCCTTGCAGGCGCTGGCCCTGTTGAACGAAGTCGGTTTCGTGGAAGCGTCGCGGGCGCTGGCCGAGCGGGCGATGCACGGCCGCGGCGAACCGAGCGACCGCATCGAGCTGGCGTTTCGACTTGTGCTCGCGCGAAAGCCGACGGCCGGAGAACGCGAAACGCTCCTCGCCGGCTGGCAGCGGCATCTTGTCCACTATCGAGCTCACCCCGACGAGGCCGCGGCGGCGGTCGCGGTCGGCGAATCGCAGCCGGACCCATCGCTCGATCCCGCCGAGTTGGCCAGCTACATGGCCGTGGCCGGCGTGATCATGAATCTTGACGAGGCGTTGACGAAACCGTGACCGCGACCATTTCCAATCCGGTAGGGCGATATTTCATGGCCGTCGACGAACTGCAAGAGCGTCTGGAGCGGGTCCACCTGCGCGACATCATCGACGTCGGCCTCGTCGATCGAGCTCTGCTTACAGGACTTCCCACGGAACTGGCGAGCCGACTCGAGGCATCGCTGACCGAGCAAGGGCGCTGAACCGGGACGACGCATCGCTTCGATCGGGCTAATACCCGACCGCGCAGCCGTCCTTGCGAGACTCGCTGGCGCCCTGCAGCGTGCCGTGCTCCCAGTCGATCAAAATCCCCTGATAGCCGCCGTAGCCGCCGCGAGCGCGCATCACCCGATGGCCTTTGGCGGTTAGGGCCGCAATCGCCTCGTCGCTGATTCCCGATTCAACGTAGACAATGCCGCCGTCCGCATCTCCCGGCAACCCTGTGGGAGTAGCGCTGCCCGAATGCCGCACGCGCGCCGCGTCGCCGGCCGCCTGGACGTTCATCTTGAAGTCGATCAGGTTCGCCAGCACCTGCACGTGTCCCTGCGGCTGCATGTCGCCCCCCATCACGCCGAACACAAACCAGGGGCGGCCTTCTTTCGTCACCAGCGCGGGAATGATCGTGTGAAACGGTCGCTTGTGTGGTTCCAAGCGGTTCGGGTGCTCGTCGGTCAGTGCAAACAGGGCGCCCCGGTTCTGCAGGGCGAACCCCAGTTGGCCGGGAACCACCTGAGAACCGAAGCCGGAGTAGTTGCTCTGAATGTAGGAGCAGCAGTTGCGGTCTTTGTCGACGACCGTCAGATAGATGGTGTCGCCGTGTCGAAGGCGCGGGTCTCCGGGAGGGATGTCGGTGGCTGCGCGCGCCGGATCGATGCGGCGACGCTGACGCTCGGCGTAGGCTTTCGAGATCAACTCGTCCACCGGCGGTTTGCCGAATGCCGGATCGGCGTAGAATCGGGCCCGGTCGGCGTAGGCGAGCTTCTTCGACTCGAGGAACAGGTGCAGGTAGTCAGGGCTGCCAGGCCCCATCGACGCCACGTCATATCCTTCCATGAGGTTGAGGATTTCCAGCACGGCGATCCCCTGGCCGTTGGGCGGCAACTCCCACACGTCGTAGCCGCGATAGTTCGTCGAAACCGGGTCGACCCAGTCGCTGCGATGGTCCTCGAAATCTTTTCGCGAGAAGAAACCGCCGTTGGCTTTGCTGAAGGCCACGATCTCGTCGGCGATTGTTCCCCGGTAGAAGGCGTCGGCTCCGCCCTCGGCGATGGCGCGGTAGGCGGCCGCCAGTCGCGGGTTGGAGAACACTTCTCCGACGGCCGGGGCATGGCCGTCGATCAGAAAGGTTGCCGCCGAGTCGGGCCAGCGCGAGAGGCTTTTTTCGGACGACTTCCAGTCGGCGGCGATGATCTCGCTCACCGGGAAACCGCCTTCGGCGTATTCGACGGCCGGCCGAAGTAGTTCCGCCAGAGGTCGGCTGCCGAATCGCCGGAGCAACTCGCTCCAGCCCGACACGCAGCCGGGCACCGACCAGGAAAGCGGCCCGTGGTCGGGGATCTCGCTCAGCCCCTGTCTGGCGAAAACCTCGCGGTTCAGTTCATACGGGCTGCGGCCGCTGGCGTTTAGGCCGTAGAGACGCTTTGTTTTGTTGTCCCAATAGATGACAAACAGGTCGCCGCCGATGCCGCAGCTCATCGGCTCGACGACGCCCAGGACGGCCCCGGCGGCCACCGCGGCGTCGGCCGCGTTCCCCCCCGCCTTGAGCACGTCGAGGCCGGCTTGCGCGGCAAGCGGCTGGCTCGTGGCGACCACGCCATGCCTGGCCACAACGGCCGATCGGCTCTGGTGAAGGTCGCCACTGGGGCGGTCATGTGCGGCCGCACGGTTCATCACGATCGTCACCACGAGAAGGCCGTATGCGACGCCCCAGAGAATCCGAGCATTCATCGTTCGTCGTCGAAGCAAGAGAAACTTGCAGCCGCCACTTTAGCTTCCGGCGGAAGCCGTTTCCACCTTATCGCGGTTGCAGCGGGACACCTCCCATGTTAGGTTCCCCCAGTGACTTTGGACGGGCCCAGGATGAGCGGCGCCGTCCTTCGGTGCGCCGACGCTCTCTTCAGAGCGTTTGTGGATGAGTCCACGTCAATCAAGGCCAACGTTCGGCCGCCCTTCGGCGGTGCGCGTGCGCTCTCGCCGCGGTTCTGTTTATGCCGACTCTGTCACCCTTAGAAATCGATTTTGAGTGACCTGCCTGACGACATCCAGCGCTTCATCGCGGTAAACATCACTTCGGTCGCCCAGCTCGAAGTGCTCTTGCTGCTGCGCGGCGCGCCGGATCGCGAATGGACGGCCGAGGACGTAAGCCGTACCTTATATGCCGCGGCCGGGGGAATGGCGAAGCAGCTCGCCGAGTTGGAGAGCAAAGGGCTCGTCTCCGCGACACAGGGGCCGGAGCCCCGTTTTCGCTACCGTCCCGCGGGCGACGAACTGCACGAACTGGTCGGCCGCCTGGCCAACATCTATCAAGAGCGACGGGTGGCCGTGATCTCGTCAATCTATTCCGAATCGATTGATCAAGCGAGGACCTTCGCCGAGGCGTTCCGCGTGAGGAAGGACAGGGACCCATAACATGGCCGGTCTGATCTACCTGCTCTGCGCCGCCACGTCGCTCGCCTGTGCCGGGCTGTTGTGGAGGTCGTACCGCGGCAACGGCGTGCGGCTCCTGTTTTGGAGCAGCCTCTGCTTTCTGGGGCTGGCGGTCGAGAACGTGATGCTGTATCTCGACCGGATTACGTTTCCCCACGTCGATCTGGCGCTTTATCGGCACCTGATCGGGCTGGGGGCGATAGCTTCCTTGATTTATGGCCTCATCTGGGAATCGAAATAGGGACGGCGACGGCATGGCTTCGGAAGCATTCTTGACGCCCTTTCTACAGGGCATGCTGGCGATGGGGTGCCTCGTCGTGTCG
This sequence comes from Pirellulales bacterium, assembly GCA_035550375.1. Lineage (GTDB taxonomy): Bacteria > Planctomycetota > Planctomycetia > Pirellulales > JAICIG01 > DASSFG01. Next base: position 185,126 of record DASZPH010000034.1, on the reverse strand, counting down.
CTCTTTTTCCTGCGCTACTGGCGGGGCACGGGGGACCGGCTGTTTCTGATTTTTTCCGTCGCCTTTCTCATGCTGTGCATCACGCGTGTTGTCGCGGCGGCGATTGGCTCCGACAACCCGCACAACGGCTACGTGTACACGATTCGCTTCATCGCCTACCTTTTGATCCTGGCCGCGATTTTTGACAAGAATCGAGCCTGAATCGCCAAGACCATTGATTCCTCCCGCCGCCAAAAAATCGCCCAGGCCGTCGCATCCGCTTCGTTGGGTGCCGGAGCTATGGACCGTGGGCCGCCAGCGGCTCCGTTCGCAGGCGCGCGTGATGTTGCTCTCTCTTCTCGTGGGAGTGATCGCCGGCGGAGGAGCCATCGTTTTCTTCGTCGCTTGTCAGCTCGTCTCGCACGTCGCGCTGGACCGCGTGGCCGGCTACCGCCCGGAGGCGCCGGGCGGCGAGCCCCCTTTAGTGCATGATACCGACCAGACGTTCCGGCCGTGGCTGCTCTTGGTCGTTCCGACCGTCGGCGGCCTGCTGAGCGGCTGGATCGTCTACAGCCTGGCGCCCGAAGCCGAAGGGCACGGCACCGACGCGGCGATCGAGGCCTACCACCACCATCAGGGCCTGATTCGTCCTCGCGTGCCCCTGATCAAGATCGCGGCCAGCGCGATCACGCTGGGCAGCGGCGGGTCGGGAGGGCGGGAAGGACCGATCGCCCAGATCGGCGCCGGCTTCGGTTCGTACCTGGGCAGCGTGCTGCGGCTGCGCGCCGCCGACCGCCGCGTGCTGATGGCCGCCGGCATGGGCGCCGGCGTGGCCGCCATCTTTCGCGCTCCGCTGGCCGGCGCCCTGTTCGCCGCCGAAGTGCTGTATCGCTCGCCCGACTTCGAGTCGGAAGTGATCATTCCGGCCGGGCTGGCCAGCGTGGCCGCCTATTCCACGTTCGGCATCGCCTTCGGTTGGAAGCCCCTGTTTTCGCTATCGCCGGAGCTGCTCACGCTGCTTTCTTTCAACAATCCGCTGGCCCTGTTGCCCTACACCCTGCTGGCGGTTTGCATGGTGGTGCTGGCCGCGATTTACGTGCGGACGTTTTACGGCATGACGCATCTCTTTCACCAGTTGAAGATCAAGCCGCATTTTCGGCCGGCGGTCGGCGCCTTCTTAAGCGGGCTGGTGGGCGTGGTCTTATTTTACCTGCTGAAGAGCGATCCGCGGGTGCTTGCCGTCCTCTCGTTCGGCTACGGCATTCTCCAGGAATCCATCACCCACACGCCGGGCGAATCGGGGGGAGGATTCGCCTTGATGCTGCTGGCCGTGGCCGTGGGCAAAATCTTGACGACCGCTCTGACGATCGGCAGCGGCGGCTCGGGAGGCGTCTTCGGGCCTTCGATGGTGATCGGGGGTTGCGGGGGTGGCGCCCTGGGGATCACCCTGCACTGGCTGTGGCCGAGTCTCGTGCCACACGCGGCCAGCTACGTGATCGTCGGCATGGCCGGCTTTTTTGCCGCGGCCGCCAAGACGCCCTTCTCCACGCTGGTGATGGTGAGTGAACTGACGGGCAACTACAACCTTCTCTTGCCGACCCTGTGGGTCTGCGCGATCGCCTTTCTTTTGAGCGACGAGCAGTCGATCTACAGCTCGCAGGTGGCCAGCCGGGCGCGCTCGCCAGCCCACCAGGGGGACTACGTGCGTGACGTTCTCACGGGTGTGCGGGTGGGGCAGTTCGTCGTCACGCCGCAGGAGTTTCCCTCGCTCGAGTTGGGTGACAACCTGAGCACGATTCTGGATCGTTTCAGCCGCACCCCGCTGCACGGCTTGCCGGTCACCGATTCCGACGGACGCTTGCTTGGTGTCGTCTCGCTGGAAGACATTCACCTCGCCTCGCGCTCGCCGCACATCCAGCCGTTGGTCATCGCGGCCGACCTGATGCGGGCCGATATCACTCCGCTGCGCGCCAGCGACCCGCTTGATCGGGCGTTGGAGTTGTTTGTCGAGAATGACTACCCCGAGTTGCCGCTGGTGGAAGAAGGGACGACACCGCGCGTCATCGGCATCGTCAAACACTCCGACATCTCCACCGTCTACGTGCGGTATCTTCATCCGGTGGCCGAGGGAGACGAGTTGGTGCGGTAGGGGAGACGCGCCGCTTGTCGACTTGTAATCTGCGTCACCGGCCGTAGACTGTCCCTCTATGAACTCCGCACCACCGATCGGCTGCACCAAGGCCGACCTCGATACGCCGGCCCTCTGCCTCGACCTCGACGTGATGGAGGCCAACATCCGCGCGATGGCCGACATCTGTCGCCGGCACGGCGTGGCCTGGCGGCCACACTCAAAGGGGCACAAGCTGGCCGCCATCGCCAAAGCCGAAGTCGGCGCCGGCGCCCTCGGCGTCACCTGCGCCAAGCTGGCCGAGGCCGAGCTCATGGCGGCCGGCGGAGTGGGCGACATCCTGATCGCGAACATGGTCGTCGGACCGCAAAAAGTGCGAAGGCTGGTCGAGTTACGGCGTGTGGCCGATCCGATCGTTTGCATCGACCACGTCGATCAGGCTCTGCCGATCAGCCGCGCGATGAGCGAAGCGGGGCTGCGTCTGCGGGTCATCGTGGAAGTCGACATCGGGCTGAGGCGGGTCGGCGTGGAGCCGGGCGAAGCGACGCTAGGACTCGCCAGAGCTCTGGCGGATCTGCCGGGCATCGAGCTGGCCGGCATCATGGGCTACGAGGGGCACCTGTTGGCCGTAGCCGACCCGGAGCAAAAAAACGGCCAGATTCGGGAGGCTCTGAACACGCTCGTCGCGACGAAAGAGCTCCTGGAGAAAAACGGAATACCGTGCCCGATCGTTTCCTGCGCCGGGACGGGGTCCTACGTTTACGCCGTGAAGCAGCCGGGCATCACCGAGTTGCAGGCTGGCGGGCTGATTTTCATGGACGCCTACTACCGTCACAAATGCAACGTGCCGGACTTCGATTTCGCGCTCACCGTGGTGGCGACGGTTGTCAGCCGCCCGGTGCCCGAACGGGCCATCATCGACGCCGGCCGCAAAACGATGCACGGCGACTTCCAGCCTCCGTTCGTCGTCGGCCGCCCGGATATTCGGGTAGGGCGGCTTTCGGCTGAGCATGGAGAGCTTGAGCTGCAAGGCGCGGCTCAGGATTTGCGCATCGGCGATCGAGTGGAGATTGTGCCCGGCTACGCCGACCTGACGACCGTGTTGCACAATGCCTACCACTGTTTTCGCGGCGGCAGACTCGTCGACATCTGGCCCATCGAGGGTCGGGGGAAGCTGACGTAGCCGTCCGTCCGGCTCCTGGTTAAACGATGATGCGTCGAATCGCAGGCGATTGCATCCGCCTGCCCCTCATCGCTGCTCGTCGTTCGTTTCACCGTTGATCGTCAATACCAGGCTGCGGGCGCCGCCGTGGTTTCGGTGCTCGCAAAGGTAGATGCCCTGCCAGGTGCCCAACGCCAGCCGGCCGTCGCTTACCGGTACGAAGAGGGAACTTCCCAGGACCGATGCCTTGACGTGAGCCGGCATGTCGTCTGGACCCTCGCAGGTGTGCCGGTAGGGAAAGTCTTCTGGGGCGAGGGCGTTGAACGAACGCTCCAGGTCGTGCGGCACGTCCGGGTCGGCATTCTCGTTGATCGACAGCGACGCCGACGTGTGCTGGATGAAGACGTGCAGCAGACCGACGCGAAACTCGGTTAGCTCCGGCAGCGCGTCCACCACCCGGCGCGTAATAAGATGAAAACCTCGCTTGAAAGAGGGCAGCAGTAACGGTCGTTGCAACCAGGCCAAATCCACACCTCGCCGTTGAAGTTTGTCGATGCCGGCGCTTACTCGTAGTTAGAGCCTATCCGAGAATCGGCGTTGGTGGTGCGGGCGTGTCGCCTGCCCGCCGGTTCTCCTATCGGCTTTCAGTCGGCATTTTTCGGGCTTAGCGAGACCCCTACGGGTCTATGTTCAACCCTTAAAAATGCTTGACAATTGGCGAATGTCTGTAAGAATAACATGCTTTAGGTCGTGGGTGCCACGCCCGCCCTCCGCAAGCGGCGTTGGCCTGTTGCCACCACCCTTGAGCGGCACCCGGCCTTTTGCCTGTCGAACTTTTGTTTGGCAGGTGCGTAAGTAATTCGCCCGGATGGCGAGCAGGCTGGATTTGCTCGGCGCACGCGCGTCGTAGCCACCACCTAAGATTGGTTTTTTGCGTCCGCGGTATAATTGGACGGTACCTGGGACGTCTTCTGTTTTGTTGGTTGGGAGTTCCTTAAGAGATGCGTAACGTATTTGATGCGATTCTTCAGTTCGGTCATGACGAGGATTTCGTGCCTCACGAGACCGACGACTACATTCCGACCGAGGCTCCGGCCGGTTCGCAGGAAAAGCTGGAGATTCTGGCTCGCCGTGTCCAGGATGGGGTGCCCCTGTGGCATCCTGACGACCGCGCCGACTACAGCGGTCTGACCGGTGCCGTTCGACCCCGCGAGTAGCCGACGTTAAGCCCATCCGGTCGCTGAAAAGTGCCCGGATGGCGACGGCTGTAAGCGCGATTGCAGCTAGCCGCCGCAGCCCGATGAAGTCGATGGTTTTGACTTCCTCGGACCGTGGCGGCTGGCTTTTTTGCTGCGCGTAGCAGACTTCGATGAATGCGGAGGTCGTCTCTCGCTCCCTCGAAAGAAGGCCCTTGTCGTGAAGCGAGAGGCGACGAGGGGTGGCGCAAACAGAAGCCTACTGGGCCTGGGCCGTTTGCACCTGTTTGGCCTGCTGCGTCTGATCGTAGGCGGCCTTCTCGGCGGCGGCCTGCTGGGCCGCTGCCTGCGCCGCCTGAGCGGCGCTGGCGGCCGCTTGCGATATGGCCGAACGGTCCGAGACGAGCTTGTCGGCTTCGGCCTTCTCCGCGGCCTTCTTTTCGGCCGCGGCCTTCAGTGCCGCCAGTTGGTCGGCGGCGGCCTTGAACGCGGCCACCTTGACCGAGAAATCGGTCTCGGCGGCGGCGCGGGCGTCGTTGACCGGCCTCGCCGCGGCAAGCGACGTCGCGGCTTTGTCGGCCAGGGCCTTGGTCGCGGCCCGTTTCTCGGCCAGGTTTTTCTCCGCCGCGGCTAGTTCCGCCCCAGCTTGTTCGACGCGCTTCTTGTTCTCGTCGTTGCTGGCGGCGGCCAGAGCGTCGTCAGCCGCCTTCTTCGACGCCTGTTTCTCTCCCACCGCCTTGGCGGCCTCCGATTGCTCGGCTGCAGCCTTGTCGAAGGCCTGACCGTCGGTCGTGGCGAGGTCCGCGGCCCCCTTCGCCGCGGCGGTCTTTTCTGCCAGCGTCTTCTCGGCCGTTGCTCGCTCGGCCTCGCTCTTGGTGACGGCGGCTTGCGCGGCCGTGACCGCCTGGTTGGCCGCTTCAAGCTCCTTGGCACGGGTGGCCGCGAGCGCCTGGGCGTCGGCCAGTTCCTTGGCCGCCTGCTGGCTAGCCGCAGCAAGGGAGGCGGCTTGCTGCGCGGCCGAGTTGGCCGCCATTTCCAGCGTAGGCGGATTTGCGGCAAGGTTGGCGATCAGTTTGCCGTCCGCGGCGTTCCACATCCGGACCTCGCCCGTCCAGTCGCCCGCGACGACGCGAGCCCCGTCGTACGTGAACGTGACTTCCAGCGCCAGGTCGGCGAAGGCGTCAAAAGCCCGCTGCTGGCCGCCGTTGCCGTCCCACATTTTGACTTGCTTGTCGCGGCCGGCCGAGACGATTCGCCCGTCGTGCGTATATTCGACCGAGGAAGTGCCGCCGCCGTGCGCCTGCCAGTTCTTGATCTGCTGGCCGTTCTGCATCTCCCAGAGGCGGATCGTGCCGTCTTCGCTCGAGCTGGCGAGCACGTTCGAGTCGTCCCGCCAGCTTACGTCGGTGACCCCGGCGGTGTGGCCGGCCAGGTTCTGGTATTCGCGCCCCGTGTCGGCCTCCCAGACAAACAGCCCCGAGCTGCGCTCGGCCGTCGCCAGCAGCACGCCGTCGGGGCTGAACTCGACCGCCGTGATCCAGTCGGTGTGCTTCTTGATTTCGTACTGCAGCGAGCCGTCGAGGGCCGAGTAGACTCGCACCACCCGGCGCGGTCCGCCCAGCGCGATGAGCGTGTGGTCGTTGTTGATGTCGGCGGCCAGAACCGTGTCGAGCTCGTCCCCGGCGGTGAAGACTCGCTCTCCCGTCTTCACGTCGTACAACGCGACCAAACCCAACTTGCCGCCTTGACCGCCTCCGGCCAGCAGCAGCGCGCCGGTGCGGCTGAACTTGAGCACCTGCGGAATCCCCTCGGGAAACGGCAGCACCCCTAGAAGCGCGGCCGATTCGGCATGATAGAGCGAGATCTGCTTTTGCCCGGCGATCGCCACCAGGGGCGCCCAGGGGCTCGTGGCGATGGCCGTGACGGCCGCCGCGCGAGGCGTATAGACCACCGGCTGCCGCACAAACTTGCCCGCTTCGGGCATGGCCACCGGCCCCGTCGGCTTGCCGCTGCCGGCCGTGACTGTCAGGTCCATCGACGGCTTCTTCTTGATCTTGGCGGTCGAGCCGGAGTTCTCCAGGGCTCCACCCTCGATCCATTGCTTGATGACCGCCAGCTTAGCGTCGGCCAGCTTCGGCTGCTGGGGCGGCATCTCGGGCGACTCGCTATGCGAGACCAGCGCCCAGAGACGCGAGGCGTCGGGGTCGCCCGGCTCGACGATCTGGCCGCTGGCTCCGCCCCGCATCATGGCGCTGAAGTTATCGAGTGCCAGGTCGCTCTTCTGCGTGTCGGCCCCGTGGCAGGTGAAGCAGTGCTCGCGAAAGATCGGCTGCACGTGCTCGGCGTAGGTGATCTTGGCGGCCGCCTCGGCCGGCTTGGCCTCTTCGGAGAACGCCGGGACCGAACAAAGAAGGAGCGTGGCGCCGCCAAGGAAGCTGCAAACTCGCGGAAGGGATGCGGAAGTCATCGAGAATCGCACGAGACGGAGGGTGTAACGAAGCATTCGGGGGACCAAATCAATGGTTGAAGACAAATTCGCGCGAATTGAGAACGGCCCAAAAGACATCCTCCAGCGCTTTCTGCGGATCCTGCTCCTGAGCGACGGCGGCCTTAACCTTAGCAAGCTCGTCGGCCGTGGGCTTACGCGTCAGGCAACGCACGTAGATGGTTTCCATCACCTGGTCCGGTGTTTTGCCTTCTTTCAGAAGCCGCTGAATCAGACCGCCGTTGCGAATCTTCCCTTCGATCGTGTCGCCGTTGAGCATGTGGAGCGACTGCGAGAGATTCGGCTCGGTCTTCACCTCGCACGAGCAAACCGTATTGCGCGTCGAGCGGCCGAAGGTGGTCAGAAAGTAAGTGCTGGTGCCCCCGTCGGCGATTTGCGTGGCCCGCGATCCCAACGGCAGACCGGGGAACTTGTCTTTGGCCTCGGTCGCCTGGCTGATGCAGTCGAGCAGGTTTTCTGCACGAACGCGGCGGATGCGCGAGTGGGCGAAATTCAACTCGTCGGAATCGTTGCTGGCGTTGCGCTCGCTGGCCCGTTGATAGGTCTTCGAGTTGCAAATGTCGCGCACCAACTGCTTGAAGTCGTAGTTATAAGAGGTCAGCTTGTCGCCCAGCGCTTTATAAAGCTCTGGGTTGCTGGCGGGGTTGCTGATCCGCACGTCGTCGACTGGGTTGACGATGCCGACGCCGAAGAAATGGTCCCAGACGCGGTTGGCGACACTCGTGGCGAAATAGGCGTTTTCAGGCGAGGCGAGCCACTGCGACAGCACGGCTCGACGGTCCTTGCCCGCAAGGTCAGGCTGGGGTCCGCCCAGGAATTTTGGCGGCATGACCCGCCCGTCAACGAGGTGCCTTACGTCGCCGCCACCCGAGTTGAAGACGATGATCTCGCGGTAATCTTCCCCCTGCTTGCGGCCAATCTGCGCGAAGAAGGCCGCGAAGCTGTAATAGTCGTTCATCGTCCAGCGATCGAACGGATGGTTGTGGCACTGGGCACATTGGGTGCGGATGCCCATGAAGACCTGGGCCACGTTCTCCGCCGTTTTGAGCGTGTCGGTCTCGACCTGGTAGTAGTTTGTGGCCGGGTTCTTAAACGTGCCGCCGCTGGCACCAAGCAGGTCCTGGACCATCTTGTCGAGCGGCACATTGTTCTGAATCTGCTGCGACAGCCAGTTGGCATACAGGTAGGCCGACTTGGTGCTGACCTGCACCGTCGAGCGGATCGTCAAGAGTTCTGCCCACTTCATGGCCCAGATTTCGGAGAATTCCTTGCGATCGAGGAGACGATCGACGAGCCTGGCCCGTTTGGCCGGATCCTGGTCGGCAACAAACTCGGCGTATTCCTGCTCCGTCGGCAAAAGGCCCGTGATGTCGATCGTCACCCGCCGCAGGAACACCTCGTCGGAACACACGTCGCTGGGCAGGATCCGAAGCTTCTGGAGCTTGGCGTTCACCAACTCGTCGACGTAGTTGACGGGCGGCTCGCTGGGGGGCGTATATTGCAGGTCTTTGGGCAGGGCCAACACCTGGCTGCCGACCGTGTGCGTTTCAAAGCGGGCCATCACGAAGGCTTCGCCCCGGTTCGCTGCCGTAACGAGTCCGTCGGGCGTGATGGCGGCCGAGTTGTCGTTGTTGGTGAGAAACACGGCCAGGCTGGTTACGTCGCGGTCGGTACCGTCGGAGTATTTCGCCCGGGCGATCATTTGCTGCGTCGCCCCGGCCCCTTCGAGCACCACCTGCTTGGGATAGAGTTCGACCTCCAGCACCTTGGCCACTTCGCTCGCGTCGTAGGGGGCGCCTGCTTCCAGCCAGCGCAGCAGCGTGCCGTAGTATTCGCTATCGCGCTCGAACCGCTTGCCGCCCGTGTGCGGCACCGTGCCGTCGGCCTTCTCCATCAGCAGGCTCTCGGCAGGCAAGGCCAAGTTGATGCGCCGGCAGCCAAGCTCGCGCGTGAGCCGGAAGTGGTCGCCGGCCGGATCGAATCCGAACAGCGACAAACGAAAGCCGTCTTTGCCGCGCGCGGCGCCGTGGCAGCTTCCCGTATTGCAGCCGGCCCGCATGAAAACGGGCATCACGTCGAGCTGAAAACTGATCGGCCGGTCGGCCGCGGCCTGCTTGACCGTCACCGGCACCTGGAGCGTCTGCCCGCCGAACGCGACCTGAAGCATGGTTTGGCCGTCGGCCAGGGGATAAACGGTCGCTCCCTCGATCTTCGCCAGCGCCGGGTCGGCGAGGGTGGCTTGCGACTGGCTCGTCACGTCGAGCGTGACCCCGTCGGCGCGCGTGGCGACGACGATGAACTTCTGGCGATCGAGCTTCGTGCTCAACTCGACGTCGGGGGGAAACACCTCGACCTTGGAGATAGGCACATCACCAAACGCGTCTCCGCCGGACAGGGCAAGGGCGACGATGAAGGCAAAGGGGGATTTCCAGATACGCATAGGAGAGAACGTCATTTAAACGGCTCCAAAATTAACCCTCTCCCTCCGGGAGTGGGCTGGGGTGAGGGCGGTAGGAATTGCTCGCAGATCCCGCCATCCTCATCACAGTTGCTGGTTGGGTTGTTTGTTCACTCTCGTTTGCCGAGTCGATCGAAATCGAACCGCTAACCGCTTTCAGCCGCCCTCACCCCGGCCCTCTCCCTCTGGGAGAGGGCTGGGGTGAGGGCGGTAGGGATTGCTGGCAGATACCGCCATCCCCACAAACTTGCTTCAAGGCCGGTGGAACGGCTCTCAAGCGACGCGAGCGAAGATGGGTGGGTTGTTTGTTCATTCTCGTTTGCCGAGTCGATCGAATCGAACCGCTAACTGTTTTCGGCCGCCCTCACCCCGGCCCTCTCCCAAAGGGAGAGGGGGATCAATCACTGTCCGCCGCCGGCTCCGGGCGCGGGCTCCGCGTTCCCGCCCTTCAGGGCCTTTTCGCGGTCCAGCCGCAACTGTTCTAGCCGCGTGAGCCGTTTTTCGGGCGGCTTTTCCGGCTGGGGCGGCGCGGCGGCAACGGCAGTGGGCATCGGCGCGGGGGCGGTCGGCTTGGGCGGCAAGGGCGTGTCGATGCGCAACTCACCCGTCCCCAAGTTGTGGACGACCGGCTCGCCGTTGGCCATGATCGTCGCGCGGCAGAGCAGGGTCTTGTGGCGGCCGGCGGGCGACTTGTCGGTCGTCTTCACGTGAAACGCCAGTTCGCCCGTCTCCTTGGTGAGCTTGAGCGGCTGGCTCGTGACCTCAAACGGCGTGCCCAACAATTCGACCACCGCTTCGCCCTCGAACGGTTTGCTGTGCTCGATCTTGACGACCAGGTCGGTTTCCTGGCCCTGTTCGCAGGCCCCGGCGTTGAAGGCGAATTTTACGAAGGGCTCGGCGACCTCCAGGTTCGCCAGTTGCGAAGACGCCATGATCCCTTCGTCGCCCACGTTCGAGCGGCCGATGACGGCAATCTTCCACACGCGAACTTCGGCCCCGCCGTTCGCGGTGAGAGGGATGACCGCCTCGTTCTGCCCTTCGGGAATGCTGATGTCGCCCGACGAACCGACCCCCGGCGGGTTGTAAAGCAGCCGCAGCGCGATGGGCGCGGTGAAACCTTCCTTCCGCGTGGCGACCACCTTCAGGCCCATGGACCCGTCGCGCACCAGCGGCACCTTCGGCTCGACAATGTCGATCCGGAAGGGCGCTTCGGCCGTGATAGCCGTGGCCATGTGATGGGCCGTGTGGCCCCAGACCAGAATCTGGTTCTGGCCGCGCACCAGCCCCGTCACCTGCTCGACGTGACCCACGATGGGAAGGTTCGGATCCGTCGGGCGGCCGACGACGTCGACCAAAGCCCCGGCGAGCGTGGCTCCGGGCGCGGCAGTAAACAGCACGGGAACCTGGCTTTGATTGGCGGCCATCGGCACGGTCTCGAACGTCATGCCTGGCGGCAAGCCCTGCATGTCGAGCACCAACTCACCTCCAAAATCTTTTCGCTGCGCGCTGACAAGAATGGCCATCCGGTTGCCCTGTGCCACGCTCGTCGTGATATCGAAGTACTGACGCCGCTCGGGCAAGCCGAGAACCAGGGCCGGCTTGACGGGCTCGACCTGTACGCGGTAGGCGTAATCGACGCGCCCCTTATTCAAGTGGTCTCGCACGCTGACCAGGTAGGTTCCGTCGGCCGGCGGGTTGAAGCGCAGGTAGCTGTCGGGCGAACCGCTGTCGTCGTTGCCGGCGAGCACGCCGCCGTCTTCTCGATGGATATACAGCACCGGGTCGAGTTGCGAACGGATGCCGCGGGCGAGGACGCGCACGTCAAGCTGCTGCCCTTGCTTGGCCGTAAATTTGAAGAAGTCGACGTCGCCGTCCTTCTCGATCACCCCGTTCAAGGCGGCGGGGGCCGTGAACAACGGGGCGTTAGCCGGTGCGTCATCTGCCTCAGCCTCCATCACGTTGACCAGGCCGTCGAGCACGAAGGCGTTGGGCGACGGCGAGATCCCCTTGTCGTCCTTGGCGAGAAGGCCAAACGGCGGGACCGCGTCCGGGGGAACGACGTAGCTTTCACTCCGCTCGCCCAGCACGTCGCCCAGCCAACGGACGGCCACGGTCTCGCCCGGCTTGCCGCCAGCCGGAATGGCTGCGGCCGGCCGCGGAAAACGACCCACGTGCAGGCGATACGTACACGCGCCGTTGCCGCCGAAAGCGCTCTCGCGAACCATGACCGTGTACGGCCCGTCGTCGGGAGCGACGATCGAAACCACGCAGTCTTGCCAGGCGAGGGCGGCGTCGTCGCAGGCGGCCAACTCAAAACGGTTTTTGTCGAAGATCGACAGAACCGGGTCGAAGAAGAAATTGCCGAGTCGAATTCCCTCGATTTCGGCCGTAATCCGTTCCCCCTTCTTGGCCTCGACGACGTAATAGTCGACGTCCTCGTTGTTCACGAACCCGTTGACCGTGACATCGAGGTTGATCTTCTGCGGCGTGGTGAACTCGCTGTTCGGCTCGACCTCGGCCACTTCGGGCAAAGCACCCACGCTGAACGTGCGCAGGTTGCTGATGCCGGTGGCCGTGCGGATGCGCATGGCATGGATGCCGAGCCGACAGTCGGGGGCGATTTGCAGCCGCGTCTTGACCGTCTTTTCGTTGCCCGCCTCAAGGCTGAGCATCTTGATGCCGGGGTAGTAGAACATCACCTCCTGGGCGTCTTCGAGATCGTCGCCGTTGAAGGCCACGTCGATTTCGGTGCCGCGCTGCGCGCCATACGGGGCGATGGCGTTCAGCCGGGGCCCGCCAAAGCCGCGCCGCCGCTGCTGGGCAAGCGTGGTGCTGCACGCCAGAAGAACGGCCAGACTCGCGATTATCAGTCGATGGAGTGTCGAGGTCATGCAGAACGTCCAAGCGGTGCGAGGGAGTTTTTGGGGCGACCGTGCAGGAACGGCCTGATTCTGGTTCAAGCCGCCCTCACCCCAGCCCTCTCCCGGCGGGAGAGGGGGACTAATTCACTTCTCCCTCTCCCAGAGGGAGAGTGAGAACAATTCACTGCTCCCTCTCCCTTTGGGAGAGGGTTGGGGTGAGGGCGGTATGAATTGCTTGCAGATCCCGCCATTCCCATAACGCTGCGTCGTCCTGAGATGGTGGGGTCGTTTGTTCATTCTCGTTTGCTGAGTCGATTGGAAATCGAACCGCTAGCCGTTTCCGGCCGCCCTCAACCCGGCCCTCTCCGAAAGGGAGAGGGGGAACAATTCACTGCTCCTTCTCTTTGGGAGAGGGAGAACTTACGCCAGCAGGCCCTTGCGGACTTTGCCGCCGTCGACGATTTCGATCGGGCGATTACCCGGGGCCATCAATTCCTTGTCGGCGACGATGCCGAGTTGGTGGTAGACGGTCGTGGCCAGGTCGGCCGGCCCGATTTCTTCCTCCTCAGGTTCGCTGGCGGTCGAGTTCGACGAACCGAAGATCGAGCCACGCTTGATGCCGCCGCCGGCGAGCACGACGCTGAACACCTTCGGCCAGTGGTCGCGGCCGGCGTTCTGGTTGATCTTGGGCGTGCGGCCGAACTCCGACGACACCATCACCAGCGTCTCGTCGAGCAGACCGCTGCGGTCGAGATCGGTGATCAGGGCCGCGAACGCCTGGTCGAAGGCCGGCATCTGCTGCCGCATGCTCTGCGTGATGGCGTTGTGCATGTCCCAACCGCCGTAGGTGAGCGAGACGAAGCGCACGCCGGCGGCCACCAGTCGGCGGGCCATGAGCATCCGCTGCCCGGCCTGGTTGCGGCCGTACTCGTCGCGCACGCTGGGCGACTCGGCGTCGATGTTGAACGCCTCGCGGGCCTGCTGCGAGCTGACCAGGCTGTAGGCCCGATCGTAGAAGGTGTCCATCGCGTTCAGGGCGTCGGATTTTTCCTTCTTCGAGAAATAGTCGTTGACGGCTTCCAGGGCCGAACGGCGACGGTTGAAGCGGGCCTCGTCCACCCCCCCCTGCATCGACAGGTCGAGCACCTTGAAGCCGTTGTTGGCCGGGTCGGAACCGAGGCTGAACGGAGCGAACGACGAGCTCAGGTATCCCGTGCTGGCGAACTCGTTGGGCACGTTCGGAATGCAGACGTAAGGGGGCAGGTTATTCCGCGGGCCGTATTCGTGGCTTACGACGCTTCCCATGCTCGGAAAGACGAGCGCGGGGCTGGGACGGTAGCCCGTGAACATGTTGTGGGTGCCCCGTTCGTGGGCCGCTTCGCCGTGCGACATCGAGCGGATGACCGTGATCTTGTCGGCGATGTCGGCCGTTTTGGGGAGCACTTCGCAGAACTCGGCGCCCGAAATCTTGGTGGGGATCGACTTCATCTCGCCGCGATATTCAAGCGGAGAGAACGGCTTGGGGTCGAAAGACTCCTGCTGCGCCATTCCGCCTGGCAAGAAGATATGTATGACGCTCTTGGCCTTGGCCTCGATGAAGTCGTAATTCTTCTGCTCCGCCTTGGCTTCCTGGATTCGGAAAAAATCCGCGAGGGACAATCCGATGCCACTGACGGCACCCACGGTCAGAAATCCACGTCGGCCCATGCGATCGGTAAGCATGCGTCTTCTCCTGGTGTTTTTGGCGCGGTTGAGGTTTGTTTTCGGGCGGGATGCGTCAACGGTCACCGACGGCACAGTGCTGAAAAGCCGCAGCCTTCAGACCGTATACCGCGTGGGGCGCCTTTCGCCCTCCGGCTGTGAGGTCGTGACGAAGCGACGTTACCTCATCACTCGGGGCGGGCATCTCTTGGCGGGGGCGTCCGGCGCTGGCAGATGCAGGCGTGTGATGGCATCTGCTTCGGTGGGTCTTGGTTTGCCTCCGGGCGGGCCTTCCACCCATCAACAAACACCACGCTGAGCGTATCCGCCCCCAAGCGAAATGTCAAAAAGATTCTTGGCGGCGACGGTCCGCAGTCCGCCTGCCCTGACACCGCATCGTCTAACCGCGCTTGAAACCGGTAGACGACGGCGCCCACGGGGTCGGAACCGCCAACGGGACCGAAACGGTGCTTTCTAGCCGGCATTCGGCGCCGTCCCCATGGTCGCGGTTGGCTCCCGGTGAAACGACGGGAGCCGGCGAGGCGGACCTAATTATCTCCCGACGGCCCGTACATGCCGGGAACCGGGATGTCGTTGAGACGCAGGTATACGCAGAGAATCGCGCGGTGGTGGATGGTGTGGTTGAGGACGAAGTTGCGAATCACGGCCGCCCGCGGCATCGTGAAAAGCGGCTTCCCCGCGTGCAGCAACGACCAGTCTCGACCCATCTCCTCGTCTTTCGCCCCCGCGATCGCCTGGCGGGCGCTCGCCACGTTGGCGTCGAACGCCTCCAGGATCGCCTGCCGCGTGGTCAGCTTCGGCGACTCGTAGGGCTTGCCGCCAGGCGGGGCGATGTCCCAGGCAGACATCGTGATCGTTCCCGCGGCCCAGCCCGGTATTTCGGCAAGATGGTTGGCAACCCAGCCGATGGTGTTTGACTTGGGGTGAGCCTTCCAGTCCAGCTTGTCGTCCGGCACGCATTCCAGCACCTTGCGCGTCTGGGCCATCTCCTGGTCAAACTCCGGCAGGGTCATCTCGGCGTAACTCACGGGAGCCTCCTCGCGATTAGGTCTGGTGATCGGACGGTCCGTATGACGAGCCCGTTATTCTAGCCGAGAGTCGGCAAAGAATCGCCGGTGCGTCCTCGAGGCTTTCCTTTCTTCGCCGCTTACGTTTTTCACTAAGGCCGTCGCCAGCCGCCGAAACGCTCGTCGATCAAACGATCTGCCTCCAGCGGCCCCCAGGTGCCTGCCGGGTAGATCGGAATTTGGGCCGGCGACGAGCCGTTCCACGCCTCTAAAATGGGCGTTACGAATTCCCAGGCGGCCTCCAATTCATCGGATCGCATGAACAGGGTGGCGTCGCCGCGCAGGGCGTCGAGCAGTAGTCGCTCGTACGCGTCGGGCAGCTCGGTGTGAAACGAGGTGCCATAGTCGAACGCGAAGTTCACGGGGTGCAGATCGAGCTGCATGCCGGGCCGCTTGGCGGAAAACGACAAGTTGATTCCTTCGTCCGGCTGGATGCGAAAGACGAGTACGCCCGGCTGGGCCTCGCGCAGGTCGCAAACATCGCCGACGCACTCCACAGTGCGGAAAAGCTGCATCGGCGGCAACTTGAACTGCACCGCGATCTCGGTGACGCGGCGCGGCAGCCGCTTGCCGGTGCGCAGAAAAAACGGGACGCCCGCCCAGCGCCAGCTTTCTACCGAGGCACGCAGGGCGACGTAGGTCTCGGTGGCCGAGTTGTGGTCGACCGCCTCCTCTTCGCGATAAGCGCGAACCGGGTGCCCGCCGAGCGCGCCCACGCCGTACTGCCCCCGCACCACCTGGCGGGCCACGTCGGAGCCCCTTAACGGCACCAGGTTGCGAAGCACCTTTAGCTTCGCGTCGCTGATGTCGCCCGATTTGAGCGTTGCCGGCGGATCCATCGCTACCAGCGCGAGCAACTGCAGCATGTGGTTTTGCACCACGTCGCGCAGCGCGCCCGCGTGGTCGTAAAACGCGCCGCGCCGTCCCTCCATGCCGACCGTTTCGGCCACGGTAATTTGCACGTGGTCGACGTGCTGCCGGTTGAAGAGCGGCTCGAAGATGGCGTTGCCGAAGCGAAACGCGAGCAGGTTCTGAACCGTTTCCTTGCCGAGGTAGTGGTCGATGCGGTAGATCTGGTCGGGCCGCAGGAAGCGCAGCAGGTCGTGGTCGAGGGCGACGGCGCTCGCCAGGTCGCGGCCGAACGGTTTTTCGATGACGACCCGTGCCCAGGGATGCTCCTCGTCGCGACGTATCAGCTCGGCGCCGGTGAGTCCCTCGACGATGGGGCGGAAAAACTCCGGGTCCGTCGCCAGATAGAAGAGACGGTTGCCGGGAAGATTTTGCTGCCTTTCGACGCCGAGCAGCCGTCCCGCCAGCTCCTGCATTCCCTCGCGGGTCGTAAAGTCGGCCCGCTGATAGAACACCCGGGAGAGAAACTCCTCCGCCGCCCCGGTCGAAGTGCTCTTGCGGAACTCGGCCAAATCCTTTTTGACGCCGTCTCGAAACGATTCGTCCGTTTTGTCGCGTCGTCCGACGCAGATGATCGCGAACTGTTGCGGCAGATATTTGTTTTGCAACAGGCCGGCCAAAGCGGGCAGCAGCTTTCGCCCGGCCAGGTCGCCGGTTGCGCCGAACAGCACCAGGACGAACGGCTCTGGCGGCCTCACCCTGGAAACGCCTTGCGATTGCGTTGTTTCACCGATGCCGACCCCGGGATGAACTGCCGTAGCGGTGGTCGTCATCTCAGATTTCTCCTGTTTTGCGTGGCGATCGGATTAGCCGCCCAGGCCAACGGGCAATACGGACGACAGCAGGGAATCTTACACGTGCCGGTCCAGCAATCGAAGAGGCGAGGAATGAGCCGCCGATGCCACTCATGGACGCGGATGAGTCGTTCCCGATTAACCGAACGGCAACCGCTGGGACGTTTCCTTCGGCGCCTATCGAGCGCCGTCCCGGGCGCGGGCGATAGCGAAGTCGACTAACTCCTGGCAGCGGAAGAAACCGGGCCAGAAATTGTGACCTTGGCCCTCGGCGACGATCAGGGTGACGAGGCCGCCGGCGCCCTCGGCCTTGTAACGGGCCAGGAACTCGGCCGAGTTCTGCTTCAGAGGCACGACCTCATCCATGTCGCCGTGAATGAACAGCGCGGGCACCTTCGCCTTGGCGAGCTTCCCTATCCGCTCGATGGGGTTGAATTCCGCCAGACGCGCTTCGAGCTGGCTGGCGGTCAGTTCGTAGGCCGGGCCGGCCTTCGCCAGACCCGGATAGGTGCGCAGGTCGAACACGGGGTAAATTCCCGCGATGCCGGCCACCTTATCGGGGTTATCGCACGCCCAACTCGAAACCCACAGTCCGCCTCGGCTGCGTCCCAGCAGACATGGCCTGGCGGCGAAGCCTCGATGGTCGGTAAGCAGTTTGTAGAACGACGTGAAAAGCTCCCTGCCCTTCGGGCTGCCGTACGACTCGCCTACGTCGATGCCGGCCACTGCAACGCCTGCCTGCAAGAACTGCTCGTGCATCCATTTTTCGTGCTCGTCGGGATAGCCGGGCAGCGTCGGAGCATAGAAGACCCAAGGCTGCGGCGTGCGGCGCTTCGACTCCGGAGGGTGCAGGATGAAGGCGGCACGCTCCTCGACGAGAAACGACTCACCCGGCAAAACCAGTTCTTTGATGGTTTTGTCAGCGGGCTCGGCCGCGCCGGCGCAGCGTGCCGACAGGTTTACGGCGGCCAAGAACGCGCCGGCGACCTGCAAGATAACAACAACTCGCTTAGCCATCGCCGCCTCCTTTAAAACGCTGAGACCCGCATTGTGGTGCGGGCGTCCCGGCCTGTTACTTCGTCTCGTTCTCCGAGATCGCACTCACTTCCGGTTTCTCGAATGCCACTTCCGCGTTTTGGGCGAAGGCAAACAGGTCCCCGTTTGAAGTCGGAATCCGAGCGACCAAGGTGCGACGGTGATCGACGCACACGTCGACGATCTCGCCCTTCACGAGCAATTCCAGGTCGAACGGCCGGTCAATGCCGACGACATCGTAGATGGCGGAGTGTTCGCTCTCGTCGTTGGAGCCGGCGTCCGCGTGGCGCAGACCGACCTTTTCCCGGAGCGGCTCGAAACGAACTTCGAATCCGCCCTGCATCTTTTCTCCGGCACCGAACCGAATGCCGAAGAAAGACGCATCCGCTGCCGGCGTCACGCGGGCCCGCAATAAGAAGTCCTTCGGTGCTTCGCCCAGGTCGACCGCCTGGAGGTCTTGCGGGGCGTTGAGCTTGACCGCGGGTCCCGCCTGCGTCTCGCGGGCCCGCGGAATCATCTCGCCGGGCCACTTTGTTCCAAGCGTGCCGTCGTCGTGTTGGATGATTTCGCGAAACACCACATCGCCCGCGTAACCGCCCGCCGACAGAAAGGCCGCGCCCAGCCGCCGGTCGCCCGTGAAGGCCGCGGTTTTCATCACGGCCGCCTGCGGACCGTCAAATATGTCGACCTTGGGGCGAAGCCAGGGGCCAAGCGGCTGGCGGGACATCCGATATCGCGCCATGGCCTGGTTGCTGAACACCAGATAGTACCAGCCGTGCCACTCGAAATAGTCGGGGCACTCGGGTTCGCCAGGATAGCCGGGCACCAGGAATGGCTCCCGCTCCTCCCACTTCTTGAGGTCGCGGGAGACGAGCTGGGCGAGGCAACCGCCGCGGCCCGCGACGGCAGGTTCTCTCAGCGAGGTGGTCACCAGCATGTGAAACAGTCCGCTGCCTGCGTCGAAAAAGACGACCGGGTCCCGCGCGCTCGCGGCGTTGTAGGCATCCGAGAGCCGGCCGATGGGCGGCTGCTTGGCGAACTGAATGCCGTCGCGGCTTACGGCCACATTCAAACTCGCGGGCGATCCGTCGACCGAGCGTACCGCGTAAAAGGCATAGTACGTCCCGTCGTGGAAGAAGGTCGATCCCGTGCAAATTGAGCCTTCCCTCTCGTCCGTAACGGGAATGGCCAGCGGGTGCTGCTCCCAGTTTACGAGGTCGGTCGTCGAGGCGTGGGCCCACTGGTGCGCGCCGAGCCCCCACTTGCTGCCGTGGTGGTGGCGATCGAAAAGGTAAAAGAGATGGAACCGTCCCTGGTGAAAAAAAGGCATGCAGTCACCCGCGTACGTGTTGAGTCCGCGGGGACGCCAGTATTGCCCAACGGGAGTTGGCCGGCCGAGGTAGCGGTTGTCGCGCTCGGCCAGTCCCTCTCGGTCGCCTGAAACGCTCTGCAGCTCGTCGTCACTCAGGTCGCGGTTCCACATGGCGACCCGCGACACCGGCCCGGTGATCTTCATCGGGCCATCTGCGGACAGAAGCGCCCCCATTGGCCAGTCTTCATCCACGAGCACCCCATCCACAAAAAGCTCCGCGCGATGTCCCAAATAGCGCAGCACGACGACGTGCGGCTTATCCGCTCCGATCACGGCCAGCGGAACGGCCATCCTAAGCGGGCTCGGGCGGGCGTCGGTAGAAACCTCGACGATGAGCGACGGGCTTCCCCCGTCTTCAACCCGCGCCCGCAACGCCGTTCGTCCACCGTCGGCGGGCCACGACACGAGATCGGCCGGCACGTTCACATCCCTGACGCGAATCGCGAGCGTCATTTCTTTTGTGAGTCCGGGCAGCACGGCGGGCACGGGCTGGCCTTCTTGCCAAACCAGGCTGGCGGCGGAAAACACCGGCGAGTCGGCCCCGCAGGCACAAAGACTGCCCGGCGGCAGCAGCAAGGCGAGGATGGTGGCGAGGCATTTCATGGGAATGAATGTAGTAGGGAGATCCGCCACAATCAAATTGCGGGCAACCGCCGGACTTTCTCGAGACGAAGCGTCGGTTCATAATGGGAACCGAGGGGACAACGATTCTCGGCAAGACGACCTCGGCACCATGAGCGTGGCTTTTCTCCGGCGAGATGTTTTGCGCCTAGGAGGCTTGGGCCTGCTGTCGCTGCCGCAGCTTCTGGCCGCCGAAGAACGGGCGACAGGCCGCCCCCGGGCTCGGTCGGTGATCTTCTATCACCACTACGGCGCTCCGAGTCATATTGACACGTTCGATCCAAAGCCGGGCGCCCCGCCCGAGATCCGCGGCGAGTTCGGCACGATCGAGACCGCGGCGGCGGGCTTTCGCGTCAGCGACATCATGCCCCGCATCGCGCGTGTCTGCGACCGCCTGGCGGTGATCCGCTCGATGAACCATCGGACATCGAACCATAACCCCGGCGTCTACCTGGCGATCACGGGACGAACTTCGGTTCGAGACCAGGTGCAGGTCGGGGCCTCGCCGGACGACTGGCCGCACTACGGCGCGGTTCTGGCCAGGTTCGCCCCCGACCAGGAGTCGGTGCCGACTTCCATACAGATCCCGCACTACGCGTTCGACCAGGTCTATCGCTGCCCCGGCCAAACCGGCGGATTTTTGGGCAGCGCGTACGACCCCCTGGTGATCGCCCACGATCCGAGCCGCGGCGACTACCACGTAAGCGAATTCGATTTGTCGGTCAGCGTCGACGAACTGGCCGACCGGCGTCGTCTGCTCACCGTGCTCAACCAGCGGGCCGACCAGGCGGAGGAAGCCGCTGCGTTCCATCAATGGGGCAGCTTCCACGAGCGGGCCTTCGCCATGCTGACCTCATCGCGGACGAAGCAGGCCTTCGATCTCGCGCTGGAGCCGGCGTCGATTCGCGATTGGTACGGCCGGCACAAGACCGGGCAATCGCTGCTGCTGGCGCGTCGGCTGGTCGAGGCGGGGGTGCGCTTCGTGACCGTCTTCAGCGGTTCCAATCCCGGCGACGGGTGGGACACTCACACCGACAACTTCCGTCGGCTGAAAGACGGGCTGATGCCGCCCGAGGACCAGGGCTTTGCCGCCTTGATCGAAGACCTCGACCAGCGAGGCTTGCTGGCCGACACCCTCGTCGTCTGGTCTGGCGAGTTCGGCCGCAAACCGCACATCGGCCGCCCCAATCCGGCGGTCAACAACATCGGCCCCGGCGGCCGCGATCACTGGCCGCAATGCTATTCGCTGGTCTTCGCGGGCGCCGGCGTGAAGCGCGGCTTTGTCTACAGCGAGAGCGACCGAATCGGGGAGTATCCTCAGTCGAGCCCGCATTCGCCAGGCGACGTTGCGGCGACGATTTTCTGGGCGCTGGGCCTTGATCCGCATACGGAGATGCGCGACCGGCTTGGCAGGCCGTTTCCGCTGGCTGACGGCGAACCGATCACCGGGCTGTTTGCCTGAGCCGCGCCGCCCCATATCGCCACGACCGGACTACGAATACGGCAGAAGTTGCTCCAGCAGCATGATTCCGCCCGTCCCGCCGAACAGGGCCGCCAGCGCCGTTACAATCGGGTCCTTCACGAAAGGCTGGAACGCCCCCTTTTCCTCCGATCGGACCTCATTGATGAACAATTGAAGCTGTTTGGCACGCAACCGTGAAGTCTCATCATCACGGGCCACGACCACACTCAATGCGTCCCGTAAGCGCGACAAGATTTTGTCGCGCGATCGACGCGCCTCGCGACGCAGCTTGGCGGCGAAAAGCAGGATGCCGCCCAGAGAAAGCCCCCAGACGATCAAAATCGGCGGGGGAAAGTCGAACAGGTCGAAGACCTGATGACGCGAGATGATCATGAGCAGGAGCACGGCGAACGGATAAATCACGAGGTAGCCCACTTCGTGAGTGCGCCTCGCGATGATCCGCAGGGTGAGCAATTCCTGATCATCGTCCTCGTTAACGGGCCGCTTGGCCTCCCGTAATTGCCGCATGCCCTTGCAATCAAGCGGCCACGCGGGCCGCTGCTCCGCGCAGTACCGAACGAACCGCTGGCACAATTGAATTGCGTCAAAGATAAAAAACGTCAGCAGGATCATGGCCCCGACCGCCAGCATTAATATCCAAAACGACCAGGCACCGGCCGTCACGCCCCGGTAGGGCCGAACGGGAAGCCCCAGCATCCGAAATAGCAGCATGCCAAACAACAGATAGATGGCAGACAGGAAGGTGCTTCGCAGCAAGCGCAGACCGATTTGCCCGCGCTGCCGATATTGGCCGTGCAGCTCCGGCGATTCCAGGGAGCGGTCAGATGGCCAGGCCGCGATGAAAACTTGATCCCGGAGCGAAGTGAACGGCTTCCTGACGGCCGATGTAAATTGTCTCAGCCCTTGCGTCCACCGCGTCCACCAATCGACATGCGGGTGACCCAGCGCGGCGTCGGGCCGCAGCAAATCCTCCAGCTTGCTGGCGTCCCTCTCCAGGTCGGTTGCCGCTTTGTAGAGCAGCGCGACGCTAAGCAAGAGAGCGGCCAGACGCACCATGGTTGAGGGCCAACTGCTGATGCCGTCGAATAATTCAAAAGGCTCGCCGTCCGGCCTGGAGTGGTCGACCGCAGCGGTCGAGGCCGCTACGACCAGGATCGCCACGCCTAAGATCGCGAGGATGAGCGTGGTGCTCGTCGGCACGATCCCTGCCAGGCGCGCCAGCAAGAAAAGAAAGCAAGAGATGGTGAGTATTAAGACAACGATATGCCCTGGCCGTTGCAGCCAGTGGGCTTCTCTTGGACTGGGGGGATGCACATGTTTGCTGTAGCCTTGCCCCGGAATCGTTAACTGGTACAGACCATGGCGTGCCACCTCAAATGCCAGCGGGTGCAGCCCGATCGTGTCTCGGCCGTCCGTTCGCCAGGGATCCGGGTCGCATTGTAACTTGCGTGAGAGCGTGTCGTCGCCTAATGCCAGCAAGCACTGAAAATAGGACGCGGTTTGATAGCTGTCGCGAAACATCGGCGCCTCGCGTTGCAGGCTGGGATGAAGCATCAAGCCGAAGTGCGACGCGACCAGCAAGTTCCGCGACGTCGCATGCTCCTGAGGCAGGCAATAATCCGCGTCGCAATCGGTTGTGAAAAAACACACATCGGTAAAGTGCGGCCGCAAAGCTCGCAGAACGAGCAGCTTATCGTAGACGTCGGTGCCGAGGACACCGATAGCGACGATGCCGCGCTCACCCGCTGCCCGCTTTTCTTTCTGAAACTCGACCAGTTCGCTTTCGAGGCGACGGATGTAGTCGAACTGCGAGCGTCCCGTGGCCGACAGTGAGTCCGTCGGCGCAGATTGCGCGAATAACGATGCCCCCGGCTTCGACTCCGAGCTCGACTCGGGTGTGCCGAGATCACCCGGCACGCGGCGCTGAGGCTCGTTCTCCGACTTTCCTGGAAGTTGCCCATCGAGTCCCTGGAGATAGCTGAATACTTTCAGCGGATCCTCGTCACGCTTCACTTCGGCCAGCAGCTCGGGGAATAGCCGTCGTAATCTAACCGGCAGTGACCGTCCAAAGAGCGTGTCGCGTTCGGAGACCAAGACGACATACCGCCCTGGCTCAAGCGCCACTCCTTCCGGACGCCCCGGGACGGCCTTTGCCAGCCAGGCGTCGCGGAGGGAAAGCTCGTTGACAAGAAGCCGCAATAGAGACTCGTCGGTTCCGATCGTCCTGATCGTGCGCAAATCGGTCAACTCTCTGCGCTCCTTTGAGACAAACTCCTTGAGCGCCTTTGAGTCGCCATCCGACAGCGAATCGGATGAGACGGTCGCCATCCCTGAGTAAAGGACCGCATCAAGATATGGCGAAAAGTAGTCATCCTTGGGAGCAGCGGGCTGGTTTTGTTTGGCGGCGTGCAGCGAGCGGTCTTCCCTGGCCATATCAAGCAGCAGATCGGAGCTTGTCGGGCCAAGGATGGCGATGGAAACTCTCTTTGCGGCCTTTCGTTTCTCGACCTTGTCGCAGATCGTGCGCACGACCTGGGCAATAACTTTCAGCGGGCGCGCGCCAAGTTGCGCTTCGTTAATCCAGCAGACAAACACCGCTTTGTAGTCGCCAGCCACGCTGGGCCAGGCGTGCGAACGCGAGAACAACTTGACGGGCACGACGAGCGAGACGGGCTGTCGTTTTCTTTGTGCTCGTGCCCCTGCCGCGCCTTTATCAAGAATCCGGTCGTCGACGTGTACTGGAACCGTGATGTAGGAAAGCCGGTCGGGATACTCGAGATCATAGTGGCACGTGCCAAGCGCCGACAGTACCGCGTAGGTGATGCGTTTTCTCTGCTCGGTATCGACGGAATAGGGTTCGCCGGATATGAGAACCGGCATGCAAAGCACCTTGTCGTCGTCTTTGAGCTCCAGCTTGTCCAGGAGCGTCTCGAAGAACTGTCCGATGGTATCCTGCTTGCCAGGATCGGTTTCGGTCTTGACGGCCAAGGGGGCGAGGAACGTCTCGACGAACTGTGCGACGGTATTCGGCTCGCGGTCACCGGTTGCGTCGGGCCGGAGAAGGAGACCGATTGCCCCTTCTCTCGATCGGTTGAAATGGTCGTTGGCGACCAGGAGAGGATCGTCCCAGAGTCGTGAATGGATTGAGGAAACACCGGGAATAGGAGGGGGGGGAGGCAGCTTGTCGACGCCGACAGCTCCCGGTCGAACCGATTGCAGCGGCGGCTCCCATCGCATGTACCCGATGAGGCTGATGATCACCACGATCAAGCTGGGGCTGAGCCAACTGGTCACCCCAGGTGTTTCGGATTCGCCGGTGCTCATACCTTGTCAGTGGTTGTCGTCGCTCAGGCCACTTTTGGCGGCGTCGTGCCGTGGGCCGGATCTCTCAGTGTCCGGAACGGGGAATCAACGTTCAATCACCTTTCGATCACACTTCAATCAAGGTTCTGGGCGACGTTTGTAGCTCGCGCGGCACGCGGAGCCGACGGCGGCTGCCGCGGCCGGGGGTCAAACGCCTCGTTGGCCGGCGGGCGCGGCCGCCTCGGCAGGTTAGAATGGCGTCGTCGCCAGGCTGCTGAACCCGCACGGCACACGACGCCCCGCACCTGCCGGACAGCGCGCCTTGCACTAACCCGAAGCGTCAGCGAGGGTAGGTCGATCGCTGGCCCTCGCTGACGCTTCGCGCTTGATGTGCGCCGGTCCGCAAGGCGGGCTAAGGACGAGCAGTTAGGAGATTGTCGCAACCCGCATGACTCGTCTCCCGCAATTTCGGCTGCGAACGCTTTTCGCCGTAACGGCCGTCGTCGCCCTCTTGTTGGGCCTAGGGCGGATTCTGGGCGATCGGTTAGGACTGGGACTGATCGGCCTCGAGTTGGTGCTGCCCTTCGCGTGGCGGCCGCGGTGGCTCTACGCGTGGTTCTTACCCGTGCTTTGGACGACAGTCGCCTGGAACAGTTTTTACCACCCTGGCGATGAATACGGTTTCTTCTTCGTCGGCTCGGCGGCCGGACTCTGGATCATGCCCGTTGTCGGCAGCGTCGGAAGCGTTCATCGAGGCGCGGCGTTTGTCGTCGCGGCCGGCGCCGCCTCCGTGGCGATTGTCGGCGGGTTCCTCGACAAACTGCGTGCGCCGCTTTATCCCTGGGCCTTCCTGACCCTGGTGACGGCCGCGGGCCTGTTCGCCCGAACGTTCGGCTCATTCCCGACGGCCGAACGCGCGCTGGCGAAGAACGGCTCCTACGAGGCGTACATTTTGGCCTCCCTCAACCTGGGCATCACTTTCGCCGCGCTTGCCACGCTGGCGGGAACGGGACTCTATCGCCTGGCCCGCCGGTTGCGGCGAACCCCGATGCCTGGCGAAGCCCGGTAGCCGCCGGAATCAGCGCTCGCCAGAGCCGGCAGCCCCTCGCCGATTTCCGATCCGTCGCTCTTGCAATCAAGACATAGCGTCTTTATTATGCAAAAGACATTATGTCTATATCGTCGCGGACCGAAGAACGCCAGGCCATGCCGGCTTTTCTGACAATTTGAGGGTTTCAAATATGCATCCCAAGCCAAAAAGGGTTAACTCGCGGCTCGGCCGCCGCCGGCGAACAGCCCGACGGTCTTGCGTGGGGCGAAGCATCGAATCGCTGGAGCTGCGAGCGCTCTTGGCCGGCACGTCGTGGAGCGTCAGCCCGGTCACCTTCAGCGCGCAGGAGGCAAGTCCGCTCGACAGTCCTGCCGTCATGCAAGTAGCCACCGTCACCGACAACAGCGGCACGCTCAATGCCAGCGGTTTCTCGGCCACAATCGGTTGGGGAGACGGCACGACATCGAGCGGCACCGTCGTTGCGACACCCCAGTCCGGCACGTTTGCCGTGCAAGGCGCGCACGTCTACAGCGAGGAAGGAACGGACCTGGTTCGAGTGACGGTCTCCCACGTCAACAGCAACGATCGTCCGGCCAACATCATCGAAACCGTGTTCGTAGGCGACCCGGCCGTTGTTCCGCTCGGCGGAATGACGTTTACGGCGGTACAGGGCGCGGCCCCCGCCGCGCAACTGCTGGCGACCTTCACCGACCCAGCCGGAAACGAATCGGTAAGCGACTACTCGGCCCAGATCAACTGGGGCGATTCGAAGAGCACGCCGGGCACGGTCACGTTCAACCCGACGGGCAACGACTTCCTGGTAACAGGCGGCAGCAACCACATTTACACTCAGCCGGGCACTTTCACCATCACCGTTACCGTGGCGCACGACCAGGCGGCCGACGCCACGACCACGAGCACGGCGACCGTCTCGCAACCATCGGTCGTGGCGCAGGGCGGCTTCACGTATACGGGCGTAGAAGGGGGCGTGGCGCTCAACGAGACGCTGGCCACGTTCACCGACCCCGCCGGCGCGCAGCCGCTGAGCAGCTACTCCGCCACGATTGTCTGGGGCGACGGCGCCACCACGGTGGGCGTCATCTCCCGCATGTCGGGCAACCCGTTTACGGTGGTCGGCAGTCACGCGTTTGCCGAAGAGGGAAGCGGCCCGGTCGAGGTGGTGATCAATCACGGGACGAGCCTGCCGGTCACGGTCACCGGCGGTTACAGCGTTGCCGACGCGCCGGTGGTGCTCATGGCCCCCGCGTCGCCGATTGCAGCCCAGGAAGGAATGCCGTTTGTCAACGTGCCGGTCGCCACGTTTATCGATCTGGGAGGCCCTGAGGACGTAAGCGATTATAGCCCGGAGATCGACTGGGGAGACGGCAAGATCTCGGGCGGTACGGTCTCCTTCTCCGCGTCCGCCGGGAACTTCACGATTCTCGGAAGCCACACCTACTTTGAAGGGGGCAGGCATCCGATCATCGTCGTGCTTCATCATGACACGCTGTCGCCCGATCCGGCCGTGCTGGCGTCGGCCGAGGTTAGCGTGCCGCCAGCGACCCCGACCGGGGGCTACCACTTCACGGCCTCGGAAAACCTGCTCTCGGCGAACCAGCCCGTCGCCACGTTTACCGATCCCGGCGGCGCCCACGCCCTGAGCGAGTACACGGCCACGGTTGACTGGGGAGACGGCAGCACGGCCGATGCGGGAACGATCACCTTCAACCCCAACACGGGCGTGTTTACGGTGAGCGGCCAGCACACGTATGCAGAGGAAGGATCCTACCGGCTCACGGTCGTCGTGGACCACAGCCTGGCGCCGAGCAGCACCACGGTCAGCACGGCCGTGGTTGCCGACCGGCCGGTCCTTGCCACGGGCGGCGCGACGTTCACCGCGCAGGAATTCCGGTCGTTTGGTCCGCAAACGTTGGCCGTGTTCACCGATCCGGCCGGCAACGAATCGACGGGCGATTACTCGGCCACCATCAATTGGGGCGATGGCACGTCGTCGCCGGGCAACATCGCGATCAACGCCAGCGGCACGGGGTTCAGCGTGTTGGGAAGCCACACCTTCACGCAGCTCGGCTCGCAGACGGTCAGCGTTGCCGTTCATCATGACACGGCCCCGGACACGACCGTGCAAAGCACCGTCAACGTTGGGCTTCCCCCGATCGCCCTGACCGCCGCGCCGCTGACTTGGCGGGCCTGGTCGCCGCTGGAAGCGCCCGGCAACGCGGTGGCCACCGTTTCGTTCAGCGACGGCACGACCACGGCCACGATCGACTGGGGCGACGGCACGACGACTCCGGGGAGCATCTCTCCCTACGTGATGGGCGGCACCGGCGCCGTGCTGGGTTCGCACACCTGGACCGAAACCGGCCACTTCAATGTGACCGTCACGGTGTGCGACGGTTCGGCCCGCACGTCGGCCAGTTTTCCGGTGACCGTCATGCAGAACTTGCTGCCGATCGCCAACCCCAGCCAGGCCACTCCCAACGAGTACTACGTGGCCAAGCTTTACGAAGACATTTTGAAGCGCTTCGTCGACGGCGGAGGGCTGATGTTCTGGTCGGGCTTGCTCGATCGAGGCGTCCCTCGCTCGACCGTGGTCAGCGAGATGGTAGGCTCCGACGAATACCTCGCTAACTTCGTCATCAACCCCGCTTACGAAAAGTATCTCGGGAGGGCGGCCGACCCGAGCGGCACGCAATATTGGCTGGGCCGGATTCATGCGGGTTTGACGGACGCGCAACTGGCAGCTTCGCTCGCCGGTTCGCTTGAGTTCTATATGACGGCTGGCGGCGGGACGAACGTGGGATTCGTCGACGCGCTGTACCGCGTGGTGCTGGGACGTTCTCCGGACGGCGCGGGCGAAGCCTTCTGGGCGAAGCAATTAGCCGCCGGCACCCCGACCTACGGCGTGGCCCTGGGGTTTGTGACCAGCGGCGAGGATAACCTGGACTTCATCCAGGAAACCTACCTGATGCTCCTGCAGCGCAGCCCAAGTCCCGCCGAGTTGAACCAGTGGATCGCCAACCTCCAGTCGGGTTTGGCCACCGACGAGTCCCTGATCGCCAGCCTCGCCGCCAGCGACGAGTACTACCATTTGGCCGTCAGCGGCTGAAGGGCTGGCAAGGCCCTGGGCTGATGAGTGTGACGCCTTCGGGGGCGGACGAGCAGCCAAAATCGCGGTGCAGAAAGCAGGACGATCTCTTGTCCGGAGGGAGTCTCACGCTGGTGCGGTCTACATCCGGGCCGAACTCCTCACGGCACGAAGAGCACTTTCCCGGCCGACATGTGGTTGGCGTACTCTGCCAGGGCCGTGCGAGCCTGCCGGAGCGGGAACTTTGCGCGGATCTCGGTCGTCAGGTCGGTGTCCAGCAGCCGCTGGACTCTGCCGGCCGTGCGGAGTTGGCTGAGCAGGTTCTTCCTGCGCAGCCACAACGTGAGCAGAAAACCCTCCACGTGTTTCCGCTCAAAGATCAACGAGAACGGATCAATTTGCACCGGCTCCTGCGACAGGGCGCCGTAAACCAGCAGGCGGCTCCGCTCCGGCTGGGCTCGCAGAATGCGGCCCGACGTTTCGCCAGCCACGGCGTCGAAACCAATCGTGGCGCCAGTCGCGTGGCATAGCTCGCGCAGGCGGTCGTCGAATCCGGGTTCGCTGCTGTCGAGCACGTGCTCGGCCCCGAGGGCCTTGAGCGTTTCTACCTGTTCGGCGCGGCGCACCACGTTGATCGTGGCGATGGAAAATTTCCTGCCCAGCCTGACAACCATGCGGCCGAGCGCGCTGGCGGCGGCCGTCTGGACAACGGCCCGGTGTCTTCCGCGACGCGCCTGCTCCATCAGCCCCCAGGCCGTCAGCGGGTTGACAAGCAGGGTTGCCCCACGGTCCAGGTCGACGTCCTTGTGCAGTGGAATACAGAGGGTCGCGCGAGTAGCCAGATACTCGGCCCACGTGCCGCCGCGGGCGTTCGGGTCCGCCGCCGCGCAGGCGACGCGGCGCCCCAAGAGAAGCCGCGGCAGAATGCCGCGCCCGGCCGCCACCACCGTTCCGCTCCCCTCAAATCCCAAGATCGTGGGAAGCCCCTTCTTGAAGCCGTAAAGGCCCTGCATGAACATCAGGTCAGACGGGTTCACGGGGGCAGCCGCGAGCCGGACGAGCACTTCTCCGGGGCCGGGTTGAGGAACGGGCACCTCCGCGACCTCCACGCTTTCGGGTTTGCCGTCGTAGGCCCGCAGCAGAACAGCCGACATCGTGGCCGGCACGCGTGTCATATCAAGGTACGTTGTGAACGTGGCCGGGTTCCCTTCGTGCGATCGTGCTTATGCTCATGTTTGTCATCGTGCTCGTGCTCCAAAAGCCATTGCTTGCGGTGCAGACCTCCGCCGTATCCGACGAGCGAGCCGCTTGCGCCGATCACGCGGTGGCAGGGGACGATGATGCCGACGGGGTTGCGCCCGTTCGCCAGACCGACGGCGCGGCTGGCGCTGGGTCGGCCGATGCGGCGGGCCAGCTCACCGTAGCTGACCCGCTGGCCAAACTGCAAATCCCGCAGCGCCGCCCAGACGATTTTCTGAAATTCGGTTCCGGCGAGCCGGATCGGCAGGTCGAACTGCCGTAGTTCCCCGGCAAAGTAGGCCGACAACTGGCGTTTGACCTCGCGAAATGGCCCGGGGTCTTTCTTGCCGGCCGGTTCGACGGTCTTGGCGCCGCACGTTTCCTCCATGTATAGCCCGGTTAACGCCTCGCCGTCGGAGACCAGCAGCAGGTCGTCGACGGGGCTGGGCACAATCGTGTAGTAAGTCTGACTCATCGTTCGCTCCTTAGTGTCGATCCGCCGGGCGGAGATGGCTGCGACCGCCTCCCCGTCACGGAGTGCCGGGCTACTTTGTTTCGTTCCATAGGTGCATGGCCGCGTAGGCCCGCCAGGGCCTCCAGGCTTCGGCCATCCGAAGTATTTCCGGGGGCGATCTACGCTCGAGCGCCTTGCGAAGCCCGAGGTCGGAGTGCGGGAAGGCGTCGGGCCAACGCATGGCCCGCATGGCGATGTAGTGGGCCGTCCAAGGCCCGATTCCCGACAGCGCCATCAAACGCTCGATGCCCCCTTCCGCGTCGGCTCCGCTTTCAAGCGACAACCGGTTGTCGCACACGGCTCGGGCCAGCCCCCGCAGGCATTCGGCGCGGGCCGGTACGAGTCCCAGGGCGGTCAACTCGCCGAGTCGTGCGTCGGCGATTCTCGCCGGCGAAGGACTGAGCCGACTGACGGCCGCGAAGGGCGTTTCGATCGGCTCGCCGAATGCCTGCGCGAAGCGGGCGGCCAGCGTGGTCGCGGCGCGTACCGACACCTGCTGCCCCAGAATGGCCCGCATCGCCAGCTCAAAACCGTCAAACGCGCCGGGCACGCGCAGCCCCGGGCCGCCCGCGACGGCCTGACGCAGCCGACGGTCCCGACCCAGATGCTCGGCGATCACATCCGGGCGGGCGTCGAGGTCGAAGAGCCCACGCAGCCTGGCGAGAAGCTGAGGCAGAGCGCCGGCCAGGCCGATCGGCGCTTCGACCACCAGCGCGTGGCGGCCTTCGGCGGGCGTGACCTTCAGCCAACCGCGATATTTGTCGAGCTTCACGCTGCGGAGATAAGACCGGCCGGCGACGGCCTCGACGGAGGCGACCGCCCGCGGGGCCAGGAAACGCAGGAGGGCCTCCCAGGCGAAAGGAGGGCGGTACGCGAGGGTGAGCCGGATCGATTCGTTCGACTCTTTGCCGTTTGTCTTCCTCACGTCGCTCGGAGTGAGCCGATAGCGCGAGCGGAACAGGGCGTTGAAGCGGCGAACGCTGGCGAATCCGCTGGCAAACGCCACGTCGACGATAGGCAGCGCCGTCTCCGTCAAAAGCTGCTTGGCGAGCAACAGCCGATGGCTCTGGGCCAGTTCGACGGGCGACACGCCCAGTTCGTGCCGAAGCACACGCCTGAGGTGGCGGGAGGAGACTCCCATTTCCGTCGCCAGCGTTTCCAGGCTTCCGCCGTCGTTCATCACCCCCGCGCCGATCCGCAGGGCGGCGAGCTTCGCCATGCGGCCGGTCGTATCGACCGGCGCGTTTCCGGGAGCCAGTTCGGGACGGCACCGCAGGCACGGCCGAAACCCGGCCCGCTCCGCCGCCGCCGCGCCGGGAAAAAAGCGGCAGCGATCGCGCCCTGGCGTCCGCGCCGGGCAGATCGGCCGGCAGTAGATGCGTGTCGTCGCTACTCCGACGAAAAACAGCCCATCGAAGCGGGGGTCGCGAGACGCCAGAGCCCGATAGCAGATATCCGGATCGAGGTGCATGCCGGAATTCTACCGCCGCCTCGATCCTTACGCTGGCCATTTTCGGACGCCGCAAGTGAATGTCGCGCCCGTCTTCACTTTGCGGGTCGCAAGGAGGCAGGAAAAACACCACACAGGCAACCTTGACAACGGAACGAATAATCCACAGGCTCGAACGAGCGGGGACCCACATTCCACCGCCACCGTCGCACCGGCCACAGGCCCGTAAGGTGTATTATGTATGGACTTTCCAAGGATCAGGATCTTTGCTGTCTGATCGGAACCGGGCGGGAACTCTTGAACTGGGAACGGCACCAGCTCGTCTGGACGGAGAAGGAGACGGACTTAAAGGGATGGGTGCGATTATTAATTGGACTGTCGCCCATATTTGTCCCAAAGCGAGAGCGTCCAGAATTATGGATGGCCACGAGGCGTCGCTTGATGCGGGTGGCTCGCCCTTTGCTTCGAGTTCACAAGGTCTGACCTTTCAGGTCCGTCTTCGCCGCAGCGAGATAATCTGTCGCACATTCTCAGGAGGTCGCGAGTTCGCGATGACGCAGGAGGTGGTCGGATGGCGAGCAAGGGGAATTGTGCCCCGCGCATTTGACGCCGTTCGGCTCGAGAGTATTCGCGCTTTGGTGGCGCTTCGGCGGCACGGATTTTCGCGAGCGTTTCATCTTGAAATACTGGCGAAATCCGACGGCCACATCCTGGCCACCTTTGTGCCGACGCACCCGGCGCGGTGGATATCGGCTCTGGCGCGGCGCGGCATACCGGTGGAAGACGAATGGGGACTTCTCAACCGCGGATGCTATGCCTCCTGGGTAAACGCGGCGGGCATGGTGACATTCACCCGCGTCGCCCTTGTCGTCGCCGTATGCTGGGTGGCGGGTGGTGCCGACGCGTGGTGCGTATCCATCTTCACCACGTTCTTACTCGCCATGGCGGCGCTGTTCTGGTGGCTAAATGACTAGGCTTTGTTTGAAAACAATGCCCAAGTCGTCTTTCGCGGGGGCGAAAGGCGACGATCCGTCGGCCAGACCTGCCGTTCTCTGCAGACGGACGTACACTCCGACTACTTCCGGGCTGCCTGTTCGCGCAGACGCGCCTCGGCGGCTCGCAGTTCGCCCGTGGGGTCGCTCGGCGCGAAATCTTCCGGGCTGAACAGCGGGCGAATCTCGACCTCGCAGTCGTCCGGGTGCGGACAAGGGCAGCGCTTGAGCCACTCGACGGCCTCCTCCATCGATTTGACGTTCCATAGCCAGAACCCGGCGACCAGCTCCTTGGTCTCGGCAAACGGGCCGTCGATCACGGTTCGCTTCTCGCCAGAGAACCGAACGCGCTTTCCCTTGGAACTCGGGTGAAGTCCCTCGCCCGCGAGCATGACGCCCGCCTCGACCAGCTCTTGGTTGAATTTGCCCATCTCCGCGAGCAGCTCCGGGCTGGGCATCACGCCCGCTTCGGAGTTCTTGCTGGCCTTAACGAGAACGATGACTTTCATTTGTATTCTCCTCGCCGAATCGTTTCTTGTTGATCCAAAAACGCGTAGCCTGGCGTTTGCGAAAGCGCCGATACGCTTCTAACTAGTCGTGGCCGGCCGGTTCGGTGGATAGATTTCGCCAGGGAACGAGCGCGGCCAACCGCGCGTCACGCAGTACAAGGCCGCCCCAGATGAAAGCGCCGAAAACCGCCGGAAAGACGATCGCGAACGTCCCGTCCTCGTGACGCGCGTGGCTGGCGACCGCTCCGCCCAGGTAGCCGGTGAGCAGGACGGCGCCGAGCACGGCCGTTTGAGGGATCACGTACAGGATCGTGCAGACGAGCACCACCACGCCGAGCGGAACGATCATGGACTCGGGGTAGCCGAGCTGCGTGGTCGCCTCCACAACGAAGGACGGTTTCGGCAGCTTCATCGCGCCGTCGAGCAGCAAGAAAAGCGCCGGCAGCGCGCTGATAACGCGGCCGGTCCACAGCCTGGCTTTTGAAACGGAAGTTGTTGGTTGTGACTGCATGGCTGACGTTCCTCCGGAGGAGTAGTTCATTCGCTTGGTAAACCCGGTATCTCCATGATCGGGCGGACCTCGATCGTCCCCTTGGTGGCGACGGGAATCCGCTCCGCGATGCCGATCGCTTCGTCAAGATCGTTGGCGTTAACGACATAAAAGCCGCCAAGCTGCTCGCGCGTTTCGGCGAACGGGCCGTCGGTCACCAGGCGTCTTCCCTCGCGCACGCGGACGCTCGTCGCCGTCGCAATCGGGTGCAACGGCGAGGCGTCGATGTAGTTGCCTGCCGCGTGAAGGTCGCGCGCCAGCTTCGCCGACTTCTGGTAGCAGTCCTGCCGTTCGGCCTCGCTCAGGCATTGTTCGTCCAGGTAAACCAACAGCATGTACTTCATGTTCTGGCTCTCCCAAATAAGGGCGTTACGTCGTTCGCCAGTAAGTCGAACGGCGCGGCCGCGAATCGACATACCTGGCAGAAATTCGATTACAATGAGGCATGGCTACGGATACTGATGCTGCCGTCGACGCAGTCTACCGCTCTGATTGGGGGCGCATCATGGCTACCCTGATCCGGCTCGTCGGCGACTTCGACGTGGCGGAAGAGTCTGCCCAGGAAGCCTTTGCGGTGGCGGTCGACCAATGGCGAGGTTCCGGGGTTCCCGATTCGCCGCGAACCTGGATCATACAGACGGCCAAGCACAAGGCAATCGACCGCATCCGCCGGCGGGCACGACTGACCGAGAAACTGCAGTCGCTCGCCGAGTCGGGTCAGCTCCAGGCGGTCGAGTTGCCCAACGAGGACGGCGGCGAGATTCCCGACGACCGTTTGCGGCTCATTTTCACCTGCTGCCACCCGGCGTTGGCCAGCGAGGCGCAAGTCGCCCTGACGCTTCGGACGTTGGGGGGACTGGAAACCGACGAAATCGCCCGGGCGTTCCTCGTTCCCACGGCCACCATGGCGCAGCGCCTGGTGCGAGCCAAGCGCAAGATCCGCGACGCGGGCATTCCTTACGTGGTGCCTGCCGCGAAGGACATGCCGGCCCGCGTCGAGGCCGTGCTGACGGTGATCTACCTGATCTTTAACGAAGGCTACCTGGCGACGCGGGGCGACACGCTTCTCAGGACCGACCTCTGTGCAGAAGCAATCCGACTGGGGCGCCTGGTCAGGCAGCTTATGGCGGCCGAAACGCCTCCGGAAGCAACCGCTTTGCTGGCCCTGATGCTTTTGCAGGACTCGCGACGCGAGGCCCGTCTCGATGCGGCCGGCAACCTCGTCGTGCTGGAAGAGCAGGACCGCCGGCTGTGGGATAAGCAGCAAATCGAGGAGGCCACGCCGCTGGTGGAGGAGGCGCTTCGGGGAGGAGCCGGCCCTTTCGCCCTGCAGGCGGCGATCGCGGCCCTGCACTGCCAGGCACCCAGCGCCGAAGCAACCGACTGGCGGCAGATTCTGCAGCTCTACAATCTTCTGGAGCGGGTGCAGCCGTCTCCGGTCGTCTCGCTGAACCGGGCCGTGGCGGTGGCCATGGTCGAGGGACCGCAGACCGCCCTGGAGATCATCGACTGGCTGGCCGCCGACGGCGCGCTCGACGAGTACCACCTGCTGCACGCGGCCCGCGCCGACTTGTTGCGACGGCTCGGTTCGGTGGAGGCGGCGGCAAGCTACCATCGCGCCCTTGAACTCGTCACCAACGAAAGCGAGCGGCGGTTTTTGCAGCGCCGGCTGCGCGAGGTCGAGAGTCTCTCAAAAAGTTAGGAGGCTCGTCGATTCAGCCGTTCCCTGACCGACTAAGGAACGGACGAAAAATAACTTCCGCAAATCACGTCGGCGAGCGGGAAGCGTGAGCCTCTCGGTAGAGCAACCGAACCACGTGTGACACCACACCTGCGATTAACGCGGAACTTCTCAGGCCGCGTCACGTCGGACATGCGTCGCGGCGCGAGGCCGCGATGCGAGTTCCAAGGCTTCTTGCAACTTCGGCCAGACGGCCTCGGAACAGGCCCACGATTTCATACGCAAACGAGATTGCGCGGAAAGCTGCTGATACGCCTCCGTGTCGTTCTTAGCCGCCTGATAGCTGGCGGCAAACTGGTCTCGCAAAGACGACCAGACGATACGGTGCCACGTCGTGTGCAGGCGGCCCGTGTCGTCTTGAGGCCAGGGGCAGGGCTCAGGATGCGACTCCACGACGTAACCGACCCAGGCGTCGAAATAGTCGCTCATGGCCGTGTTCGCCGGCGCGATGCCTGGGCGGCCCGCGGCCAAGAAATCTTGCAACGGCAAGCAGGAGCCTTCGGCCCGCGAGGCGTTCACGTAGAACGTGCTGCCGCGCACCAGTTCGCACATCTGCTCGTCGCTGAGGTACTGCGTGACGAGGACGATGCGGGCCCGGTGTGGCACGCCCAGCTTGTTGTAGAAGGCGAGGAGCTCGCGAACCGGGGCCAGGTAGCTGGCCGCCAGCTTGAGCACAAGCGTGGCGTCGTCCCGGTCCCCCAGCGCCAGCAGAAAGGCCGTGATCAGGTCCTGCCAGTTCTTGCGTTTGTCGTCGGGGTTGAGAATCGACGTGTAGACGATTCCCGATAATTCCAGTTGGTCTGCGGCCAGGGGCAAATCGGTTTCACCTTCGTTCCAGGCTCGCTTGAAGGCGTTCTTGGCCTGCACAAGAGCCTTGCTCAGCCGCAACGGTAAGAGGGGCTTGAGCCCGTCGACCCAAGCCCGCCGCAGGAGCGACTTGGCGTGGTTCTTCAGGCGGAAGGCGACGGAGTTGGGACCTGGGCGGGCGTCCGGGTCGATCGCGTGCAGTTCGGGCACTTCGGGTTGTCTGAGCATGTAGGCCGGACAGTCGATGACGACGCTCTGGCCGCGGGTCCAGTCGGGCACTTCAAAGCAGGTCTCGCTCACCGGCACGGGGACGACCCGCACCGCCGTTCTGACCCCCGCCCGAGCCAGCGCGGCGGCCGTAAACGTGCTCGCCGTGAGAATCAGCGACGCCCGGTTGGCGATCCGTACCCAGTTGTTGCGAGGGTTGTCTTTGTAGTCGCTGGCCGGGATGTCGGGAAACTCCCAGAAGGGATACAAAACGTTGGGTGCGTTCTGGCTCAGGTAGGCGTCTGTAAAGGGACGAAAGCTGACGTGAATCGGGCTCTTACCGCGGGCCTTAAGCCGTCGGATCGCGAAATCGACCTGGCTCTCGGGTCGCGCGATCCGGGTCACTTCGCCATGGCGCTCCAGCAGCGGCCAGAAAGCACGCAGCACAAACTCGTAGGAATATCCCGTCTCGCCCAGGGCGGTGCTGAATGATTTACCGTGGGCCATCGAGTTGACAATCAAAGCGGCTGGGGGCGGCGCGTCGGGATCGATCATGGTCGCAAAGTCGCGGGGGTAGAAACCGGGGGCGGTAAATTAGGAAAAGCTCTTCGCGGGGTCAATGCGTAATGGCGTTACGTCAAGTCGGTCCGGCATCCGATCCGGCCAGGCACGCCGTGGCCGGGAGGGATCGCAACAAGCCTCCTTTCGCCGCCACGGGACCTCAGAGCTACTTGAATGCAGCCGTCCTCAAACCCTGACATTACGGTTAGGTGCCGAAGGGATCGTTGCCCAAATTGGGCCGCCGTCCTAGCATGAAAACAGCGATCGCGCGTACTGTCTCTCAGTTTCAAGGAGCCCCGCTCATGTCTACCTTCGCGAGTTCGCTGCGTCACCAACCGGAAACAAGTGCTCTGATCGAGGGGCAGATTCAACGCTGGTTGCTCTTGCGCCAGGCCCACGCCGAGCAAGAGGAGCGGGCTGGGCGGAATTCCGACGCCTCCGGGCGCTACATCTCGCTATCGCGCGAGGCGGGGGCGGGCGGGGAGCAAATCGCGCGCGAGGTCAGTCGCCAGCTCGGTTGGCGGGTGCTCGACGGCGAGCTCTTGGCGCTCGTTGCCACGGCGGCCGATTGCTCGGTCGTGGACGTCGAACTGATCGACGAGACGGGCATGCGGTGGGTGACCGAGCTCTTCAACCGCTGGATCGATGGGGCGAAGGTGGGCCACGAAAAATATCTCATCTGTCTGGCGGCGGCGATGCGGGCGGCCGTGCGCAGCGCGAACGTCGTGATCGTCGGCCGCGGATCGCAATTCTTGCTGCCCCGCGAAGCCGGCCTGGCGGTGAGGGTGATCGCCAGCAAGCCGTTTCGCGTCGAGCAGGCACAGCGCCTGCGCGGCCTGTCCCCAAAACAGGCCCGCGACTGGGTCGAGCAGACCGACCGAGACCGCCGCGAGTTCGTCGAGCAGCACTTTCACCGCGACCCGACCGACATGCACCTTTACGACCTGGTGATTAACGTGGAACATCTCGGCATCGAGGGAGCCGCGCGCCAGGTCGCCGACGCGGCCCGCGCAATGTTTGCGCCGAGTTTGGCATCGGCCCTCGTGCCCCTGAGCTGATAAGCGCGCCCCTCAACCCTTCACGCCGAGACCGAATCTGCCCCCAGAACTCGTGGCACCATCGCAATCGCCCTTTCCGGCCGGCCGGCTTGCCGGAATCGATTACGGCACGGTGCGCATCGGCATCGCCGTCACCGACGCGCGGCGGACGCTCGCCAGCCCCTGCGACAACTACGCTCGACGCGGGCCGGACGCCGACGCACAATACTTCCGCTCGTTTGCCGCGCAGGAACGGATCGTCGGCTTCGTGGTCGGCTTGCCGGTCCATCTCGACGGACGCGAGAGCCAGAAATCGCGAGAAGCGAAGCAGTTCGGCGAGTGGCTGACGGCGACGACAGGCTTGGGCGTGGTCTATTTCGACGAGCGATTTACTACGGCCGAAGCCGACCAGTATCTGGGGGCGGCGAAGTTGACGAAAAAACAACGCCAGGCGAGACGCGACAAGCTTGCGGCCCAAATCATGCTTGCGGCTTATCTCGAATCAACCTCGTCTGCTGAACCGCAGCCGCTGGACGATCGATGACGGTACGTTTGATTTTCGGCTGCGGTTATCTGGGCCATCGCGTCGCGCGGCGCTGGCTTGCGGCCGGCGACCGGGTGTACGCCGTGACGCGCCGCATCGAGCGGGCGGCAACCTGGCAAGGCGAGGGAATTCGCCCGCTCGTCGCCGACGTTACCACGCCCGAAACGCTGGCCGGCCTCCCGGAGGTCGACACGGTGCTCTATGCCGTCGCGCACGATGCGGCCTCGGGCCAGCCACGCCAGGCGACGTATCTCGACGGGCTGCAAAACGCGCTCGGCGCTCTGCAGCCGAACTTCCGTCGCCTGGTTTACATCAGCTCAACGGGCGTCTACGGCGACCAACAAGGCGAGTGGGTCGACGAAGAAACACCGTGCGAACCGCAGCGGGACGCGGGTCAGGCATGTCTGGCCGCCGAAAGATGGTTGGAAGCAGGTTCGTTCGCCGAGCGGGCCGTGGTCTTGCGGCTGGCCGGGCTTTATGGTCCCGACCGGATACCGCGCAAAAGCGTTCTCTTGGCAGGCGAAGCCATCGATGCTCCGCAGCATGGCTTTTTGAACCTGATCCACGTCGACGACGCCGTCGAGGCTGTCTTGGCGGCGGCCGACGCCGATCTCCGCTTGCCGCGCCGGTACCTCATCTCCGACGGCACGCCGGTTGTGCGCGGCGAGTATTACGGCGAGTTGGCGCGGTTGATCGGAGCTCCCTCCCCCCGGTTTCGTAGTTCAGAGGCGGAGACGCCCGCGCGCGCTCGCGCGGGGGCCGACAAACGCGTCTCCAACGCCCGCATGCTGGCCGAGCTGAAACTGCGCCTCCGCTTTCCCACATATCGAGATGGATTGCGGGCGATCGTGGCGGCCGCCCAAGGTCCGTAGCAGAACTTCGTGAGAAGTTTTGTCATCTTCGCCGGTCACGGCCGGAACTCTCACCGGTTCTGCTGCGCTGTACGCGCCCAACCGCGAAAATCCGTCTTCTCGCTGCTGACCCACAAAAAATGTCCTCTGCATGTCGCAAACGGCTCCCCGGAGAGGACTATAAAGTGACGGCCTCCTTCGACAACCAGGAAAGAACCGCAATGCCAAGCGACCAGGAAGTCATTGCTCAAGTTCTCGCCGGCCAGACGGACGCGTACGCACTGCTCGTTTCGCGCTACGAACGCCTGGCACGTGCCGCAGCGATCCGCATCGTTCGCGACAGCCATGCCGCCGACGATGTCGCTCAAGAAGCCTTTGTCGCCGCATTCAAGACTCTTTCCTCGTTGCGCGACCGGTCAAGTTTCGCAGGCTGGCTGCTGGGGATCGTCCGCCGTCGGGCGGCAACCGCCCTCAAGAACGATCGCCGAAGGCGGTCGATCGGCGGCGACTTGAACGCTCGCACACCGGCCGCAGCCCCTCCCTCTTCGGAAATGCTTGAGTTGCTCGAATTCGTCGAGCAACTCCCCGACCAGGAGCGGGTCGTCATCGGCTTGAAACATTTCCAGGGTTGCTCGGTGCAGGAGATCGCCGAGATCACCGGCCGACCGGTGGGAACGGTTACCAAGCAACTGTCCCGAGCCCGCCAGCGACTCCACGACTGGCTGACACAGGAGCACCACAAACATGAACGCATTCAACGATCTTGAGGAACGGCTGGACCAACTCGGTCGCGAGCTCGCGGGCCCGCCGTGTTTTGTCGACCAGGTGATGGCCGACGTCGCGGTTGTCCGCAGGCCCCAGCGACGCTGGCTGCGGGCCGCGGGCGGGTTGGCGTTGGCCGCCAGTCTGCTGATCGCCGCAGCCATCTGGCTGACCCCCTCGCCGTCGCTGTACGCGCAGGCGATCGCCGCCCTGGACAAGGCGAAAACCGTCCACGTCACCGGTTGGACCTCAGAGCCGCTGCGCAAATGGCCCTTGGAGGGAACCGTCCGCCAAGAAGTGTCCGAAAACAACGTGCCGGTCGACGCCTGGTATTGGAACGGCGAAGACCGTCGCCCTCGCTCCTATGAACGGTTCGGACCGGTGACGCTCGTACGCGACGGGGCCGAACTGCGCGAATACCAGAGCGACGTCGATCTACTGTTCGTCTCCAAGGGCTTGCCGAAGGACTACGTCGAGCGTTTTTCGTCACTGTCGGCCGTGCTGGAGATGTTGCGCAAAGAAGGAGCGGCCGCCGATGAGCTGGAAACGCGAAATGCCGACGGCAAGACGATCCGTGGACTCAAGTTCGCCCGCGGAGAAAGAATCGAAGAATACTGGTTCGACGCCAAGACGAACCTGCCGACTTCGTATGCACGCAGGCGGCTAGGCAACAGCGAGCCGAAAACCGAGTTCCAGTTGCGCTTCGCCTACGACGAGCAGGTTCCCGCGGCCGTCGCAGCCTACCGACCGCCGCAGGCCAAACACGTTCGCTACGGCGGCAAGCACGACGACGTGCAGATCGTCTGGAAGCAGCATGTTCAGGAACTCGCTCAGCGAATGCTG
Organism: Pirellulales bacterium; assembly: GCA_035550375.1. Classification (GTDB taxonomy): domain Bacteria; phylum Planctomycetota; class Planctomycetia; order Pirellulales; family JAICIG01; genus DASSFG01. Next base: position 143,766 of record DASZPH010000034.1, on the reverse strand, counting down.
AGTGAAGCCAAGGGTGAGACAGTCTCGCTTCTGCCGCGAACCGAACCCAAAACGTTCTCGTTGCAGTACATGATGCGGACGCCGGACGAAAGATTCTGGGTCGTGCCGCTCGACCTCGATCAATATCGCCCGCTGTCGGTGAAGGATTTCATCCGGGTGCGGGTCAGCATGGCCGAGGGAGATCATGCTCTGGAAGCGTGGCGCGTGCAGAAGGATCTGCTGGGCATCGAATTCCCGCGGGCCGATCTGGTCTGCGAGAAGGATACTCCCTGGCAGCAATGGGTCAGTTTTGCCCTGAAGTCGATCGATCTGGAATTCGTCGATGTAGTCGAAGAGCGGACCTATTGGATCGCCAAGCACGACGGGCGAAAGCTCAAACCCTACCAACAGGTTAAGCCCCCGGTGCCGTACATCGTCAAGGGCGGAAAGGAGCAAAAGGGGCTGGTGAAGCCGGGAGTCGGTTATTTCCTGCGGCCGGTGACGATGCACGAACTGCTCAGTGAGTTAACACGACTGCAGAACGACGATTTGCGCGGTCGGGGACCGATCATCATCGACGAGACAGGCCTTCCGCGTGCGCCACGAAACGACCCATCCAAGTACTCCACGTGGGAGCAATACCGCGCCGCTGTGAACTACGATCAGTACCTCGTGGCGACCGATTCTCCGTACTTCGTCGGCGAAGAATCGCAAGCATTGGCTCGCGAGTGGTATGAAAAAGAATTCGGGGTAACTTTTGAGCAAGAGCAGCGCGAAGCCACGATCCACGTGGTTCGGCGCAAGCCGTAGCGGCGGTGGCGCGGATCAGGGACGCGGTGCTCCGTCGAGCCGAGGCAAACGGGCCCGCGTCCATCGCGTTCCCTTCTTGTCCCCCCAGTCAACGAGACCTAGAATCTAGCTCGATTCTGATTCTGGTTCCAAAGTCCCGTCGACAAGCCCAGCTATGCTTCAGCGGAAGCCCGTCTTCCCGCACGTGATCGAAATTAACTACCAGGCCGGCGAACGGCTGGGGTGCAACGTCTACCTGGTTTACGACGGCCCGGAATGGCTGATCATCGACATCGGCTACGAAGACACGGTCGACGAAATCGTGGAGATGATTCGGCAGTTGGACTTTCCGCTGTCCAACTGCCGGGCCATCATCGCCACGCATGCCGACGTGGACCATATACAGGGTTTGGCCAAGCTGAAGCAAATCCTCAAGGCCCCGGTCGTCGGCCATCCGAAGGCGGCGCCGCCGCTGGAACTGGGCGACCGGATCAAGACGTTCGCCGAGGTTGCCGCCCAAAACATCCATTTGGAAATGCCGCCTGTCAAAATCGACTCCTTCGTCGACGAGGGGGGCGTGCTCGAAGTCGGCAGCCTGAAGCTCGAAGTCTGGCACACGCCGGGTCACACCGATAGCCAGCTCTCGTTCCGTCTGGGGAAACTTCTGTTCAGCGGCGACAACATCTACCGCGACGGCTGCGTGGGCGCGATCGACGCCCACCATGGCAGCGACATACGGGCTTTCATCGCGTCCCTCAAACGAATTCGGGCCAGCGACGTACAGTGGCTTCTGCCCAGCCATGGCCCCATCTTCCGCAAGGACGACGCGGTGCTTGACGGAACGATCGCCCGGCTGGAAGGCTATCTGCACATGGCCGATTTCGGCACCTGCGCCGTCGATTGGCCCCTCATGGACGAATGGGACAAGGAACTGGCGGAAGGGCGCCTGCCGTCGTAATTTGCGGAGTCTGCGACCGGTAAGGGATATTCTTGCAAGGACGGAGACCCGGTTGCCGATCAAAAGCGTTAGCAACCGCGTGCAAGCCATGGCATCGCCAGAACTTGCTTGACCCGTTTGTTCCGTAGCCTCGTCGGGGCCGTGCGGCCTCCCGTAGCCGCACCGTGGGCTGCCCAGCGTTGGTTTGCGAACAAAGTCGCCTCATTTTCCAGGGGGGAATCCATGATCCGCCGCATGATACTGGCCCTTTGCTGCGCGGCGGGCGTCTCGGCCGCCACCACGGCTACGGAGGCTCGCGCTCAACAAGCATTCGGACGCCAATGGGGCCACAGCTACAACACGCAAGACTGGCAGCGATTCTATCACTACCCGTACGTCTACTATCCGCAAAACTTCTGGAGCGCGGACTACTACCGCAGCTCGGAAAGCCTTTACTACCGCTATCCGCCAGAGATGCGGATCCCGGTCTACAACCGGAACTGGCAGAACGAGTATCCGCAGTCTCGCCGCTACCACTACGGCCATCACTTCATCCTCGATACCTTCTAGGGCTCGCGGATTGCTCGCCGGCCCCTACTGCCCCGGCACGCAAGCGGGGAGCAGGATGCAACTTAGCCCGCTTGCCTTCGGGTTCGTGTCGCCGAAGTGAGCGCGCCAGCCGGCGGCGCGCGGGCATCCCTTCAGGCTGCATGCGTTTTGACGACGCGCGGGCGTCAACCCGAAGTCTGCCGATCCACTTGGCCGAAGAAGAAACCTGGAGCCGATTGCCTGCGCCCTCGGATCGGTCGACGAAGGCGGCCGCTTCCGGTCACAAGCTTGGGTGTACCCGTGGTCGCCGCAACTGCCTTTGACGGTTGTCGTTAGGCCCTCGGCATACTCGCAATCTGGGTGAGATGGTTGTTTTCATTAGACTGCCCAGTATATAACGACAGAACTGGATTTGGGTTTTAGGTCGGCTCTGCGGGCCGACTGTAACTCAGCGGAAGGGTGCTGCCACGGGCTCGTGGCATGCAGCCAGGGAAGGCTCGCGGCTGCCGCGCTACTTGGTCCCGTGGGTGAGTTGCTGATGCGTGCCAAACGGCTGGGAAAGACGCTCAATAGCCGGGAACTAAACGCCCTGATCCATCCCCTGCGCTATCTGGACAACCACACGAATCTGGCCTTTCTGGCGTTCGACTACCTCACCCTAGCCGTCGTTCTCGCCGCCACGATCACCTTCTGCGAGCTGCGGGGACAGTGGGGGCTCGCCTGGGCATGGAACATTCCGGTGGTGACGGTGGCGGTGCTCTTGATCGGCGCGATCCAGCATCGGTTTGCCGGATTGGCGCACGAGGGAGCACACTGGATCCTGTTCAAGAACCGCTTCTGCAACGAGCTGGTATCAGACTGGCTCTGCATGTTCCCCATCTTTTCGACCACGGCCCAGTATCGGCATATGCACCTGGGGCACCACGAATATACGAACGACTGGGAACGCGACCCCGAACTGCTCAACATGGGCAAGACGCGGATGATGGACCGCTTCCCCATGACCCAAGGGGAATTCGCCCGGCAGTTCTTCTCGCGCATTTTCTGGCCCCCCAGGCTCCTGCAGTACCTTTGGGGCAACATTTACACGACCACCTTCGGCTATTGCCAGCACCCTTATCAGAAGCGTCTGCCTAAGAAGCTGCCCGGACGGATCGGTACCGTCCGCATCACAAGCCTGCTCGGACTCGCCTACCTGCCCGTGATGGTGGGCGTGCTGGCCTACTTGAGCTGGTTTGGAACCGGCGTGCAGATGCTGGCGGCCACGGTCCTGTTGCTGGCCGCGGCGAGCGCGGTTATCTACTCGCTTCCGACCGACTGGTACTTTCCCTCCGACATCCGCCCGGTCTATTCGGTCAAGGCCGCCAGCGTGCTGCGGCTGACCTGGATCACCCTGCTTGAGGCCGGTCTGGCGTCGCTGCGGCTGTCCACCGGGCAAGAATGGGGCGTGTACTTCTGGCTGCTGTGGGTGCTCCCCCTGTTGACGACCTTTCCCTACTACATGCTGCTGAGGGACCTTTATCAGCACGCCAACGCCGACGACGGAAAGCTGACGAACAGCCGCGTGATCATCGCGAATCCGCTCGCTCGCTGGGCAATGTTCATTTATGGGCAGGACGTGCACTTGACGCACCATCTCTATCCAGCCGTGCCGCATTACAACCTTCACAAGCTGCACCGCCTGCTGGTCGAGAACAACGAGGAGTACGCACAAAACGTGGTTGAGTGTCACGGCGTTATCTGGCCCCGCGACGACCACCTGAGCGCGCTGGAGTGCATGGAGGTGCCGACCTGCGAGCCGGCCCTCGACGAACAGGAAGCGTTCGAGCTGGCCGAGGCACAAGCTTAGCCTAGGAGACGCGTTGGCATGCCATTCTCCCAGAACTGACTGGCACGCCGCACTCGATTTTCGGCCTCGGACGTTGTTTGCGACCGCAGCCATCCTCCTGGCCGCGGTCGCCGACGTTTCCTCCGCGGATCGGCCTCGCTCGCGAACCGTGCTCGGCATCGATGGCCCGCGGTTCACGCTAAATGGCCGACCGGAGTTCCTGCTCGGCGCCAGCTATTACGGCGGCCTGGGCGCCCGTGACGACACTCGTCAGGTCGATTTCGACAAGTTACCGCAATGCGGCTTCAATTGGATACGCGTCTGGGCGACCTGGGCCGCGTTCGGCCAAGACGTGTCCGCGGTTGAGCCGACAACGGGCGAACCAAGACAGCCGTATCTGCAAACCTTGCAGAAGCTCGTGGGTGATTGCGACCAGCGGGGTGTTGTCGTCGACGTTACGATTTCTCGCGGCAAAAGCGGGTCTGCGCCGACGCGACTGCCGACGCACGAATCGCATCGCCAGGCGGTGCGGACGGTCGTGGAGGCGCTCCGGCCCTATCGCAACTGGTATCTCGACCTGTCCAACGAACGAAACATCGGCGACTCTCGCCACGCCTCTACGGACGAGTTGCGCGATCTTCGCCAATTGGCCCGACGCCTCGACCCCGACCGTCTCGTCACGGCGTCGCATGGGGGCGATATCGGAGACAACGAGCTGCGTGCCTATTTGAAGGATGTGGGCGTCGATTTCATTGCGCCGCACCGACCGCGCGATGCGGCGTCACCCACACAGACCGAGGCCAAGACGCGTGACTACCTGAAGGCCATGCGCGACCTGGGGCGCGTTGTGCCGGTGCACTATCAGGAGCCGTTTCGCCGCGGTTACGATTCCGGGTGGCAACCGTCGGCTGATGACTTCTCGACTGATCTGGCACAAGCCCGCGCGGGTGGTGCTGCGGGCTGGTGTTTCCACAACGGCGATCAGCGTGATGGTTCCGACAGCCGACCGCGCCGCTCGTTCGACTTGAGTAAGCAATCGTTGTTTGAGCAGCTCGATGCCGACGAACTGCGGTTTATTGAGCGGCTGCCTCGCGGTGATCGATAGCCGCGGCTGCAGGCGGAAAGCTGCTGTCGCTGACTCGCTATTCCCAGCCAACCGGCTGGGTCCATGCTTGCTGCTTCTGCCCGACAAACGACGGATCGCGCGGCGCCGCGCTCGAAATCACGACCGCCCGCACGTAGAGTTCGTCCCCGGTAAGTTCATAGCTTGGAGTTAAACCCTCGACGCTGCTCAGGACCCGGCCGATCTGGTCAGAATAGCTGCCCGTGACGCGGGGCGGTCTCTTGGCCTCCGAGCCGCCGCCGGCACCGGTCGAATCCGTGCCAGCCTTGGCCTTGGGATCGACTCCGCGCAGCGTGCCAATAAACTGCGTCACGAAGCGGGCATCACCGTCGGGTTCGATATCCAGCTCGAGCTTCCGTCGCTGGCGATTGTACCGGACGTCGTTCAAACCTACGCCGCTCGAAGCGTAGCAGTCGCCGGCCTTGATCGCCTTCACGATGTGTTCCGGCGTGAGATGGGTCGCCCGGACCATCACCCAACCGCGGCCCGGCCGAGCGCCGTCCACCTTATCGTGATAGTGATGGCTGTCGTCCGTGGCGATGCCATAGAGCGGCGGCGCATGAAGGTGGGCCAGGCGAATCGTATTCGCGATGTCCCAAAGCCGATCGACCGAGGGACGCGCGTTGTCCCCCAGTTGATTGACGCCGGGATGCCCGTTGTAGACCTCGAAGTGTCGTTCCAAGACGACGTGCGCGAGATCTTCGGCAGTTATCGCCCAGCCAAAGTTAGGATGATTGAGGTGTGCCAGGATCTCGCGGCCGGCCCGGCGCGCCTGGTCTTCGACGTTGCGAAGGTTGTTCTCAATCGCCTCGCGGACCGTCTCGCCGCCCAGGGGCGGCAGGGCCTCTTTCACGTTTGAGGCGTTGATGTGCACGGGAACCCCCTCGGCCTTGTCGCTGATTTCCTCGGCCGGGATCATCAAGAAGCGCCCACGCTCTTCGACCAATGCGCGGAATTCGTCGAGCGGTTTGAGTCGCACCGCCCGCTCATTCCCCTCGCCGCGCATCTCAACCCACGAGCCGCCGAATCGTTGCAGATACCTTTCGATAACGCCTTGACCACCTCGCTGCGTGATGTCGGTCTCTTTCATCCATCGCATTCCTTGGGCCAGGACGTTGTGGTCCGACAGCGCCAGAAATTGGTACCCGTGCGTTCTATACCATTCGGCGACCATCTCCGGGAAATCGTCGCCGTCGCTCCAGAGGGTGTGGGTGTGCAGATTCCCCTTCCACCAGCGCGGGGGCGCGTCGACGGGGACGACGTCGTCGGCCACGAGTAGGCTTGTTAACGCCAGACTGGCAAATGACACGACGGCCGTGGCGAAAGCTCGGGCAGCGAGCGTGGTCACGTGGGGCTCCGGTTGGGATAGTGGCTTGGGGCTGTGGTTGATCGCCTGAGTTTTCTGTTATCGCTGTACTTTGCTGGCGGCTTCCCAATGGGGCTGCCAATCATGGGAGTCGCTGCGGGCAGTCGCCAAATAGGCGCCGATCTTCGCGGTGACGTCGGGATGCGTCGCCTCGACATTCGCTTTTTCGGCGAGATCGGTTCGCAGATCGTACAGTTCAATGGGAGCGTCCGGCCCGCCGCGGCGGATCCCCTTCCAGCGCCCCTGGTAGAGCACCGCCTGTTTGAAACCTCCCTCGTGGAACTCCCAGTAAAGAAAGTCGTGTTCCTGTTGCTCAGCGGGCCTGCCAAATAAGGTCGGCGCGAAGCTGATCGAGTCGCAGTCGCCCGGCATCCTCGCGCCAGCAAGTTCGGCCGCGGTTGCCATCCAATCGCCGAAGTAGGCGACGTGATCCGACGTCGTGCCGGCGGCAACATGACCGGGCCACCAGGCGATCGTGGGAACACGAATGCCGCCGTCGTGCAGGCTCCGCTTGATCCCGCTGAGTGGTCCGGAGGGTTTGAATCGCGCGAGGTTGTGATTGCTCTCGTTGTGCGGACCGTTGTCACTGGTGAAGATCACCAGCGTGGTTTCCGCCAACCCATATTCACGAAGGGCATCGAGCATCCGGCCCACGTAGCCGTCCAGACGCGAAATCATGGCGGCCTGGCCTCTGTCTGGTTCCGGCCAGTCTTCGCCGGCATAGGGGCCGAAGTCGGGCACCTCCGCGCCGTTTTTCAGCGCGCTCGTCCTCTCGTTGTTGGCATGGGGCACGACCATGCACCAGTACAGAAAGAAGGGCCGCGATCTGTTCTCGGCCACGAACTTCACCACGGCATCGGCAAAGAGGTCGTCGGCGTATTGCTCGGCGGCGGTCGCGTAGCCGCCGCCATGCTGCCCGACCGGTACCACAACGTTGGGGAGCGAAACCTTCTCTTCGTTTCGCCAGAGGTAATCAGGGAAATGATTGTGCGCGTGATGCTGGTTGAGGTAGCCAAAGAACTCATCGAAACCCTGTTTGCGAGGCAAACCGCTCTCCGCGGCTCCGATGTCGCCCAACCCCCACTTGCCTATCAGGGCCGTTCGGTAGCCGGCTTGCTGCAAGACCTTGGCCACGGTCGTATCGCCGGAGCGCAACGCCTGGGCGACGGGATTCGTCGACCCCGCATTGCCGCGCACCCGCGTATGCCCGTGATGCTGGCCGGTCATCAGCACGCTCCGCGACGGGGCACACACCGTGGCGCCCGCGTAGAACTGCGTGAATCGCATGCCTTCCTTGGCCATACGGTCGAGCTGAGGCGTCCTGATGACCGTCTGGCCGTGGCATCCCAGCTCGCCATAGCCCAGATCATCGGCCATGATCCAGATGAGGTTCGGCGCGTCGTGGGCGACCGCAGAATCGAAAGCGGCTGCTACAAACGCCAAAGCGATGAGCGTCGCTTTCGTTGGGGTATTCATGGCCCAGACTACGACGGACAAGGTGGGTGGCCTTACGCTTTCTCGCGTTTGGCCTCCCAGTCACGCGACTGGGTTTGTCCGTCGCGCTCGAACTCGATCGTTCCCTTGATCGTGTCGGCGGTTACTTTTCCCTTGTACTTCCTGCTGAACTTCTGGCCGTTGCGCTCGCGCGTCACCGTGAACGTGACCTCGCCGTCTTTGTAGCTGGCGTTCTCGATGGCCGTCTCCTGGTTGTCGCGGCCGAGCATGGCTCCCGTGAGCTTGTCGCCTTCCAGCTTGAGCTTGAGCGTGGCCTCGCGGGTCTGGTTGTTGAAAGTGACCGACCATTTCCATGTACCGGTCGGATCCGCGTTGTCGTCAGCCAACGACAAGCCGGAAAGACAAGTGGCCGTAATTACCCATGCCGCCGCAACAGTCAAGTGTCTCATCGAATGGCCTCCGCAAGAGATGGTTGAACAACCTCACATGGCTCGAAAGCGGGCCGCGAGGTAGCGGAACCCCGCCGACCGACATGATACGCCAGACGGTGGGCGGTGCAAGTAATCGCAACGCCTCGTGAGTTCGCGCGCTCAGTCCAGGCATGCCGAACTGCCCTTGTCCAGGTAACGGTCTCTTCGTAGCCCTGACCTCCTCCTCCGGGCCGGAAAAGACTATCCCAGTCTCCTCGCGAAAAACCTGCTCCCGAAGGGTTGGGAAATGTAAGGTCGTGTTTCGCGGCAACGTTCGGCCTGCGCAGTCGCCGACAAGGCCTTCCGCTGCGCCGGCACAGAAGTAAGTCAAGACGTAGAATGATAGAGGGCACATTCAAGACGCGAGCATCTGGCCCCCGGGAAACCGAGCCGCGAGCACCAACGGGATCGCGCCGGACGGCAACGACGTCTGTCGCGAGAGATTGAGCAACGGTCGGATCGACTGAGAGGCGGTTCCAGGATACAAAAGTAAGCATGATCGTGAGGAAGAACACCCCATGACTTCTCGCTTCACGTTGATATCGGTGCGAGGCGTAGAACTTGCTTTTGTCGTTGCCGTGCTGGTTGCCTCACCGCTCGCGGCGGCTGCCGACGGACCGGCAAAGGAGATCGAGGGTGGTCAATTCGACAAGGCGCGGCGCGAGGTGCTTCTCAGAAGCGAGTCCTGGCGAAAGACGATGGCCGAGTTGGACCAGTGGTATTCGGCACAACCGATCTACGATCAGAACCAGATCGAGGACATTAAACAGCAAACGAGCCACCGCGTGGAGGTGATGTCCGCCGACGCGATCGAGGATTTCCGCCAGGATCTTGAGGCCAGGCTGGCGATGTTGGAAAGCCCTGAGGGGCGTGATGTTCTTAACTGGATAAGGGCGAATCGGGCAGCCGCCGCGCCCGCGTATCGCAAAAAGATGGACATTCAATATCCCGACGTGGCCCGGCTCAATTCGGCTCAACTTCGCGCGCAGCTCGATCTTCTGTCCGAAAAGCGTTCCGCGGCGCAGAATCAGATCGCCATGCTGGAGCGGAAGCGCGAGGCGCGGATCGCTGCCTTGCAGGCAGAACAGCGCCTGCAGTACGAAGAGCGCGAGCGGGCATTCGAACGCGGCGTCGCGAGCTTCGGAAAGGGTGGATACCCCAACCGTCCGACCAGCGTACGCCAATATCCCGACGTGGTTAGCCGCCCCGGGTACGGCTTCGGGTTCGGGTTCGGCTTTGGCTTCGGTTTCTGGTAGGCGCGTCGTTACGCCGCGGCCAGCATTGCGGGTTGGTGGGGCGACCTTCCCGGGTCGCCTTTTCTGCTTCGCGATGCGAGAAAGCGACCTAGGAAGGTCGTTCCACGATGCACCGCCACCCCGGAATAGGCTTTGACCTAGGGAGACTGGACGTAACACGGGGGTCAAAGCCCCCTGCCGCAGCCTGTGGCGGACCACTCTAACGCGCCAACGGCATCCGTTCCGTGAGTAGCCGTCTAGCTAGCTGATCGTCAGCGTGAACTGCTGGGTCGCGGCCGTGCCGACGTTGTTGCTGGCGATCAGGTTCAAGGTGTAGACGCCGGCCGGGGTCGAAGCATCGACCGTCAGCGTGGCCGTGCCGTCACCGTTGGGCGTCAGGCTGACCCCAGTGACCGGCGTATCGTTGGGATCCTCGCTGATCGTTGGGGTCGGGGAACCCGTGGTGGTGATGGTAAACGTACCACCAGTCCCCGCCGCGAAGCTGGTGCCGCTGTTGCTGCTGAAGGCGGGCGCCGTGCCGACGGTCAGCGTAAACTGCTCGGTAGCCGCCGTGCCGACACCGTTGGTGGCGATGAGGTTCAAGGTGTGAACGCCCGCCGGCGTCGAAGTGCCGACCGTCAGCGTGGCCGTGCCGTCGGCGTTGGGCGTCAGAGTGACGCCGCTGATCGGTGTATCGTTCGGATCTTCGCTGACGGTGGCGTTCGGCGAACCCGTGGTGGAAATCGTCGCCGTCCCACCGGCGCCGGGCGCGAAGGTGGCGCTCGTGGCACCCGTGAAGGCGGGCGCCGTGCCGACCGTCAGCTTGAACTGCTCGGTCGCCGCCGTGCCGACTCCGTTGCTGGCAATCAGGTTCAAGGTGTAGACGCCGGCCGGGGTCGAAGTGCCGACCGTCAGCGTGGCCGTGCCGTCGGCGTTGGGCGTGAGAGTGACGCCGGTGATCGGCGTATCGTTCGGATCTTCGCTGACGGTAGCGTTCGGCGAACCGGTCGTGGAAATCGTCGCCGTCCCTCCGGCGCCGGGCGCGAAGGTGGCACTCGTGGCACCCGTGAAGGCGGGCGCCGTGCCCACGGTCAGCGTGAAGGACTGCGTGACAGGATTTCCGACCCCGTTGGTTGCACTGAAGGTCAGGTGGTAAACGCCCGCGGGTGTAGTCGAGCCGACGGTCAGCGTAGCGCTGCCGTTGCTGCTCGTTCCCAGGCTGACGCCCGTGGGCGGCGTGTCGGTTTCCGTGATCGACGCCGTCGGCGTACCGGACGCGCTGACCGTGAAGGTTCCACCGGTGCCGGCCACGAAGCTGACACTCGTCGCGCTGCTGAAGCTGGGAGCTGTACCGACGGTCAGCGTGAACGACTGCGTGACAGGATTTCCAACCCCGTTGCTCGCACTGAAGGTCAGGGTGTAGACGCCCGCGGGTGTGGTCGAGCCGACGGTCAGCGTAGCGCTGCCGTTGCTGCTCGTTCCCAGGCTGACGCCCGTGGGCGGCGTACCGGTCTCCGTAATCGTCGCCGTCGGCGTACCGGTCGCGCTGACCGTGAAGGTTCCGCCGGTGCCCGACACGAAGCTGGCACTACTGGCACTGGTGAAGCTTAGTGGCGCATTAACGGTCAGAGTGAACGACTGTGTGATGGGATTTCCGACTCCATTGGTCGCGCTGAAGGTCAGGTTGTAGACGCCCGCCGCCGTGGACGAGGCGACCGTCAACTTGCCCTGGCCGCCACCGTTGTCCACCAACGTGACACCTTGCGGCTGGCCCGACAGGCTAAGCGCGGCGCTGGGCGTGCCGGTCGTGGTGACCGAGAAGGTTCCACCGGTGCCAGCGACAAAAGTGGCGCTGGTGGCGCTGGTGAAGGCCGGGGCCGTCTGAGTGGAGCCAATTGTGAGCGTGAACGATTGTGTCGCGGTCGTGCCCACGCCATTGGTAGCCGTGATCGTCAACGAGTACGTGCCGGCCGCGGCACCGGTGGTGCTGGTGATCGTCGCCGTGCCGTTGCCGTTGTCCGTCCGCGTCACGCCAGAAGGCAATCCCGTGACGTTGATCGTGGCGTTCGGGAAACCGGCCGTGTGCACCGTGAAGGTCCCACTCGCGCCCGCCACGAACGTGGTCGCGTTGGCGCTGGTGATCGCCGGCGCCTGGTCAACCGTGAGGACGAAGGTCTGCGTGCCTGGCGTGCCGTTGCCGTTGTTGGCGGTGAGCGTGAAGCTGTAGGTGCCGCCGGTCCCCGCCGCTGGAGTACCGCTGAGCGTGCCCCGGCCGCCGCCATTGTCGACGAACGTCACCCCGGCCGGCAGCGTGCCCGACTCGGTCAGCGCAGCGCTGGGAGCGCCGCTGGTCGTGACGGAGAAGGTGCCCGCCGTGCCGACTGTAAACGTGGCATTGCCTGCGCTGGTGAAGGCCGGCGCGGATGCCGCGGCGGCCACCGTCAGCGTGAACGATTGGGTGACCTGGGTTCCGACGCCGTTTGCGGCCTGGAGCGTGAACGGATACGTGCCAGCCGCCAGGCTGGTGCCGCTTGTCAGCGTGGCCGTTCCATCGCTGTTGGGCGTAAGCGTCAGGTTCGCTGGCAGCCCGGTGCCGCTAACCGAGGCGGTGGGGAAGCCGCTGGTTTGCACCTTGAATGTTCCCGCCGTGCCGGCCACGAACGTGGCCGAGGCCGCACTGGTGAACGCCGGGGCCTGGTGGACCGTGAGGGTGAAGTTCTGGGCGACCGGCGTGCCGTTGCCGTTGTCGGCCGTGATCGTGAAATTGTAAGTGCCGCCTGTGTTCGCCGCAGCGGTACCGCTGAGCGTACCTTGGCCGCCGCCGTGGTCGACGAACGTCACGCCGGTCGGCAGCGTGCCTGACTCGGTCAGCGTGGCGCTGGGCGATCCGGTGGTGGTGACGGAGAACGTGCTCGCCGTGCCGGTCGTAAATGTGGTACTCGTGGCGCTCGTGAACGCCGGCGCAGCCGACGCGGCGGCCACCGTGAGGGTGAACGACTGAGAGGCCGGGGTGCCGATATTGTTCGTGGCGTTGATGGTTAACGGGTAGGAACCGGCCGCCAGGCCGGTGGTGCTGGTCAGGGTGGCCGTGCCGTCGTGATTGTCGACCAACGTCAGCCCGGCGTTGGGCAATCCTGTCGCGCTGATCGAAGTTACCGGGAAGCCCGCGGTCTGCACCTTGAAGGTCCCCACCGTGCCGGCGACGAAACTGGTTGAGGCCGTGCTGGTGATCGACGGAGCCTGATTCACGATCAGCAAGAGGCTTTGCGTGGCCGCGGTCCCCACGCCGTTCGAGGCGGTGAGCGCGATCGTGTACGTGCCGCCAGTGTTGGCGGCGGGGGTGCCGGTGATGGTGGCCGTGCCCCCTGTGCCGGGCGTGAACGTCAGGCCGCTGGGAAGCGTGCCGTTTTCGGTGATCGTGGCGGCGGGCGAGCCGCTGCTCGTGATGGAGAACGAGCCCGCCGAGCCCGCCGTGAAGACGCTCGAGTTGGCGCTAGTGAAGGCCGGCGCCGACTGCGTCTGTGCCGGGCTGATCGTGAGCGTGAAGTTCTGCGTGGCCGCCGTGCCGATGCCGTTGCTGGCCGTGATGGTGAACGTGTAGGTGTTGGCCGCCGCGGCGGTGGTGCTGGCCAGCGTGGCGGTGCCGTCGTGGTTGTCGGTGAGCGTTACGCCAGACGGCAGGCCCGTCGCCGTGATGGAGGGGGCGGGAACGCCGGACGTGGTTACGTGGAAAGTGCTTGCCGTTCCCGCCGTAAACGTGGTGCTGGCGGCGCTGGTGATCGCGGGCGCCTGGCTGGCGGTGACGCGAGTGAAATATTCGTTGGAAGCCAGCAACTGGATGGCGACCTGCTCGGCCGTCATGGTCTGGGCGTCGAGATCGTTGACCCACATCTGCAGGCTGGCGGCGTCCGGCGCCCGGTGCAGGAAGGCCGAATAGAAACCGTTGACGATGTGCGTGGAGGCCTCCTGTCCAAACACGAAGTCCAGCGCCACCTGAACCGGCGTCGCGCCGTTGCCAAGCTGCGTCACCCAGTTGGCTTCGCCGGCCGAATCGGCGGGGCGCTGGTCGATGTCGTTGTACAGCGCGTCGACAAAGGCCGTGTTGCCCGGGTGAAGGCTCGCGTACTCGGACGTGGCGGTGAGGAAGCCCACGACCTCGAGCTGCTCCGTCCCCCAGCTATTGAAGGCATTGATCCAGAACTGCTCGCCCTGCGCATCCGGGGCGCGGTTGAGGAACTCCTGGTAGAACCCGTCGACCTCTTGCTTGCGGTGTTCCGGTGAGTCCCAGATGCCTTGTGCGACCGTCGCGCGGCTGGCTCCCGCGGCCATTTGTTGCTGCCAGAAGGCCAGCCCGGTCGCATCGGGTGCATGCCCCAGAATGCTCTGGTACAGCGCGTTGATGTAGGCCGTATTGACGTCGCTTGCCGCCTGCGGACCTGAAGTAGTGACCGGCAGCGGCACGATCTTGCTGGTGACCAGGTTGCCGATGTTGACGCCGGTCACCGTCTGCCCGGTCGTCAGTGTCACCGTTTGCGGGCTTGTGGTGAGGGTCTGGCCGCCGTTGGCCGAAATCACTTCCATAACCTGGTAGGTGCCCGGCTGCAGCCCTGTGAACGTGAAGTTGCCGTTGGCGTCGGTGGTGGCCTGAGGGTTCGTGCCGTCGGCCTTGCCACTGCCGTCAACGTTGAGAAACACGGTCCGCCCGGCCAGCCCCGGGTCGCCCGCCTCAAACACGCCGTTTAAGTTCAGGTCGTCGAACACCAGGCCGCTGATCGTGCCGGTCGTGGCGCCGGTGCCCGTGGCCGCCAGGACGTCCGCGGTCGAAGTCGCGGTGGCCGATACCGAAGAGAGATGAACGTCCTTGATCGTTACCTTGACCGTGTCGGTCGCCGCCGTGGAGTACAGGTGCTGACCGGTGATCGTAAAGACGCCGTTGCTGCCGGTCACCGTGCCCGTGGTCGACGTGCTTCCGTCGCCCCAGCTAATGGTGGCCGTGAAATCACCCGCCACAGCGGCCGTATTGCTATCGGTAAAGCCGGCGACCGCGCCGGTGAATGACGTGCCCGCCGTCGCCGTGAAGGTCGAGTTCGATGCGGTCAACGTGTCGCTACCGCTGACCGTGGCGGTGCTCACGGCGGAGATGGTGTCGCTGATCGCGGTCTCGACGACCTGCACGGTCATCTGGTAGCTGCCGCCGTCGGAATAAGCGTGGCTGCCGGATACCGTGTAACTGCCGCTGGAGCCCGTCACGGTGCCGGACGTCGTCGATCCGTCGCCCCACTTGATTGTGGCCGTGAAGGCCGACTGCGGGTTCGAACTGCCCGTGTCGGTAAAGGTGGCCACCGTGCCGCTGAACGTCTGACCCTCGCTGGGTGTAATGGTCGTTCCCGTGGCCGTAAACGCGCTGCCCGGCGAGACCATAGCCGAGCCGGTGGCGACCGCTTCGGTGAAGCCCGGCAACGAACTGGAATTTTCGATCGTCACCGAGAGCGGGAAAGACCCATCTTGCGTATAGGTATGGCTGCCGTGAACGGCGAACTGTCCGGACGAACCGGTCACCGTACCGGCCGTATCGCTGCCGTCGCCCCAGTGGATCACCGCGGTGAGTTGACTGGCGGTGGTTTGCAAGTCGGTGTCCGTGAAGGTGGCAAGTACGCCGCTGAACGCCGAGCCGACGGTGGCGCTCAGCGACGCGGCTGACGCCGTGAAGCCGTCGTCCTGGCTGACCGTGGCCGTGGCCGTGGCGCTCGTGGAGAACACCGTCGGTGCGTCTTGAGTAACCGTGACGCTCACGTCGAGCGTTCCGGCCTCGGCGAACGTGTGGATGCCGGCTACGGTGAACACCCCGTTGTTCAACGTCACCGTGCCGAGCGATGCCGACGTTCCGTCGCCCCAATTGATCGTAGCCGTGAAGTCGGTGGCCGTGACACTGGCGTCGGCGTCGGTGAAGGTGGCCACCGTCAAGGTCGACGAGACGTGGTCTTTGGCCGTGATCGTGGCCGGGCTCAACACGACGGGGCTGGTGACGTTGGCTTTCGCCGTGATGACTTCGGCGGGCGTCGCGGTGGCGGTGCCCGAAGCCTCGTAAACGACGACCTGGGGCGAATAATTGCCTGGCGTGCTGTAAATGTGGCTGCCGACGACGTTGAAGCTGCTGCCGCCGGAGGAGGTGACCGTTCCCACGGTGAACGACGTTCCGTCGCCCCAGTCGATCGTGGCGGTGAAGGTGTCGGATTGGTCGGCAGCGTCGGGGGTGAACGACGCCAGCGTTTGCGGCGAGCTGGCACTGCTGGCCGTGGCGGTGATCGTCGCGCCGGTGGCCGTGAAATTGCCGGCGGCCACGACGGCCGTGCTCGTCGCCGTGGCGTTGGCCGTGCCGGGCGAGTTCTCGGTGATGATCACGCTGACCGGTTCCAGCGTGCCGCCGCTGGTGTAGCTGTGCGAGCCGCTCACGGTGAGTACGCCGTTGGCGGCCGTGATCGTTCCCGTGCTGGTCGTCGAATCACCCCAGTTGATCGTAGCCGTGAAGTCGGCCGCGCGCACGAGCGTGTTGGTATCGCTGAACGTCGCCACGTTGCCGGCGAAGGTCTGGCCAGCGTTGCTGGCGATCGTCATCGGGTGCGGCGTGAAGGTGTTGCCGTCGGCCACGTCGGCGACCGAGGTGGTGGTCGCCGTGGCCGTGCCCGGCGTGTCGCTGACGGTGACGGTCGCGGTGAGCGTCCCGTTTTCGACATAAGCGTGGCTTCCGCTCACGGTGAAGACGCCGTCTCCGCCGCGCGTCACGCTGCCGGCGCTGGCCGTCGTTCCGTCGCCCCAATTGATCGTGGCGCTAAACAGGCTGGCGGTGGCGGCCGAGTTGCTGTCGGTGAAGGTGGCGACCGTGGCCGTCGTCGATAGGCCCTGCGTGGCGGTGAAGGCGCCGGCGGTCGCGGTGAGCGTGTTTGGATCGCTGACCGTGGCCGTGCTATCGATCGTGCCGATTGCGGTGGTGGTCGTCCCACTCACCTCCGAGATGACCGCCGAGACAGAGAAGCTGCCGACGCTGGTGTAGGTGTGCGTTCCCGTCACGTTGAACCCGCCGCTCAACCCCGAGGAGACGGTGGTGGCGCTGCTGCTCGTACCGTCGCCCCAATTGATGTTGGCGACATAGCTGCCCGGCCCGCTGGGGTCGGCGAAACTGCCGACCAGCCCATTGAACGATTGGCCTTCGGTAGCGGCAAACGACGTTCCGCTGGGATTGAAGCTGGTGTCGGTCACCGTGGCGGTGCCCGTGGCCACGATGCTCGTGGTCGAATCGGACACCGTAATCGTTACCTTCTTGTTGCCGACCGTCGCGTAGGTGTGCGTCCCCGATATGTTGAAGCCGCCATCGGTGTTGCTCGTCACCGAGCCAGACGACGTCAAGTTATCGCCCCAGTTGATCGTGACGGTGAAGCTGCCCGCCGTAAGCGAAGAGTTGCTGTCGCTCACTGCGGCCAACGTTCCTGAAAACGCCTGGCCTTGGTTGGCGGAGACGTTGGTCGGCACCACCACCAACGGCTGCTGGAAGGCGTTGAGGAGCTCGCCGAACTGGCCGTGGCCGCCGCTGGCCGCCGAGTAGAAGAGCGTCGTGTCGTTGCCGGCGGAGGAGTCGTTGCCGAAGACCAACCCGCGCACGCCCGGGATGTTAATCGGAGTCGAGTTGGCGGAATTCAGGGTTCCGGCAAACGTGGCCGTGGCCCCCGAAATGTTGTAGGCCAGGATTTGGCCGCTCCCGCTGTTGGCGACGAGCAAGTCGCCGGCCGCGTCACCGAAGCTGGCGGGAGCCACCGCCAGCCCGTAGGGCACATTCAGCTCGGAACCGCTCACGAGTTGCTTCACCAGCGTCCCGTTGAGACTGAACACGTCGATCGCGCCGTTGCCGGTAGCCGGCACCGGGTTCTGCTTGCTCGCGTCTTGCTTGGCATAGGTGACGTAGAGCTGGCCGCCGATAAGCTGGATGTTGTAGGGTGCAAACCCCTGCGCCGTCAGCGCGGTGTCGGTAAAGGCTGTGGCCGAGAGGGTCGTCTGGTTGAAATGGCTGTCGAAGACGTCGATCTGCCCGTTGTGGAAGTCGGCGGCGTAGAGAAAGCTGGCCGTGCCGTTGTTGGCTACCGCCAGTCCGGTGAATTCCGCGCCGCTGACGGAGACCGCGTTCTGTGCTTGATTGCCCGTGCTCCAAGCGTCGATCTTGCCATTCGCCGAAGCGATAAAGAAGATCGGGGTAAAGGCGTTTGAGCCCGTGCCGACCGTGAAGTCGGTGGTCTGATTGAAAACAATGGCCGTCGGACTGTTATCGGGGACGCCCACGCTCGCCGCGCTGGTGAAGGAGCTGCCGGTCACCGCGCCGCTGTACCGTGAAGCCACGTTGGCGGCGTTGTCGGCGACCCACACGGGACCTCCGCCGGGCGAGATGCTCACTCCCCAGGCGTTTTGCAAGTTGGGGTCTTGCAACAAGGCTGCCCCGGCCTGATCCGCCGCCAAGGGGACTTGCAGATAGCCGAAACTGGTCAACAGGTGCTTGGATTCCAGCAGCTCGATGGCCGAGCGGCGCACCGACTTATGGAGAGGAGCAACCGACTTCCTCGAACGACGATTCTTCCGCCGCTGCATTGCGAGATACCCTAGTCCAACAAACGGGAAAACCACCACTCGACGCACGGAGCGCACGGCACGTCGAGGCCGATTAACGGAAAGTCAAGCGACGTGGAAGCGATTGGCCGACGACGGCCCGATGATGACGCGGTTGACCGCGAACGCCGATGGGAATCGCCTCCGAGACTGCGCCTCTGACTCCTGCTCCTTTGCCCCTGCTGGTCCCGGTCTTTCTATTGAAGCTACGAGCTACAACCGCGGCAACAAAAAAGCGCCGCCCTACCAAAGATTGCCGAAGATTAAAGTTATGCCGGTCGTGCCGGTTTGACAATCGCTTTAGGTCGCCGCGAGTCGGTGTTAAACTGCCGATGGACATGCACTTGCTAGAGAGCGGAACCTGATGCGAAAAGTCAAGACGGGGGGAGGGTGGCCGGCGGTTTGGTACACGCTCCGGAAGGGCCGCGAGGTCGGCGGCCTTTGGAAGCTATGGAAAGCCATGCGTTCGAAGAACGCGTGCAAAACGTGCGCGGTCGGCATGGGGGGCCAGGCCGGCGGCATGGTGAATGAAGCGGGGCATTTCCCAGAAGTCTGCAAGAAATCGCTGCAGGCCATGGCCGCCGACATGCAGGGTGCCATCCGTCGCGACTTCTGGAGCACTTACTCCCTGGCCCAACTGCAAGCCTTCTCGCCGCGCGAGCTGGAGACGTGCGGCCGGATCACGACCCCGCTCGCCTTGCTTCGCGGCGAGGACTATTACCGGCCGATCGCTTGGGACGAGGCCATCCGGCGGATTGTCGAAAAACTTCAGGCAGCGGCGCCCGACGACACGTTTTGGTACTTCAGCGGACGGGCCTCGAACGAGGCCGCTTTCCTGCTGCAACTGTTCGCCCGGTTGTACGGCACGAACAACATCAACAACTGCAGCTACTATTGTCACCAGGCAAGCGGGGTGGGACTGGCCAACTCCGTGGGGACCGGCACGGCCACGATCGGTCTGGCGGACCTGGACGGCGCCGACCTGGTGTTCGTCATCGGCGGCAACCCTGCCAGCAACCATCCGCGGCTGATGCGCACCCTGATGCAGGTCCGGCGCCGCGGCGGCGAGGTGATCGTCGTCAATCCCGTGGTGGAGACCGGCCTGGTGAACTTCAGCGTTCCCAGCGACCTCCGCAGTCTCTTTTTCGGCAGCAAGATCGCCAGCCTCTACGTGCAGCCGCACATCGGGGGCGATCTGGCCCTGCTGGCGGGAATCGCCAAGCGCGTAGACGAGATGCAGGCGATCGACGCCGAGTATCTCAACCACTGCTGCGAAGGCTGGGACGAATTCTCCCTCTGGCTGCGAACGCTCGACTGGGACGAAATCTGCCGCAAGTCGGGCGTCACCCGCAAGGAAATCGACGCCATCGCCCTGCGTTATGCCAAGGCCAACCACGTCGTGTTCAGTTGGACGATGGGCATCACCCATCACCTGCACGGCGTGCAGAACGTGCAGGCGATCGCAAACCTGGCCCTGTTGCGCGGCATGGTGGGGCGACCCGCGAGCGGCCTATTGCCTATCCGCGGACACTCCAACGTACAGGGAATCGGGTCGGTCGGCGTCACACCCAAGTTGAAGCAGGCCCTTTTCGAGCGGATGGAATCCCATTTCAACGTCAAGCTGCCCACGGGCCCCGGACTCGACACTCTTGAGTGCCTGGAACGCGCCGATGAGGGCCGGCTGAAGGTCGGCTTTTGCCTGGGGGGCAACCTGTACGGTGCGTCTCCGGAGGCCGCCTACGCGGCACGAGCGTTGGGCAAACTCGAAATGCTCGTCTATCTCAATACGACGCTCAACACCGGCCACGCGCACGGTCTGGCGGAGGAAACGCTCATCCTGCCGGTTTTGGCTCGCGACGAAGAGCCGCAGCCGACCACGCAAGAATCGATGTTCAACTTTGTGCGCCTCAGCGACGGCGGACCGGCGCGGCACGAAGGGCCGCGTGCCGAGGTCGACATTGTGGCCGATCTGGCCCAGCACGTCCTCAACGGCAGCACGCCGATCGATTGGTCGGCGATGCGCGACACCTCGCGGATTCGCGACGCGATTGCGGCCGTCGTGCCCGGTTTTGAAAAGATCGCTCGCATCGACCGCACGAAGGAGGAGTTTGCCATCGAAGGCCGCGTGCTGCATGAGCCGCGGTTTCCCACCGCTAGCGGCCGTGCCAAGCTCTACACACACACGTTGCCGGAGTTGCCTGGGGGCGAGACGAGCTTGCGCCTGATGACCGTCCGCAGCGAAGGGCAATTTAACACCGTCGTGTACGAGGACTACGACCTGTATCGAGGCCAGGACCGCCGCGACATCATCCTGCTGAACCCGGCCGACATCGAGCGGCTCGGCCTGAAAGAGAACCAGCGCGTCACGGTCCGCAGCGACGTGGGCTCTTTACCCGGTATCCTTGTGAAGGCGTTCGCCGAAATCAGGGCGGGCAACGCCCTGATGTATTACCCGGAGGCAAACGTCCTCGTGCCGCGTCATGCCGACCCGCTCTCCAAGACGCCGGCTTTCAAGAGCGTTGTTGTGACGCTGGAAGCATCGGGAACGGTGGAACCCTCGTCGATTACGCACGACATTGCAATGACTTCGCGCGTGGAGCGAAAGCCGTTGCCAAGTTGCTAAAGTAGCAGGCACACGCCGGGGGAAACCGAATCAGGCGGGCCACGGTCGTTCCGGGCCCTTTCCCTCGCCGCAACGTTGCGCCGCGACAACCGCCGCGAATCCTGACGGCCAAGGAGCCGTTCTCACGCCAAGCCAGAAGGCAGGCTGGGCGCTCGGCCAACGGATCGCGATAGCTTGACCAAGCTGCGTGGAACCCCCTCACCGTAATCGTCTCCCGAAAGAGCGGGAACTACAACCAGCGGCGCATCGACCAGGCGAGCCGATCGAGCATTCGTTGCCACCAGGGGCGGCCGAAACAGTCGAGCAGCGTCACGCGGCGGCTGTTACGCATCTCATAGCGGCAGATGTGCCGCAAGGTTGCGGCCATCGCCGCCGAGCGGAAGACCGCAAAGAACTCGAGGTTGTACCACAGGCTGCGAGGATCGAGGTTGCAGGAGCCGATCAGCGACAAGTCGTCGTCGATGACCATTACCTTGCTGTGCAGCATCTGGTCTTTCCGCTCGTAAATGCGGATGCCTCGCTTGAGCAGCTTGTCGTAAAAGTGCCGCGTCGCCCATTGCACGGCTGGCACGTCGCTCTTGCCAGGGACGATGACGCGCACCCGCACTCCGCGGCGGCTGGCCCGCAGCAGCTCGCGCAACACGCTCCCCTGGGGAATGAAATAGGCCATGCACAGCGTGATGTTTCGCCGCGCTTGCCGCAGCAGGGGCACGAGGACGCGTGTCGGGCGCCGGTGCCGAAGTTGCGGACGGCAGTCGAAAAAGTAGATGCCGTCTCCCCGCGCGGCGAGCATGCGGCGGATCGGCCAGCGCGGCCAGCGGCGGCGGCGGCCGAAGGGGCGTTTGCGCCAGAGTCCTGCGAAGGCGGCGGCCACTTCCGGCTGCTTCGGACCGCAGAGGCGTAAGTGGACGTCGCGCCAGCCGGCCGACGCGGGCAGGTGGCGGGCCTTGGCTTCGTCGACCGTGCGGATGCCGCTCTGGTCGACGATGTTCATGCCGCCGAAATAAGCCAGCCGGTCGTCGATCACGAGCAATTTGCGGTGGTCACGGCGGTTGAACCATCGCAGCGAACGAAATCGCCACAGCACGCGCCACAGCGATCGGTAGCCGCGCACTTGTACCCCCGATTTTGCAAGTCGGGCAAAAAAAGAACTTGGAGTGGCGTTGCTCCCGACGGCGTCGTACAGGACGCGGCAATCGACGCCCTCGGCCGCGCGGCGACACAGGGCTTCGCTCAAGGCCTGCCCGGCCGCGTCGTTGGCAACGATGTAGCTTTCGAGCCACACCCGCTGCCGGGCACGCGAGATGTCGTCGATCATGGCCGCGACGAGGGGAGGAGATTCCTCAAAGATCGTTACGTCGTGACCGGCCACGCTGAGCGCGCCGACTTCGCCCGGCCGATGGGCTGGCGTGCCCGCGGCGGAGCCGGGAAGCGTCGAGGCGTCGAACTCGGTCTGGCTCATGTTGCCCATTTCCGACTCGGTTTCGGCATTTTCGAGCGCGGCTGCCGGCTGGTTTCATCGTAGCATGACTGATTGGAAAGTGGTGTCTCATGTGGTGCGACCGCCCGCAACGTCCTGTCCGTCGTCGGCCGCTAAGCCGTTTCAAACGGCACACTTAGGAAGCGGCTCACGAGACGGCCGCGGGCGAACGAATAGAAACAAAGGCCCAAGGTTTGGGCTTCCCGCCACGCTCGGACGCACGACGGTAGGGGTTTTGCCGCCTTTACCATGGCATCACGACGCAAACCGGCGTGCTGGAAGGCCGCATATATCGACTTGGTTTGCTGTAGGGGTTAGACTGCTTCGGTCCTACCCGAGCCACGATACATGGAAGTTTTATGGGGCAATCTCCAACGCGGCCAACCGGTCGTAACCTCTGACGTCAGCAAATGAAACGATCGTTCTACGACCGCAACGCTCAGAAGATCCTGCTTGTCTCGGCGTTCTTGTTTATACCCACGTTCGCTGGTGCCTTCCGGGCGCTGAAGAGCAACAAGAACGACGTGGCCCAGTGGCTGCCGGCTCAGTACGAAGAAACCCGCACATTCAAATGGTTTCGCCATCATTTCGCCGGTGAGCAGTTCATCCTCATGAGCTGGGACGGCTGCACGCTCGACTCGGATTCTCTGCGGCTGATGGTGGCCAAGCTCGACCCGAAACACCATCCCACGAGGATCGACGCCGACGGCGACGGAGCGCCCGAAGTTGTGCCGCCGAACGAAGATCCGCGCACGCGTTATTTCAAAGAGGCCATCAGTGGAAACGACCTGCTGGAGCGCCTGGTCTCCGAACCCATCAATCTACCCGACTCGGAAGCGGTGTCGCGACTGAAGGGAACACTGATCGGGCCGGACGGCAAGACGACCTGCATCGTGGTCACCCTCACGGAGGACGGAAAGGAGCACCTCCGCGAGTGCGTTAAGCTGGTGCGCAACACCGCCCAGAGCGAGTGCAACATTCCGCTGACCAGCCTGCACATGGGCGGCCCGCCGGTCGACAACGTGGCAATTGACGAAGCAGGCGAGCAGAGCCTTTACCGTCTGGCGGGCTTCGCCGCCCTGATCGGACTGGTCATTTCCTGGTGGTGCCTGCGAAACCTGAAGCTCATCTCGATCGTTTTCTTCGCCGGCATCTACGGCGCAGCGGCCAGCCTGGCCGTCGTTTGGTACGCGCCCCTGTTGATTGGCGAGATGCCGGGATGGGTCAAGGTCAACGCCATCCTGCTCACGATGCCGTCCCTGGTTTATGTCGCGACGATCTCGGGGGCCATCCACCTGTCGAACTACTACCGCGACCTGCTCGAGGAAGGGATCGATACCCTGGTGGCGCCGGAGAAGGCGATCCGCCACGCCTGGCTCCCCCTGACGTTGGCCACCGCCACCACTTCGGTCGGGCTCTGGACGCTCTGCTACAGCGAGCTGGTGCCGATTCAGCTTTTTGGCTTCTATTCGGGCGTGGGCGTCGTGGTCAGCGCGCTGTTGCTGTTTTTCCACGTTCCCGCCGCGCTGCAGGTCTGGCCGCTCAAGGAGTTTGCCCGCGAGGCGGCCGAGCATCGTCGGCACCACGAACCGGTGCAAGAGCAGAGCTCGCTGGCACGGCTCATCAACGCGCTTTGGTATCGCGCCGGTCAGTTCATCATTCGCCGCAACGGCCTGGTCTCCGTCGGTTGTCTGGCGCTGCTGGCAGGTTGCGGTTGGGGGATGGTGTATACCAAGACGTCGGTGCACCTGATGCGGCTCTTCCCGCCCGACGCGAAGATCCTGGCCGACTACACCTGGCTGGAGAAGCACCTGGGCGACCTGGTGCCGATGGAGGTGATTCTCCGGATCGATCCTAAAGAGTGCAAACTCGACTTCCTGGAGAAGATGGAACTCGTCGAACGCGTCCAGCAGCGCTTGGAAGCGACCGACGAGGTGGGGGGCGTGCTGTCGGCGATGACGTTCGCGCCGCACCTGCCGCAGCCTCAAGACTACCGGAAGAGGAGCGGCGTATTCACCCGCATGATCGGGGTCCGCGATCCCTACAAGATTGCGCGGCGGGTCACGGCGAAAAAGCTACTGGAGCACCGCGACGAATACATCAAGGGCGACTACCTGGCGATCGAGGACGACGGCACCGAGTTGTGGCGGATCAGCGCCCGAGTCGGCGCCCTGAAGGACGTCGACTACGGCGACATCCTGACTCACATCCGTGAGCACGTGACGCCGGTGCTCAACGAGGCCAGCCGCAACGGCGTGGCGGGCGTCACGCCGATTTACACCGGCCTGGTGCCGCTGGTCTACAAGGCGCAGCGGTCGCTGCTGCAAGGCCTGATCTGGGGTTTCGTCAGCGACTTTGTGCTGATCACCATCGTGATGATGTTCGCGGTGCGCGACCTCTCGGCCGGCTTGATTCTTGCCTTGCCGAGCATCTTTCCGGCCGTGATGGTCTTCGGCATCATGGGCTGGTCGGAGATCATCGTCGACATCGGCACGGTCATGGCCCCCAGCGTGGCGCTCGGCGTGACGGTAGACGACGTAGTGCACTTTATGATCCAATATCGCGGCGGGCTGAAGATGGGCCTCAACCGGCAAGAGTCGGTGATGCTGGCCTACAAGGGGTGCGCGCGCGCCATGTATCAAAGCTGGGGCGTCATTGGTCTTGGAATGTCGGTGTTCGCGTTCAGCCCGTTCACGCCGACAGAGCGCTTCGGCTATATGATGGTCACGCTCCTCACTTCCGCGCTGATCGGCAACCTGCTGCTGTTGCCTTCGCTCTTGGCCGGACCCTTGGGCTCGCTCTTCGGCCGCCGTTACATACGCCAGGCCCGAGCGGCAGGGATGCGGCCGATCGACGCCGAACGGCCGGCGACGGCGGGAATGCGAATGCATGCCGCGGAGACCTTTCACGCCGACCATGTTCGCCGCGGTGTGAACGCGTAGGGCTGCTTCTGATTCAGCTTAGGCGATACCTACCGCTGCCTCTTTGCTGCACCATTGCTTGAGCGGTAGCTCGACACAAAGCGTTTGCTCGCAGTTCGACAAACCGTCCGCCGCCAAGTATTATTGCGACCAAGGCGTCCTGCCGTGTTTCACTTTGTGCCGCTTGGAAAGGAAGAATGCCGTGGCAAACTCTGATCTGAACCGACGCGATTTCCAACGACTTACCATGGCCGCCCTCGGTGGCGCCCTGGCCGGTGCCGAGTTTGGCTACTCGGCGGACGAAGCCCGCGCCGAGGACAAAAAAGAAGAGAAGAATCCCTTGCTCTCCGATCCGCACGTCTGCCGAGGCATCAACACGTGCAAGGCCAAGGGAGCCGACAAGAAGAATGCCTGCGCCGGACAAGGGACCTGTGCGACGGCCAAGGCCCATTCGTGTCACGGCGACAACGAGTGCAAAGGTCAGGGCGGTTGCGGCGCCAAGCCGGGCGAAAACGCCTGCAAGGGAAAAGGCGAGTGCGCCGTTCCCCTTTCCGACGGCGCTTGGAAAAAGGCTCGCAAGCGATTTGAAGAGCTGATGAAGAAAGAAGGCAAGAAGTTCGGCGACGCCCCGCCCAAGAAGAAATAGCGGCGGTTCAAGGGCGATGGCGGGGCTGCCAGCGGCATCTTACCCGCTTGGCAGCCCCGAGTTCGCCGAACCGGGTGCGGATCGAGGCAGTTCTTCGACACGGACGATGTGCAAGAGCGAGCAATGTGCCACGCTCTCCAGAATTCCGGTCGCTGGATCGGGTCGGACGCCGATATCGACGCGCTGCCGTAGCACCATCGCCATCTCCGGGTGTCGGATGTCATAGGTCTGGCGGTCGGTCATAATCATCCGAAGAGGCATGAACGGCCGGGCTCGCAAAAGTTTTGTTGGTTCTTCCGGTCGCATGGTGCTCCCAGAGTTGCGAAGGCTGCAAGCCACTAAATGCTTTGACTGTTTTTGCTCCACATAAATGATTCCACCGCGGCTGGGACATGTCAATTTGGGGTTGGGCGTGGGGTTGCGCACGGCCCACTTCCCCTACCTCCTCGCGCACTGGCCGGCCGTCGATTGGTTCGAGATCATCTCGGAGAATTTCATCGACTCGCGGGGGCGGCCCCGCTACGTGCTCGATCAGTTGGCCGAGCGCTACCCGATCGTCATGCACGGCGTGTCGCTCTCGATCGGCAGCACCGATCCGCTTAACTTCGACTATCTGACTCGCCTCAAACGGCTGGCCGACGCCATCGGGCCGCGGTGGATTTCCGACCACCTCTGCTGGACCGGCGTTCTCGGACTGAACGCCCACGATCTGTTGCCGGTGCCTTTCAACGACGAGACCCTCCGACATGTCGTCGAGCGCATCCGCGTCGTGCAAGATTTCTTGGGGCGGCGGCTCGTGCTGGAAAACCCCAGCAGTTACGTGACGTTCGCCAACTCGACGATGAGCGAATGGGAGTTCCTGTCGCGCATGGCCGAGGAAGCCGACTGCGGGCTGTTGCTCGACGTGAACAACGTCTACGTGTCGAGCGTCAACCACGATTTCGACCCGGAAGAGTACATCGACACCATGCCGCACGCGCGCGTCGTGCAGTGTCATCTGGCGGGCCACACCGACTGCGTGACGCACCTGATCGACACCCACGACAACCACGTCGTTCCCCGGGTCTGGGAGCTGTACCGGCGAGCACATCGTCTGACTGGCGGCATGTCGACCTTGCTGGAGTGGGACGCGAGCATCCCACCGTTTCCCGTGGTCCACGCCGAAGTCCTCAAGGCGCGGCAGCACATGGACGCGACGCTGGAGCCGGCGGGCGACCGGGACGGGGCATGGAGCAAGTCAGTAAGCGGCCCCGAGCTTTCCGCCGTTCCCCACCCGCTGCACCTCATCGGCCGGGAAGTGCAATGAACGACGAGCCGGCTGGACCCGGCAAGGGCGACTCTGCATCTCTTTCCTCGCTCCAGCGCTGGATGCAGGCGGTGATCATGCATCCCGACGGCGTAATGGCCGGCACCGAGTCCGAAGGGGCCCGGCAACATCTCGACGTTTCGCCCGGACAACTGGAAACGGTCGTCGGCCGGTCTCGCAACTTGACGAGCGACGAGCGGCTGGAGATCTACCACAACGCCTACTTCTCGCGTCTGCTTGAATGCCTGCGGAACATCTATCCCATGGTTGCCAAAACGCTGGGGGAAGAGGCTTTCGACGCCTTGGCCATCGGCTATTTGCATTCGTATCCGTCCGGCAGTTACACGCTCGATCGTTTGGGGGACAACTTCGCCCGGTACCTCCACGAAAGCCGTCCCGATCTCGACGACTCGGGAGAACCGACCGAGACCTGGCCCGACTTCCTGATCGATCTCGCCCGGCTGGAATGGAATATCGGGGAAGTTTTTGACGGTCCCGGCGTGGAGGGTCAAACGACGCTCGGCGCCGAGCAACTCCTGGGGATGGACGCAAACCGCTGGCCCGAGGTGCGGCTGACGCCGGCCCCCTGCCTGCGGCTCCTGTCCTTCCGTTTTCCGGTGAACGACTACTTCACGTCGCTGCGGGACGTGGACGAAGATGCCGAGCCGCCTGCCCTGCCCGGACCGGCCGAAAGTTGGCTCGCCCTGTCGCGGCGAGACTTCGTCGTCCGCCGCCACGCGCTCGAAAGAGCCCAGCATCGGTTGCTCACGTCGCTTGCCGGCGGCCAGACGATCGGCGCGGCAATCGGAGAGTTGGCTTCCACAACCAGCGTCGACTTTGACCGCCTGGCCGAGGAGCTTCGAGACTGGTTCCACACCTGGACGGCGGCCGGATTTTTTACAGGTCTGGGCGATCCGCTTTGAGGATCACTTTTCCGCCGACTTTTGTCGCTGCTCCCACCACTGCAACACCTTCTGGCGCATTTCGGGCGGATTGAAGCGATAGCCGATGCCGCCGAATTCCGCCAGCAGCGGATCGTCGGCCTGCTCCAGGCCGAATTTCTCGACCTCGATGTGGTGCAAGTCGACGAGGATGGCGGCCGCCGTGGCGCCCACGTCGCAGGGGGACTGGCCGTTGAGCACCAGGGGATCGGTGCGTGAAATCAGTTCGGGCAGGATGCGGTCGGCATCGGCAGGAGGGTCGCTGGCGAGAATGGCCAGCGCCGCGACCCATCGCCAGTCGCCCCGCGGCCTGTCGGCCGAGGTGACAGTCGGCTTTTTGAGCGACCCGGCCTTGATTGCGTTCAGGATCCCGGGTGCGGCCTCGTGCGTGCCGATTTCGACCAGCATGTTGCAGAAGTTCTCGTAAGGGCTGCCGCGTCCCGCTCGCTCCTCCTGCTGCTTGTCGGGAGGGGGCGGATCGCCCACGGCAAGCAGATATTTGCCGGCGAACCGCGAGACGGCGTGCGCGTCGAGCGACGGCAGCATAAGCAACTCGGCCTGTTTGAGCGGCCGCTTCTCGGCGGCCAGCCGCGAGAGCGTCCGCTCGCTCAGTTCCGGCAGCCGCTGGTCGCGCTGGTCTTTGATGCGATAGTGGTACGCCATCCGTGCGCGCGGCGTCGGCAGGTCGAAAATCACGAACTGCGAGTCGGACTTCAGAAACGACGGGTGCGGAAAAAACACGCCCACCGGGTAGTCGCGTGGCGCGAGCACCGGGTCGCTCGTGCAGTGCGCCACGCGCCCGTCGCAGCGGTCGAAAAGAGTCTGCCTCGGTGCCATGGGAAACTCGTAGGGCTCGCCGAGCGGCAACTCGAGCAGGCTCGTCACTTTGCGCTCGGTCCATAGTTCGATCGCCAGCCAGGGTCGCATCCAGTCGGCCAGATCGGCGAGCCGCTGACGCGCGTCCTCGTCGATTTGTCCGCCCGCCAGCCGTTCGTCGACCGCCGCCTTGACCCGCGCCGTCTGATCGTCGCGGACGAGCAAGGCAAGCAGTTCGCCCTGCGCGGACTCACGCTGGCTCACACGTCGCTTGCGCTCCAGCCGCGCCCGCGTCTCCTGCAGCGACTCGTCGGCGGCCGGGGGAGGCAGCGGCCGCACCAGCAAGAGCAGCAGGTGATCAACCTGCTCCTGACTGACCGGTTGCCACTGCCAGGTTTGCGGGTCGCTGGACAGCCAGGCAAGCTGCGCCTTGTCCCAGATCGGTTCCAGGCGCTGACGTGTTTGCCGCGACAGGGTCGCGCTGCGCCGCAACGGTCGCAAGCGCTCGACGATCCGGCAGGCCAGGCTGGGTCGTTCGACGAGCGCAGAGAGCCTCGCCGCGGCGCCGATTCGCTCGCCGTAGGTCTCGCCGTCGAGCATCTCGATCAGCCTGTCGAGTTCGGCGTCCGGGACGTCGGCGGGGATTTCGGGTTTGGCCTGCGGCAAGAGGCGGTTCAGCTCATCGAGCTGCCGCCGGGCTTCGTAAGGTGTTTCGACGCGATCCAGGGCGGCCCGAACGAGCCGAGCCAGTTCGTCGCGACGTTGTTCCTGCGACGCCAACTCGGCCAATCGCGCGGCCGCTTTCTGGCGAACCTCAAAATCGTCGTCACCCAGAGCCTCGATCAGGCGAGCCACGTCCGGTTGCGCGCCTGAGGCGGAATCGGCCTCGCCGCCGTTCGACGGCGAGACCGCACTCCCAGCCAGCGCCAACACCGCGACGAAGATCCATCGCGAGATCATACGAAGTCGAATGCTGGCTTGCATGGCGGCGGGAAAAAAGGTGTTGACGGCGCCCCGAACGCCTATCATACGCACCCGCTACGCCGGCGGGGAAGATGCCAGGCTAGGCCGCCTCCCCTGGCCAAGAATTCGTCACGGCACCGTGCTGCCGCGTTCTCAGCGAAAGAGACGCTGGCAGAAGTGATATAAGTCGTTTCTCCACACGTCGAACTCGTGACCCCCGGAGCTGACCTGCCAGACGTGCGGAACTTTCATCCCGTCGAGCGCCTCGTGAAATCCCTTGCTCAGCCCCAGCAGATTGTCGCGATTGCCGCATGACAGCCAGAGGAGGCGGAGTTGCTTCGCCGTCTGTTCGGCGTCGGTCACCGTCTCCGTCGCCTGCCGGGTGTTGGGAGCGGATGAAAAACCGCCGATCCAGGCGAAGGTGTCGAGGTGGGCAAGCCCGATGTTGAGCGCTTGCCCGCCTCCCATCGACAAGCCGGCCAAGGCCCGTTTCTCGCGCTCTTTCTGCACGGAGAAATGCGACTCGATGTAGGGCAGAATATCGTCGAGCAGTTCCCGCTCGAAATTCCCGTAAGCTGCGAATTCGCTCCGATCGAACACACTGCGGGGTCGCGGCTCGCTGCTCGCGCGGCCATAGGGCATGACGACCATCATCGGAACCGCGAGCCCGTCGCCATAGAGGTTGTCCAGCACGACGTGTGCGTTCTCGCGCGTCCAACCGCGCTCCGTGTCGCCGATTCCGTGCAGCAGGTAGAGCACCGGATAGGATTGGTCCTTCGAGTAACCGGGAGGAGTGTAGACGACCATTTTCCGCGGGATGCCGACGGTTTTCGATTCGTACTCGATCGTTTCCACCGAACCGGCGGCAACGCCCTCCCGGCGCCGATCAAACCCTGCCGGCGCCGCCGGCAGGGTCACCTCGACTTGCGGCGGTGTCGGACGTGACAGTTCCGGACGGTGTATCGTGACGTTGAGAGGCCCTTCGGTGAACAGCAACTGGGCGAATTCGTGCAGGTAGTCTCGCCAGTTGAGCCAGGTGTGGCCCCCGTCGGTCTCCTGGTATACGACGTCGATGCCCTTTTGACTTAGGGCGTCGACCGTTGCCCGCGAGGTGCCTACCAGGAAATCGCTTTTGCCCGTCCCAAACCAGGTCAGCCGGAGGCCCTTCTGGAGATCCGCGTTTTCCAATGCGGCCTTGTGTTTTTCGAACCAGGCCGCGCCGCGATCTCCCCCGCGGCCGTTGCGATCGATTCCAAAAATGCCCGAACTGAAGACTCCCACGTAGGCGTAGTCGGCCAGATCGGTGAAGGCGATGTCGAGCGTTTGCGCCCCGCCCATCGACAGCCCGGCAATGGCCCGGTGTTGGCGTTCCGGGAGTGTGCGATATCGTGCTTCCACCAGTGGCTTGATTTCGGTCCGAAAGTCTTGCGCGAAGTCGTCCATCTGTTTTTCGAGGTTGCCGCCGGGGCCGAAGGAGAAGCTTCCCGTATGCCCCATCGGCATGACGACGACCATCGGCTTGGCTTTTCCGGCCGCGATCAGGTTGTCGAGGATCTCGCCTGCCTGTCCTACGGTGCTCCATGAGGCATCGCTGTCGAGCGCTCCGTGCAGCAGATAGAGCACGGGGTATTTCTCGTTCCCCTGCTCATAGCCCGGCGGCGTGTAGACGTGCATCCGCCGGAAACGGCCCAGCGCCTTGGAGTGATACGCGACCCGAGCCACGGCCCCGTGCGGCACGTCTTTCAGGTCCGAGAACTCGGAGCCGGGGACGGTGACCAGGCTCCACGAACTCGTGTTTGATTCGCTCGTGACCGGATTGCGTGGATCGGTCACCGCCAGGCCGTCGACGCTGAAATTGTATCGATACGCGCCGGCTGGAATGACGTCGGTCGTGACTTCCCACACGCCGTTTTCGGCTTTCTTCATCTCCAGGCCGCCTAAGTTCGAGCCAGGCAGATCGGCGGCCGACAGGCGCACATTCGTCGCTTTGGGCGCGAAGATCCGAAAGGTAATCTTGCGCTCCGCAGATACCTCGGCCGAGGCGAACTCCGGCGGACGCGGTCCGAAACCCTGTTGGGCCTGGGCGGCGGGGACGAAAGCAGAGAGGATGAGCGCGAGTGTCGCGAGAGGGCGCGGAAGCATGGTTCTTCTCCCAGATTGAGCGAGCGCTGCCGGGCACGCTATTGTCGAGCAATGGCACTTAAGATTCCAGTTGCTTGAAACAGAATCCGGTTACAATCAAATCTTCGTTTGCCGTGGAGCCCAGACCGTGATTGATCCACGTGAAACTTCCCATCCGGCTCACGACGCCCCCGAGATTGTGGTCGTCACAGACGATCGGTCGGACAAAAGTCCCCGGCTGGCGACGGCGTCTCGCGTTCGACCGCGGCTAGGGGTTGGCCATTTGCTCGTTTGGGTTGGTTGCTGCGGGGTTTTTCTGGGGCTGGCTCGCAGCTTGACCGAGCATCCGTCGGGAACGTTGGGGGCGATTTTCTTGACTCTGGTGGCGGCGGGCTATGGAGCGGCTTGGACGGGGTTGGTCATTACGCTGGTGCGAACGCTACGCGGCGCGTCTTGGTCGATCGAACCGGGCCAATGGCTGCTGGCGGTGCTCGGCGTCGTCGAGGCCGTCGAAGTTTTGGGTGGAATGGCCTCTCGCTGGGTCCGCAATCCGCAGGCGATCAACGACGCGACGGCCTTGTGCGCCTTTGTTGCGCCATTGCTCGACAAACGGCTGGCGCACCACTGGAAGTGGCTGTTCGCGGCGATCGCCGTCGTTTATGCACTTCCGCTGTTGATCATGTTGGCAGGGCGAGGAGACATGCCCGATGTTTTGGTGCGCGCAACGGAAATTCTGACGCCGCACCGTTTAGCGGCGACGGCAGCCCTTGCCGCCTTGGCCGTCGCATTATTCGATCATTTTTACGTCCGTGGGCGAAAAGAAGAGCGTGGCTGGCTGCACTGGACGGGCATCGCCACGGCCCTTTGGCTGTCGTTGCTGCCGACGGCCGCCTCTTGGTTGTTTTCTGGATGATAGAATTTCGTTGACATTTGCCACCGAACCCCTATGCTGAACGCAGTGCGGCGTGCGGTCGGAACAGAGGCTTTTCACTTCGCGCACCAATTCAACTGGCATCTGCCGCGACGCGCATCTCGCATTGAGGGCGATCTCGCCTAAAGCCACGATTATCGGCCCATTGGCGGAGGTTGCCAGCCAATCCCGTTGTTTGACCGTGGATGCGGAACTTTCTCATTCGTGGGAGGCCGGCCATGCAGAACAGTGCAAGCGGGGCGCAGGTCGTTCGGAAGCCGTCTGAATCGTCTACAAGCGTCGTGAGGCCGCGGTCGCCGGCCACCAGGTCCCCTTCGGCAACCCAGGCCCGTTCATCAGGCTCGATTCAGGAGCTCGCCGCCAGTAAACAGCGGGCTCGAGCGACGTCGCAGCCAACTCGTCCCAGCGGTGCGGCTTCGCCAGCCGCGGCCGCGCCCGGCGACCTCGACCCGCCTGCTATTCTGCTGCCCGCAGGCTCCGCCGTGCCGTCGGCCGGGTCGCAGCTCTCGGTGTTCCGTCGCCAGTGGAACAACGACCGGCGACGGCACATCCCCTGTTGGCTGGCCAGCTTCGTGTTGCACCTGCTGGCGATCGTCGTCCTCGGGTCCCTGACCGTGCCGGTCAGCCGGCAGAAAACGGTCATGGCCCTCTTGATGAGCTTCGGTGAGGTTGAGAATCAGATCGACGATGGTCCGGTCGAGCTTGCCGCGACGATTCCGCTGGATGTGACCGACGCCGAAGCCTCGCGCGACCCCGGCACGCGACCGGTCGGCGATAACCAATTGCCGCTCGCCATGCCTGACGAGACACCCGGCATCAAATCGCCGGTGCTCGACCGACCGGCCAATCCGCAGGCCTTGGCCAAAGCCACGGCGGGTTTGCCGGCGGAGTCGCCCGGCCCACACACGCTTGGTCAAATCTCGGATGGCCTGGATGTCGACCTCGATGCCCCCTTCGAGACACAAAACAAGGTCCATGACGAGATTGTGGAGCGGTTCATTGAATTTGACGTGGGCCGCTTGCCGGGGCCCGAGGGGCTGAAGGCCCGGCGTGACTTCGACCGCCTCGGCACCGAAGCCGTCGCATCGTTGGTTCGCGGGCTGAACAAGTCGGCGATGATGCAGGCCAGTTGCCCCGTGGTCGTGATCTCTCAAAAGTTGGGAAGGATGATGCGCGACAAGCCCGAGCCGGCCTTGCTGCAATACGCCCTCGCCAACATCGGCCGCGACGTGCCGTCCTCCGCGCCTCACATGGGCTATTTGCAAGCCTTGGTTTCTCAGATCCAGCAAATCGACCGGGCTCGTTCGGCTCCCAACGTCCCGATGATCGTCGCCTCCCTCAAATCGCGAGACGTCCAAGGGGCGATGCAAGCCACGAACGTCGTGGTGACAGAATGCAAGAAACTGGCGGAGTTGGAAAAGCGCGAGGTCGCCTGGGTGTTGATTCACCTGCTGACTCATCGCGACGCGGGTCTGCGCAGCGCCGCCCACGCGGCCCTGGTCGCCCTGGCGGAGGGTGAAGACCACGGCCCCACCAGCGACCGCCGACCGCCTGACCGGGTGGCCGCGGCGTGCCGGTGGTCGCTCGCACTGTGCCCCGACCGCTTCGAGAGGGCCGCCGAGTCGATGCTGAAGGCGGCCGAGAACCTGGCCGAGGCAGGCAAGGGGGAAGCGGCTCGGCGCTACTATCGCAAGCTTGTCCACGAATACGCCGGCACCGAAGCCGCCGACGAAGCGGCGATGCGTCTGAAAAGGCCGACGGAATTCGCCTACAAGTGACGGACGGCACCATGCGCGGTCTCGTGGCACTGGGCCTGGTGATCGGTCTGGCGGCGCTGGGCGGCGCGCTGCGGTGGTACACCACCAGAAGTCCCCCTTCGACGCCAGCCCCCCGCATCGTCGGTCGCGTGGTCGAAAGCCGGCAGCCTATCGCGGGCGCGCGGGTGCGACTTAAAGGAACCGCGGATTTTGCCCTGACCGACGAGCAGGGACGCTTTGAGCTCATCGGCAGCCCGCGCGAGGGCGCCACCCTGACCGCTGCCAAGGATGGTTATCTGATCGCGGGCGTCCCTGTTTCTCACAATCGGCTGGAGGTGCAGCTTACCGCGCTGCCAGCCCGCGATCACACCGACTACCAATGGGTCGATCCCAGGCCGAGCGACGCGTCGGCCGGCGCATGCGGCAACTGCCATCAGGCGATCTACAACGAGTGGCAGACGAGCGGGCACGCCCGATCGGCCGTCAACCGGCGCTTTCAAAACCTGCTCGACGGGAGCAACGAGCGGGGTGAATCGGGCCACGGTTGGGGACTGGCGGACGAATACCCCGAGGGAGTCGCCGTTTGCTGGTCGTGCCACGCGCCGTCGTTCGAGCTTAGCGCCGCGACGGCGGGACCGCGGCACGTCGAGGGGGTGGCAGCCGCCGGAGTCCACTGCGACTTTTGCCATAAGATTCGCGCCACGAACCTCGAGCAAGTCGGACTGACGCACGGCCGTTTCGCTTACGATCTGCTGCGGCCGGCGGAGGGGCAGCTCTTCTTCGGACCGCTCGATGACGTCGACCGGAACGAAGACGCTTACTCCGCCTTGCAAAGCGAGAGCCGTTTTTGCGCCGCCTGCCATGAAGGGACGCTGTTCGGCGTCCACGTTTACACCACTTACTCGGAGTGGTTGGCCAGCCCGGCCGGTCGTGAGGGGCGTCAGTGTCAGCAATGTCACATGAGACCGTCAGGCAAACTGGCGAACATCGCGCCGGGGTCGGGCGGGCTCGATCGCAATCCGCAGACTTTGGCCAGCCACACGTTTCTGCCCGGCGGACGGGAGGCGATGCTGCGGCAGGCGTTGCGCATTTCGTTTTCCGCCCAACGCCAGAACGAAGAGGTTACGGCAAGCGTGCGGCTGGAAACCCATGATATAGGCCATCGCTTGCCAACCGGTTTCATTGATCGACAGCTCCTTCTTGTCGTGGAACCACTCGACGCGCAAGGGAAAGCCTGCGATACGCTGTCTGGCGCGCGTCTGCCCGACGCGGCCGGGGAACGACTTTTGGGCAAGGCCGGCCGGCTGTTCGCGAAACTGCTGACGGACGCCGAGGGGAACGCTCCGGCTCCCTTTTGGCGGGCGGGAGTCTCGGTCGCCGACAGCCGTTTGACGCCCGGCGAGCCGGAGGAGACGGCGTTTGCGTTTCCAAGCGAAACGGTGACCGTTCGCGTGCGCGTGATCTACCGCCCTTTCTGGCAGACCGTCGCCGACAGCAAAGAATGGCCCGAGAACGATACGGTTATTTACGACACCTCGTTCTCAGTCTGACGAGAGGACGGGGTGCCTGGCGTAACGGGGCTGCGCGACGGGCCACGTTACGTTCCCTGGTAGATGATCTCGCAAAGCCGCCCCAGGGCTTTGCCAACCTGATCGCGGTCGTCGCCGTTCTTGGTGGGAAGGTTGTTGACGAAAAGGGCGAACGCCAGCCGCTTTCCGCCGGCCGTCGTCATGTAGCCGGCGAGGGCTTTGCTGGTGAGGATCGAGCCGCCGTTCATCCGGTTGTGCCAGAAGAGGGTCCCCGTTTTGGCCAGCACTTTTCCGCGCGCAGCGCTCTCCGGCGGGACGGCTCGAGCGAGCGTGCCGTCTTGCCCCAGCACGGGCAACGCGCGTTCAAACACGGGAAAATCGTCTCGCTTCGCCATGTATCGCAGCAGGGCGACCGTCGCCCGCGGCGTGACGTAGTCGGCCAGGTCGCCGCCGGCCGCGCCCCCGAAAGAGATGCTGTCGGCGTCGACGCCGGAGCGGACCAGGAACTCGCGCTGGCGTTTCAACCCTTCAGAGAGCGTGCTCTGGCCATGTTTGGCGGCAATCAGCAGGGGAAGCATGCTGGCGTGCAGGTTGTGGCTGACCTTAAGAATCAATCGGGCCGATTCGGAGAACGGGGGCGAGGTAAGCTGCGCCACGCGACGCAGGCCCGCGTACTGCTCGCGGGCCGGCAAACGGCCGGCGTTGTTGCGGCCCAGCGGCGAGGCTTCGACCGTCACGTCGGCGCGGCGGAGGGCCTCGATCATAAGAGATCTCGCAAACGACGCCGGGTCGGCCACTTCGTGGGTCCGCACAAGCGGTTTCCGACCGACCGCGATCTGGCCCGAGATCACCAGCGCGCGATCATCAGGCGATTCGATGGCAACCCTCGTTGCTTCGTGGGCCGAAACGGTCTGCACCTGGGTATCGACGTTGAGGCTGGCTGTGTCCGGCCGGCACACCACCCGAGCGGCCGAGCCCGCCGTCGCGGGCGTGATCGTGATGTCGATCAGGTTGTCGTTGATGACGATGGGGGTTAACAGCGCAGGCCCGCTGCCCGTTCCTCGGGCGTGCTCAAAGAGCCGATCGTCGATGAGCACGTCTCCCTGCAACCGATGAATGCCCGCCGTGCGGACGGCGAGGGCCAATTCGTTCAGTCCCGCCAGCGGGTCGGGGGTCGTCAGCTCGGCACCCTCCCCATAGATGTGATCGCTATTGGTGAAAGCAATCTCGCCGTTGCTCCCGGTCCGCCCGCCGAGCGTCGGATCGCCGCTGGCGACAAGAATCAAGTCACCTTCGAGCAGACCGTCGGAGTTGACCTGGCCGCGAGCGTAAATCGGTGTTTCAAAGCGGTAGTCGGCCCCCAACTCATCCATTGCGGCGGCGACGGAATAAAGCTTGGTGACCGAGGCCGGGGCGAACAGCCGGTCGGGTGAGCGTTCAAAGAGCGTTTCGCCCGACTCCAGGTCGGCGATCAGCCAACCCCACTGGCCGTTCTTATGCGGCCCCTCATCGACAAAGGCTTCGACCTGCCGGGCAAGCGGCTCACCCGCCTGCGACGACGGGCTCAGCAGCAAGAGGACGCAACATTCGAAGAGTGGCTGCCGCAACATTGGGGTTGGCCTCGAAAAGTCAGAGTCGTTTCCAAAGGGAGTATAACCCCTCGCAACGATGCAGTGAGCCGGTTTTTCGGCCTGCGATTTGCTCCTTTGAAGAAAGGGAAGGTATGTGCGGACAAAGCCGAAGGCGAGGGAGGTGGACCATGTTGAGGAAAGCACGTACGTTACTGACGGGGCTCGGGGCGGGGGCGGGCTGGATGTACTTCTACGATCCGCAGTTGGGGAATCGTCGGCGAGCCCTCTTGCGCGACCAGTTCGCCGCACGCATCCACCGGGGGGCGTGCTGGATGGAAAAGGGACTGCGCGATGCCGCACACCGGTTGCAAGGGATGGTGGCCGAATTTGAGGGGACATTCGATTCTCGCGCGGTCTCCGACTCGCAACTCGTCGAGCGGCTGCGCGCCTCGTTGGGGCACGTGGCCTCGCATCCGCGGCTTGTCGAAATCAAAGCTCAGGACGGACACGTGACGCTCAGTGGTCACGCGCCCGCCGACGAGATCGAAGGTATCTGCTGCTGTGCGGCGGGTGTCCGCGGTGTGCAGTCGGTCGACAACCAGCTCGATTCGCAGCTCGGAGCGGAGGCAACAAACGACGGCCGGGCCCGTCGCCGTGTTCAACCGCGGCTGGACATGATGCGGGAAACGTGGGCGCCGTCCACGCGGCTCATTGCAGGCAGCCTGGGAACGGCACTCATGCTCAATTGCCTGGCGCGCCGCACGCCTGGTGCAGTGCTGATGGGGACTCTGGGATTCGGGCTCTTCCTGCGCGCCGCGGGCAACCGCGATGTGGCCGTCCTGATCGAGGAAGGGACGGAAGCCGCGCGACCCATCGTAGAAAAGATGCAGGCTATGACAAGCGGCGCAGGCGGCGCGCGCGTGGTCGAAAATGCCAAGCCGTAACAGCCGATAACCCGGCAAGTCGACCGCTGCTCGGTTTTAGCCGAGCTTACCGACGCGATCGATGAGGTCGACGGTGCGGCAGCTATAGCCCCACTCGTTGTCGTACCAGCTCACGACCTTGAGCAGGTTGCCGCCAATGACTTGCGTCCAGTCGGCTGCGAAAATGGAGCTGTGAGAGTCGCCGATGATGTCGCTGGAGACAATCGGATCCTGGGTGTAACAAAGGATTCCCTTCAGCTTCCCCTCGGCGGCCTTTTTCACCGACTGGTTCACTTCTTCGGCCGTGACGTCGCGCTTCATGAGGACCGTCAGGTCGACAACGCTGCCGGTGGGCACCGGCACCCGCATGGCGATGCCGGTTAGTTTTCCCTGCAGCTCGGGAATCACCAGGCCGACGGCCTTGGCCGCGCCCGTCGAGGTGGGAATGATGTTCTGCGCGGCAGCCCGTGCGCGGTACGGGTCTTTGTGCGGCAGGTCCTGCACGTTCTGGTCGTTCGTGTAGGCGTGTACGGTCGTCATCAGTCCCTTCTCGATGCCGAACGTGTCGTGCAGCACTTTTGCCACGGGGGCAAGGCAGTTGGTCGTGCAACTGGCGTTGGAGACGCATTTGTGAGCGGACGTCAACTTGTCGTCGTTGACCCCCAGCACACACGTGATGTCGGCGCCGTCTTTGGCCGGCGCGCTGAGCACGACGCGTTTGGCGCCGGCCTGCAAGTGCGTGTCGTAACCTGCCTTGCCGCCTGCGGCGCGGCCCGTGAAGATGCCCGTGCTCTCGACGGCCACGTCGACCTTTAACTCGCCCCAAGGGAGTTTGGCCGGGTCTCGTTCGGCCAGAGCGCGGATTTTGTGGCCGTCAACGATCAGGTGGCCGTCTTCGTGGGACACGGTCCCCGGGTAACGGCGATGCGTGCTGTCGTACTTGAGAAGATTCGCCAGGGCCGCCGTGTCCGTCAGGTCGTTAATGGCGACGACTTCGAATTCCTTGGCGCGGGCCATCAGGTTGCGGAACACCAACCGGCCGATACGGCCGAACCCATTAATAGCGACACGAATGGCCACGATCGATCTCCTTGATTGAACTGCCCCACCAGACAAGGGCCGACGCAAAAAGGCGACGGCCCCTAGGCTCGTTTACAAAGTAAACGGAGAATTATACTGCCGGTGGCAGGCACCAGCAACCGATTGAGTGCGGCTTGCGAAACGGTAATTCAAATCGCGAACGGCAGTCGCGGACGCCTTAGTTAGCCTCCCCCAAAAAAACGCACCCCCGGCTTGGGCGAATGGCAAGCCATCCACCCAAGCCTAAGGGGCGTCCTTCTGGCTTGGCGGAAGCCAGAGACTCTTGGAACCGCGAAAGCCGGGGCCGTTTACGCCTCGCGAATGAATTGGAAGCCGTGGTAGGCTTCGTTGCCGTGCTCGCCGTGATCGAGACCGTCGATCTCCTCTTCCGGCGTGACGCGAATGCCGATCGTGGCCTTTAGCACCAACCAGGCGATAGCGGCCACCACAAACACGTAGGCGGCGCACGCGCCGACGCCGACAAGCTGTGCAATTAACTGCTTGGCGCTGCCGGTATAGTAGAGACCACCGCCGGTCGCAGTGGCCACGGCGTTGCCCGCGCGTCCAAGGCGACTCGGCTCAGCAAAAATGCCGACGCAGAGCGTACCGAACACGCCGTTCATCAGGTGAACTGAGGTGGCGCCTACCGGGTCATCCGCCTTGATCCTGTCAAAGCCGAGAACACCAAGCACCACGAGCACCCCGGCAATAGCGCCGATCAGCACCGAGACGGGAGCGGTCACAAACGCACAAGGCGCCGTGATGGCTACGAGACCGGCCAACGCGCCGTTGAGGGTCATCCCCAAGTCTGGTTTGCCGAGCATAAACCACGCGGTAAGCGTGGCGGTTAACGTCGCGGCCGCGGCCGCCAGGTTCGTGGTAATCGCGACTTCCGAAATTGCGGCCGGATCGGCAGCCATGGTGCTGCCTGGGTTAAATCCGAACCACCCGAACCAGAGTACGAAGCAACCAATTGTGGCCAGTGACAAATTGTGGCCCGGGATGGCATTTATCTTGCCCCCCGGCCCGTACTTGCCAATGCGCGGACCAAGAATGTAAACACCCGCCAGCGCCGCCCAACCGCCGATCGAATGGACCTGCGTCGATCCGGCAAAGTCCAGGAACCCCCAATCGTTTTGTAGCCATCCGCCACCCCAGACCCAATGGCCCACGACCGGATAGATGGCCATGGCCATGATAAAGCTGAACAGGATAAAGGAATGGTACTTGATACGTTCCGCCACGGCTCCCGAAACGATCGTGGCGGCCGTCCCGGCGAACACGAGTTGGAAAAAGAACTTCGCCCAGAGCGGCACCGACGTCCAACTCAAAGCCCCATAAATGCCGCTCGTGTCTTCGCCAT
Source organism: Pirellulales bacterium (assembly GCA_035550375.1). Taxonomy (GTDB): domain Bacteria; phylum Planctomycetota; class Planctomycetia; order Pirellulales; family JAICIG01; genus DASSFG01. The sequence continues at coordinate 102,415 of DASZPH010000034.1, read as the reverse complement.
GATTTACGAACCAGAGTCCTTCCTGGCCGATATAGGGCGTCCCGCGTCCAAACATCAATCCAAAGCCGAGCACCCAAAAGCCGATCGTGGTAACGGCAAAGACGATAAAATTCTTGGAGAGAATGTTCACGCAGTTCTTCTGTCGGCACATGCCTGATTCGACGCAGGCAAATCCCAGGTTCATGAAGAACACGAGCATGGCCGTGATGACGACCCAGAGGGTGTCGGCCATCAACTTCAAGTCGGCAACCGTCGGCGGCGCCGGTGCCGGGGCCGCTTCGGGAGCGGCCGCCGCAGCTTCGGTTTTGTCGGCCGGCGCACTTGCGTCAGCCGTAGCCGCTGTTTCCCCCGACGGCTCGTCTTGCGCGCGGCTGGCGGCGGAGCCAACCAGCAACAATGTGACGACCAATCCGACTCCCAACCACCTCCAACCAGACAAGATTTGCGCCATGGCTCTCACACAATTCCAGAAGGACTTTTGAAACGTCACCAAACACAAAGAAGGACCAGCGCGGCCGCCCGGCAACGGCCATACAACCGAAGTCCGGTGCGCGGGCGCAGCGCAGAACCTGAGATTGGTGTGCCCAAAGCGATTGACATGCCGGCGACGTTTGGCCGCGCCCCGTTGGGAGGTCGCCTTTGATCTAAAGATGCTAGCTAGCTAGAGGTTGCGCTGCGCGATCAAGCTAGAAAAAAGCAGAAGAACTCGAAGAAAGCCGCTACGCTATGCCGTCTTTTGGGGCAGACAATGCTGGCAAGCCGGGCAGCGCTATCGGCCGTTGGCGGGTGCCTCGGCTGCCGGGGCTTTCGGCCCCTTTGCGGCCCGCGGTTGGTTCCGCTCGACCATTGGTCCGCGAGCTTTAACGTTCTTCTTGGCCGGGGCAGCCGGCATCGGCGCAGCACCGCCATTGTTCGCTTTGGCGAAGTCGGCAAGGCGTTCGGCCCGCTTTCGACGGCCTCGCTGGCGGGGTTGCGAGGGGGGATTCAGTTGGCCTGCCACAGGCTGGTCCGGCATGTTCATGAGCGGCACGCCAGTGGCGGGCCGGCTGTATCCCGCCATGAGCATGGCCATCATCATCTGGGCCATCTGCATCTCGACGGCGTCGAGTTGCCCGTTTCCGTTGCGGTCGAACATCGGAAGGAGGTTCCCGCCGTTACCCCCGCCCGCGCCGGCTCCGTTTCCTCCCGCGCCGAGTAGGTTGCCCAACCCGGACTTGGCCAACGCCAGCTCGTTCGGGTCGAGCGCGCCGTTTCCGTTCTGGTCGAAGTGCTTGAGCATTTGCAGGTAGTGCGCAAAAGCGGCAGCCTCGGCCGCTCCGGACAACGCGCCGGGCGCCCCGACTAGCGCCGGAATCTGGGGCCCTTGCGCCCATGTCGTTTCCGCTGTCGTCTCAATGGCCGCCGCCAGCACGACGGCTCGGGCCCAACCTGGCAAATGGAACATGGCGGTGACCACGGAGCACTTTTTCACGATTCCCATAGCACGCAACGTACCCATTTTATTCCGTGAGAGATTCAGGGCAACGTTCTCCCTTGACGGCGTTACCTTCGAGTCCTACAAGACCGATCCACGTCTTTCGCCGTCTTTCCCACCCTCCTGCCGGCGAGCCACACAAACATTCCTGGCCGCGCCGGCAAGTCTCACTTTTTTGCCAAACCTATGCGGAACGCTTTCATAAAACGTCTCCTTCCGCACACGGCCTCCTTGATTGCCGCCGCATGCTGCGCCGTCTCCTGTTGGGGCTGCGGAGCGATGGGCCTGTATTCTGCGGGTCACTCCATCCTGCAGCACAACCACGTGCTCAAGCCCATTTTGTCGGACGACGTCGAGGAATCAGCCGAGGGTGAGCCGTCGCCAGCCCGCGATCTTCGTTTCATGTCCGACAAGATTTCAAGTCGTAGCGGGCTTCTGCCGATGGAAAGGCGCGCCGAGAACGGCGCCTCCGAAACGAGTCCGGACGAAACGACCGGAGAAAAGTTATGTCACCCGTAATCGCGCTCACAGCGTGGATGGCCCTCGCCGCCAGTCCCCGGCTGCCGATTCCCAAGCTGCTGACTAACAGGTCGCAGGCTTCGGCGTCGCAAGCGATCAACGACAGCAACACGGTCCTCATGACCGACGGCACGACGCGTGTCAGCCTGAAGGTGCAGCTCGAGCGCGGCCTGCGGGCGATGCGTCCGGTCGAATTCAAGTTCCTGCGCGAAGTGATCAAGCAGGTCAACAACGGCACGCTACCGCAAGACATGGTAGAGATGGCGTTCCTCTGGGCGCACCGGCAGCGGGCGTATCGCGTGCAGTATTTCGAGAAGGCCCTGCGGGCGCTGGCCGACCAGAACAACATCCAATTTACGACCAAGGTGTCGAGTTTCAATCCGGGCTTCAACCAGCAGTAGTCGAACAGGGTAGACTGTAGACGGGGTGAGTGAACCGATCCTCGTCTTCTTCTACCATGCACGACCACTTTGAGCGGCTGGCGGCCCTGCTGGAGCTCGAGAATCGGGCTGAATCACAACGCTCGATCGAACGAAGCCGGCGGCTCAAGCCCGCCGAAGCCGAAAAGAGCGGCACCTCCCTCATCGATCTGACGGTCATCGACCAGGACGCCGGGCTCGGCGGGCGCTACCTGGTTCGCTTCGCCAAACCGAACCGCGCCGAGCTTCCCTGGACGCGCCTCGACGTGGGCAGCCCGGTTTTGCTGTCGGACATGGAATCGGGCACCCGGCACTGGCGGGGCGTCGTCTCGCAACGGTTGCCGGCCTCGATTCAGCTCGCCCTGAACCAACTGCCCGACGAGATCAACGAAGTCGAGCGATGGCGTTTCGACCTGGCCAGCGACGAGGTGGCCCTTACACGTCAAAAGGCGGCGCTGGTGCGCGCTCAACAAGCACGAGGCGACCGCCTGGCGGGGCTGCGGCAGGTCCTGCTTGCCGAGCGCGAACCCAAGTTCGCCGCCGAAAAAGGCGAAGGGCGGCCCGACGCCGGCCTCAACGCGCCTCAGCAGGACGCTGTGCGATTCGCCCTGGCGGCACGGGACGTCGCGCTCATTCATGGGCCTCCCGGCACCGGCAAGACGACGACGGTCGTCGAGCTGATTCGGCAGGCGGTGCGACGCGGCGAGAAGGTGCTCGCCTGCGCTGGAAGCAACATCGCGGTCGACAACCTGCTCGAACGGCTCGCGGCCGGCCGAGAGCGCGTCGTGCGGCTGGGCCACCCCGCCCGCGTTTTGCCTGAGTTGCAGGCACACACTCTCGATCTTTTGGTTGAAGAGCATCGCGATGTGGCCTTGGCGCACAAGCTCGTCAAGGAAGCGCTGGCGCTGTTTCGCAAGGCAGGGCGATACACGCGGGCCAGGCCCGAACCTGGATCAAGACAAGCGACAAGGCAGGAAGCCAAGTCGCTCCTGGCCGACGCGCGCCGTCTGGAAGATCAGGCCGTCGAGCAGATTCTCGATCAGGCCGACGTTGTGTGCGCGACGCTCACCGGCTTGGACGACGAGCTGCTCGGCAAACGGCGATTCGATCTTGTGGTCATCGACGAAGCCTGCCAGAGCACCGAGCCGGCCTGCTGGGTGGCGATTGGCCGAGGCGAGCGGGTGGTCCTCGCCGGCGACCACCGCCAGCTCCCGCCGACCATCGTCAGCGAAGAAGCGGCGGCGAAGGGGCTGGGCGTGAGCCTGTTCGAGCGGTTGATGAACGCCTCGGGCGAGCGGCTTTCGCGAAGGCTGACCATTCAATACCGGATGCACGAGTCGATCATGGCCTTTTCGTCCGCCGAGTTCTATGAGGGCGGCCTGGTGGCCGACGCCGCTGTCGCCGCCCGCCGCCTTGCTGATTTGCCAGGCGTGACTCCGAGCCCCCTCACCGAAACGCCTGTGGAGTTCATTGACACGGCAGGGGCGGGTTACGACGAACAGCAAGAGCCCGATGGCGAGAGCCGGCTCAACCCGCAAGAGGCGGAACTGGTAATCAAGAAGCTCAACTCGCTTCTCGAGGCCGGCTTGGCACCAGCGCAAGTGGCAGTGATCACCCCCTATGCCGCCCAGGCTCGCTGGCTGCGAGAGCGAGTGAAGGCGCCCGGCCTGGAAATCGACAGCGTTGACGGCTTTCAGGGGCGCGAAAAGGAGGCGATCGTGATGTCGTTGGTGCGGTCCAACTCGTCGGGCGAAATCGGCTTTCTGGCCGACGTTCGACGCATGAACGTGGCCCTGACGCGCGCCCGCCGGAAACTGCTCGTGATCGGCGACAGCGCAACCCTTTCCAGCGATCCATTCTATCGCCGCATGTTCGACTATTTCGAGCGGATCGGCGCCTACCACACCGTCTGGGAAGAGTTTTAGAGTTAGAGCAGGAGCAGAAATCTGCGTTGGAGTTTGGCCCGTCTTGCCCGCGACCATAACTGCCGATTTTCGCGACCGGGCCGAGCAGGTCTTTCGCAGCCTTCTCTGGAGGATCGGCGCAAAGCCGCTGACGGAGGCGGTGGCAACCCTCGTCGACGAGGTGTGTCGCTGTGGTGCGCCCTCAAGCGCCGACGAGGCCCTGCTGCCCGTTTACCGGCGGACCCGCGGCGAAGTGCTCGCGCAACTGGTCTCGGGCACTGGAGAGCGGCACCGGCGGATGCTAGACACGACGATTCCACCGTTGCCGCCGCCCTTGTCGTTTGACTTCCACTGTGATGCCGGCCTGGGCGGGCTGGCACGCTGGCTGCGGGCAGCCGGGTACGACGCCGCCTTTTGGCCCGACATCGACGACGACGATCTGCTGCGCAAAATGACGGCCAGCGCCGCCATCCTGCTGACGACCGACCGGCGGCTGATGGATCGCGGCGTAATCACATCGGGAGCGATCGCGGCACTGTTGGTGCCGATCAGCCTCAACAAACATCAGCAACTGGCGCACGTTCGCGGGGAATTGGACCTCGTGCTGAAGACGCCTCGCTGCATGGCCTGCGGCGGCCGGCTCGCTGAGGTCGAAAAGACGGCCGTGCGAGAGCGGATTCCGCCCCGGACTTATCCCTGGCTCGACGAATACTATGTCTGCCAGCGCTGCCAGCGACTCTTCTGGAAGGGGACGCACTGGCAGCGGATCGAAGCAGACCTGGGCACATCTTCGCGCGAGCCGTCCTAACGGCAACGCGATCGGTGGTCACTCAGGTTGCCTTGGGCACGATCAGCCCCAACTCCAGCTTCTGCTTCCAGCGCTGGATTGATTGACGGCGCTGCTTTTCGGGATCTCCCGGCTGATAGTAGAGTCCCAGTCCTGTGATGTGATGCAGGTTCCAGTAGCTCAACACGCGGAAGTCGAGGTGGTCGTCGGGCGCGTCGAGCCATTCGATGAGCTGCGCCGCGGCCCCGTCCTCGAGTTGGTCGGCCGTGTATCCCCAGAGCATGCGATAAAGCTGGTCTCCTTCCTTCACGTCCCGGGATCGTTCAAACGCCTCGCGAACCGCCGCCGCCGTCTTCGGACCGCGCGCCAGCGCCGCCCGCAGGCTGTCGATTTGCGGGGTCCAGTTGATGCGATACTTCAGATCGTTGAACAGGCCCACGATCGGTTTGAACTCTTCGACCAGCGCCAGGCTCCGCGTCGCCAGCAGGCTCATCTCGATCTTGCGGTGCGTGGCCAGTTCCGTCAGGACCGACGTGACGGGTTTATCGGGACGCAAGAAGGGCTCCAACTCGTCCTTGGCCCGCCGCTCGGTCGGGTTCAACTCGTCTTCTTCGATCCAGGCCGGCAACTCTTCGGCCGCCTGCTGGCCGCGCTTGGGATTGTCGAGCGAATGGCGAACCCGCCCCCGCAACGTCTCGCTGCGACCCCGCTGGTCGGTCCAGGTCGCTTCGCCGCTGGTCAGATACAAGTCCACGGACACCGGCGCGGCTTCCTGCTCCGGATCCGTTCCCTCGGGCAACCGTTCCTTCACCTCCACGGCCAGCACGGCCTCTTCCTTGCCAAATTCGACCGTTCCCGAATGGTCGCCGGCCCGCAGATGGATTCTCGCCCCCGGCTTGGAGACCGTCAGCAGGAGCAGCCTGCCCGAACTGAGCTGTACGTCGGGCACACCCCCCTCGTCGGTCTTTCCCAGCGCGGCGATGGCGCCCCCCGCGAGTTGCAGCGTTACGCCGCTGCTCATCGCGATGCTCGGCCGGTAGGTAGGCAGGGCAATCAGCCGTTGTCCCGAGTACACAATGCCGCGGGCCGCCACGCGCTGCCACTCGTCGTCGACCGCGCGCAAAAGGACGTCGTGCTCGGAAATCAGTCGGCCGACCCCTTCAGCGGCCGAAGCTTCGTCCGCGCCGCCGGTGGTCGCCTTCTTCGTGCCCGCCGGGCGAGCGACGCTTTGTTCGCCGTCGGCCCTGGGCTTGGCCCCTCCACCCTCGCTGCCTGCCCCCGACGTCGCGCTCTCGTCGGTCTTGTCGACGTCAGGTGCCTTCCGTGCTTGTTGGCCCCCCTTGTCGCCTCCCGCAGCCTTGCCCGCTTCGTCTGCCTGGGGGCCGGCTTCGTGCTGGGGCTCCGTATCTTTCGCGACCGCCCCGTCCTCGTTCTCGGTCGCTTGGGTCGTTTCATCGTGCTGGGCCCCGGTCGAAGACGCTTTGGCCTCTCCATGGTCGCTCGGCGGCGAGTGATCTTCTCCGCCCCCACCCCGACCCTTGTTGGTCAGATCGCTTGCGGCCCGACCACTTTTCGTTCCCTCGGTCTGCCCGGACGAATTTGCCGGCTGTTCCCCCTCGCCCTGAGCGACCTGAAGCCGGCGGGCGATCTGCGGCCAGTAAGTTCCCACGCCGATGGCCGCGGCCGACAGCAGCAGAACCACCAGCAGCACGGCGGCCCACGGCCGCGACTTGGCCTCCGGCTCAGCCGGCTCCCGCAGATACTCGGGCACCTTCGGCCGGCGGCGCTTCTTTTTCCTCGCGGTCGAGGCGGTGCCGTCGCGCGACTTGCGCCCTTCCTTCGCGAGTCGCCGTGCGTCGCGGGCCGCGTCGGCCTGGTTAATTACGTCGTACAGCTTCTGCCGGCTCGTCGATTCGACTTCGGCTGGCTCGCCCAGCACCAACGCCAGAATCTGGTGGCAGGATGCGACCTCGGCGAGGTGGACGTCGGACTCGAGGCAGACCTTTTCAAAATCGGCCACGCGTTCCGACAAGAGCGTGTTGTCGAGGTACTCGGCCACGGTGTTGGGATCGAGTCCCATTCCGCGTCCGTGCAGCTTGGGCGCGCCGAGCCGCAGCCGCCGGGTCACGTCGCGCATGCGGTGGACGAGCCCCGTGGCAAACTCGCTTTCCTCGATCTTCTTGCCGACAGCCTGCGCGTCGGCGGGCTCCAGGATGTCGTCGAGGAAGGCCAGCATCGTACGGAGCGTAAGTCGCATAAGAATCCTCTAACAGGCGGTCCATGGAAGGGGCGGAAAGCACTGAACGCCCGAACGGTTTAAGCTCTTTTACCGTATTAGTGGCAGACGGCCCTGCAATCCGTACTGCTTTTCGCGTTTGCTGGCGATTTTTTCCCGTCATGGGAAAAAAGGGTGCTTCTTGTTCCCTTCTTAAACCGTTGGCACGGCAAGCCGTTAAAATGCGCGCCACCCGGCTTCGATCAGTCAGGTGATGACGTGTTCGTCCAAAATGGGGGGAGGAGCCTCGACGTGCGATTTCGACTGAAGACGATCTTCATCATCACTTTCGCGGTCGCGGTCGTTTGCACGGTCTTCTTCACGCTGCCCGATTGGCTCTGCCTGATCGTGCTGGCGACACTGGCAATGGTGACTCCGGCGGCACTCGTCGCCGGCATCATCTATGGCCGGGGCGCCAAACGGGCCTTTGCTATCGGTTGTCTCGTTTCGGGAGGCTGGGCGTTGTGGCTGACGCCCTTCCTGTTTTACGCGGTCGTCGCCGGCGGATCGATCGACGTTGACGAACCCATCACCTTCAAAGTGGCGTTCGCCGCCTACTACGGCATGCTGCTCTTGGCCGGTTCTGTGTCGATCGGCGTGCGGCGGCTCTGCTATCAGGGCCGCAACGGAATCCGCCCCCCGCGTGACTGCTGTTAGATGGTGGTGGAACCAGCCAGGCGAGTCCCCTGTTGTCGGTGGCGAAAACGCTGGCCGTAGGTAAAAATCGGCCGAGTTGGCGGTTGCAACCTCGCGGTCGCCGTTGGCTCCCGTTAAACGACCGCGGCAACGCGCAGATAGTGGTGCACGATAATCCCCGCCGCCACCGCGACATTGAGCGAGTCGGTCCCCGGCTGCATGGGAATTGTCACTCTGCGGTCGCACAGGTCGACCAACGATCGCGCGAGGCCGTGTCCCTCGCTGCCGAAGAGCAGGGCCACTCGCCCGGCACGATCGCTTTGCCCCAAGGGACGCGCGTCGTCGTCGAGCACCGTGGCCACCAACTGGTACCGGAAGTCACTCTGTAGGCGCCGTAGGTCGGCCGCCAGGTCATCCGACTCGATGAGAGGCAGCCGCAGCGCCGCGCCCATCGAGACCCTCAACACGCGTCGCGAGAACGGGTCGGCGCAGCGGCGTCCGAGCATCAGCCCCGTGATGCCCAGCGCCGAGCTGATCCGCAACATCGCCCCCATATTCTCCGGATCCTGCACATCGGGACAGACCACGAGGGTCGCCCTGTCTTGAGGAGCGACCGCATCCAACTCGCCTCCCGATCGCCGCCGCCCACAGGCGAGAACGCCCCGGTGAAAGTTGAAGCCCACGATTCTTTCGACGTCGTCGTCGGGCACAACGAAGGCCGGCGTCACGGGCTTGACGAGCGGAGCGAACATATCGACGTAGCTGCGCCCGAGCAACACCGAGACAGTTTCAAATTCACTCGCCAGCAGCCGGCGGGTGAGCTTTTCGCCCTCGGCGATGAACAGCCCCGACCATCGCGTCAGGTTGCTCTGCTTGAGGTTGCGGTAGGGATCGAGCCGTCGGTCGTCGAGCGAATGGATCTCGATGAGCATGAAGTCTGAAGCCGTCTTCGCGTTTGACCAGCAGCGGTGTGGCGAAGCCGACAGGTCGGCGCCTTGTAGCGATTCTCTTGCACCCGGCTATTCTAACATCGGCAGAGGGGGCATCTTGCGGGCAAGACTTGAAAGGCTGAACGCGATTGACGATAGTCTTCAGTGCGTGTTGATACCCTAGTTCCTAGATTCCTTGCTTCGCGGGAAGAATAGAAAGAGCCTTCGCTATGCTGCGCGTGATCGCCGCCCTTTGTTCGATGATCCTGGTGAATGTCTCGTCGGGCCTGGCCATCGACAACGCGGGTGATTGGCCGGCCTGGCGGGGACCGCGACGCGACGCGCGCAGCGACGAAACGGGCCTGCTCAGCTCGTGGCCCGAAGGCGGCCCCAAGCTGCTCTGGAAAGCAGAAGGACTCGGAGAAGGCTACTCGACCCCCAGCATCGCCGGCAACCTGATCTACCTGATGGGAAACAAGGACGGCCAGGAATGGGTGGTGGCCATCGACCGCACCAAGGAGGGCCAAGGGGTCTGGGCCGTTCCCACCGGCCCGATCGAACACCAGGGCGGCGGTTACCCCGGCCCCCGCTCAACCCCCACCGTGGACGGCAACCGGGTCTTCGCTCTTGGGCTCGCAGGCGAACTTCTCGCGCTGGACGCCAAGAGCGGCAAGGTCCTGTGGCAGCACAACCTCGTCAAGGATTTTGGGGGCAAGGTCGGCGGCTGGGGATACTCGGAATCGGTGCTCGTCGACGAGAAGTGGTTGCTTTGCACGCCCGGCGGAGACCAAGCCACGATCGTGGCGCTGCTCAAGACGAACGGTAAGCCTGTCTGGCAAGCCACGATCGGCGATGCTGCGGGCTACTCTTCGATCCTTCCCGTCCAGATCGAGGGCACCAAGCAATATGTCCAGTTCACCGGCCAGGGAGTGATTGGCGTGAGCGCTAAGAACGGCGAACTGCTATGGCGCTACGACCGGCCGGCAAACGGCACGGCCAACTGTTCCACTCCCCTTTTCTCAGGCAACAGCGTGTTCGCCGCCTCGGGCTATGGCACGGGCGGCGGCCTGGTCGAGATCAAACGCAACCGCAAGAAATGGGACGCCACCGAGGTCTACTTCACGCCGGAGATGAAGAACCATCACGGCGGCATGGTGCTCGTCGACGGTTATCTCTACGGCTCCGACGATCCGGGCTTGCTGCGCTGTATCGACTTCACGACGGGCAAGTCGATGTGGCAGGACCGGAGTTGCGGAAAGGGCTCGCTCGTCTACGCCGACGGCATGCTCTATTGCCGCAGCGAGCAAGGGCTCGTGAGCCTCGTGCGGGCCACGCCCGGCGGTTTTGAACTCAAGGGCCGCTTCGAGCAACCCGAACGTAGCGACCGCAACGCGTGGGCCCATCCCGTGGTGGCGGGGGGCCGCCTGTACCTGCGCGATCAGGACAAGCTGTTCTGCTACAGTCTCACTCCGTAGTTTGCGTCGTCCGCAAGCGGAGCCGGCGAGCGACTTGCCACGGCAACCCGACGCCAGCCTGGCCAACCACCCTCACCTAACCGCTCCCGCAGGGAGAAGGATTGCTTCGCCTTAAGGCTCGGTTACGACCTCGCCCCCGGCCTTGGTCGCCAAGCCGTGCATCTCTCGTTCGGATCGCGTCTCGATTAAGAAATGCACTTTGCCATCGGCGGTCAGTATGTTGGCTCCGACCGGATGATTGCTGGAAACTTCTTCCCCTTTCGGCGCGTTGATGGCGCCGGTCATCTGCTGCAGCTTCAGGTCGCGCGGCTCGAGCCACACGATGTCGCTCTCGACCACTTCCACCACGAGGAGCGTCTGGTCGGCCCCGTCGGTGATCTCGTCGAGCTTCGTGCACTGGGTGCCGTCAAAAACGGCGCCCGCACCGCTGATCACCACATAATCGGTCACGCCCATGTTGGCCGGCGCAAGATCCGCCGGACAACGGAAGACGGCTGGTATGCGGGCGTGCAACAGCCGGTTGTTCGGTCCGTCCCACGGTTCGTCAAGCCGGTACTGCGCGGCCAGCGTGTTGTCGAGATAGGGCAAAAGAAGGGCTCGCCAACTGTGCATCGGCCGGCCCTTGGCGTCAGCGACGTAGGCGGGCGGAAACGAATTATAAGCGTTGTAGTAAGTCTGCATGGCCATGCCGATCCGCTGGAGGTTGGCCGCGCACTGCGCCGTGCGGGCGGCCTCGCGGGCGTTCTGAACCGCCGGCAGAAAGAGCGTCAGCATCACCCCTCCGCCGCAACAGAGGATCGTGCCGATCGACAGGATCGCCAGCATGCCGGCGGTCCAACCCGTCGACCGCTTCGTCCGGGGCAGGGCGGCCGGCGACTGCGTTCCGTATCCCACCTGTCCCGGCAGCGGCACGGTGACCGTGGCGCCGCATTTCACGCACGGCCCGCACTGCCCCGCGTATTCGTCTGAGACGTCGGTTTGGTGACCGCAATGCGGACAGGTGAAGGCAATGGGCATGGGTTTGAATGGGCGAGATCGTGACCGCCTGAGTATAGCATCCGCGGCGGGTGAATGACCGCGACCCATCGGGTCGATATCGCATCGCTCGACCCCGTCCGCCCGCGCCGTCCTGATGTTGCCTCTGGCCGGATACCCTGGGCGATCGCCGCGTCGGGCGGTATGCTGTCACGATGACCTCACCGCACCGGGCCCCGCCGTGTTCCTAGTCGAGCCGCCGCGCACGCAGTACGACATCAACTTCGCGCTGGCCGGCGTGCCCGTCAGGGTGCATCCGCTTTTCTGGCTGGTCACGATCCTGCTGGGCGCGAGCCACGACGCGAAGCCGGCCGAGGTGCTCATTTGGACGGCGGCCGTTTTCGTGTCCATTCTGGTTCACGAATTCGGCCACGCCCTTCTCATTCGCTACTACGGCTGGCGGCCGCGGATTACCCTCTATGGGCTGGGCGGGCTGGCGTCGTACGAGCCGACGTGGCATCGCACCTGGCCGGAAGTGGCCATCTCCTTCGCCGGTCCTGCCGCCGGTTTTTTGCTGGCCGCGCTAACGGTGCTGACGATTCGCCTCTCCGGACACGAGGTGTACCTGGCGACCAGTAGCTTCCTCCAGCCGGTGCGATTCGAGCTGTTCCGCTCGATGAACTTGAACCTGCTCCTCTACGACCTGCTGTTCGTCAACATCTTCTGGGGTTGCATCAACCTCTTGCCCATCTATCCGCTCGATGGCGGCCAGATCTCGCGGGAGGTGCTCAAACATTTCAATCCGGCGACGGGAGTGCGGCAATCGCTTCTGATTTCCATCTTCACCGCCGGCGGGATGGCGGTCGTCATGCTCGCAAAACTGGGCGACCTCTGGGTGGCCCTGTTCTTCGCGTACTTCGCTGTCATAAACTATCAAACGCTGCAACAATATAACGACCGTTTTGGTGGACGCGGATGGTAAGCAAACCTGTGGTGAATGGCTCGTCGATCGAGGTGCCCGAGCGGCGCGTCGTGCTTCTGGGCGCCAGCAACCTGACGCGTGGCATCGCCACGGTCATTGAAACGTCTTGCCGCGCGTGGGGCCGGCCGCTCGACGTACTGGCGGCCGCGGGTCACGGACGATCCTACGGAGCCCGCAGCAGCGTGCTCGCGCGGGCCTTGCCGGGAATAACGGAGTGCGCGCTCTGGCCCGCCTTGGCCGGCCGCCCCGCGGCGCCGACCGCTGCCCTGATCACCGACATCGGCAACGACCTTTTCTACGAGGCCACGCCCGAACGAATCGCCAGTTGGGTGGAGGAATGCTGCCGGCGGCTGACGGACTACGACGCTCGGCTGGTCATGACGAGGCTGCCCGTCTTCAACGTCGGCCGCCTGCAACCCTGGCAATACCAGATGTTTCGCACCCTGCTCTACCCCTCCTGCCGGTTGTCACTGGAAGGCCTGGCCCGCCGGGCGCACGAGTTGAACGACCGCGTGCAGGAAGTTGCCCGACGCTACGACTGCCAGTTGATCGAGCCGCAGGCGTCCTGGTACGGCCTCGACCCCGTGCACGTGAAGATGTTGCTGGGCCGTCGCGTCTGGCGGCAAATTCTGGAGGGTTGGAGCGAGGCTCTCGAAGATGCGGCGCCTCCCGCTTCGATGTGGCGCTGGATTTACCTGCACTCCCGCGCCCCGCAGCAAAGATGGTTCTTCGGCCTCGAACAGCGCGGACCGCAGCCATGCGGAAGGCTGCCCGACGGCACCGTGCTGTCGTTCTATTAATGCCGGCGCTCGCGCGGGCGAATCTGTAGGGTGGGAAGAGCGAAGCGAAGTCATTCTTTGCCCTCCTTCATTTTTCTGTCAGATACTTTTTGTCCTCCCATTCGCAGGGAAACGGACAGAGAAATGAACGACAGAAGAATACAAGGACTTAAACTTGGCCTCATCCCTTCGCCTGAGCAGAAGCCAGGTCAGCCGACGTTTCGTATTTACAAGCTCGTGCCACCCTACGCTCGTGCCCTGTTCAGCGCGTCGAGCAACATCCCGATCATCGTGTCGTTGTGTCCGTGGCAAACGCTGATCCGCAACCGCGAGGAGTTCGCCGGCACGCTCGGAGGGCGGATGGCCGGCACGAGCACGCCCCGCTCGACGAGGAGCGAAGATAGCTCAAGCGCCCGGCCGGCGTCGCCAACGACGAGGGGCACGATATGGCTCGCGGAGGAGCCGATGTTCCATCCCTGCTCGGCCAGCCGCTGGCGAAGCTGTTCGGCCCGGCACGCCAGAGCGCCGCGCCGCTGCGGCTCTTGCTCGACGACGTCGAGCGCCGCGCACGCCGCCGCCGCCAGCGAAGGCGCCAGCGCCGTGGAAAAGATGTATGGCCGGGCGCGGTTCACCAGCCAATCGATGAGCGACCGCGGCCCGCAAAGAAACCCGCCCGCGGCGCCGAGCGCCTTGCTGAGGGTTCCCACTCGGACGGCGACGCGGTCTTCGACGCCCAGCAACTCGCAGATGCCGCGGCCGTGCGGGCCGAACAAGCCGGTGGCGTGCGCCTCGTCCACCATCAGCATCGCGTCGTGCCGCTCGGCCAAGTCCACCAGTTCGGCCAGAGGCGCGACGTCTCCGTCCATGCTGAACAGGCCGTCGGTGACGATCAACCGTCGCCGAAATTGCCCGGCGCCGCGAAGCTGCGATTCCAAGGCCCGCCAGTCGCAGTGCGGATAGACGTGTACCTTCCCTCGCGACAGCCGGCAGCCGTCCACGATGCTGGCGTGGTTCAACTCGTCGCTGAAGATCGCGTCACCGGAGCCCGCCAGAGCGGCGATGGTTCCCATGTTGGCCGCGAATCCCGACGGAAACACCAGCGCCGCCTCGGTCGCCTCGAACCGGGCGAGGCGTTCCTCCAGCCGGGCCAGCGCCGCGCCGTGCCCCACAATGAGCGGACTAGCTCCGCTCCCCGTCCCCTCTTCGTCGAGCGTCGTCTTGGCCGCGCTGGCCAGCCGCACGTCCGCCGCCAGGCCGAGGTAGTCGTTCGAGGCGAAGTTCACCAAGTCGCGACCGCCGACGGAAAGGGTCGCTCCTTGCGCGCCGGCGTGCGTTCGCAGCTTTCGCAGCAGGTCGCGCTCGTCCAGCGCGGCAAGCTCGGCGGCGATCCAGTTCAGGGTGGGGCCGTTCATCTAAAGGCGTCGATGTACTGACGCAAACGGATGCCAACCGCCCTCACCCGGAGGGCGAGGGAGCTAGGCTACCGCCTGCACGAAGTCTCCGCTACCATCAAACCATGATGCAGCCGAGAGAGAAAGAGGCCCGACGGCACGAGGCGCCGTCGGTCGTGACGGTCGGGCTGGTGCAAATGACCTGCGTGCGGCAAAAAGAGCCGAACGTGGCCAAGGCCCTTGCGCGCATCGGTGAGGCGGCGGCGGCCGGTGCGCAGATCGTTTGCCTGCAGGAGCTTTTTGCGGGCGAGTACTTTTGCCAGTCGGAAGATCATGCCCGCTTCGCCGAGGCCGAGCCGATTCCGGGTCCCACCAGCGAGGCGCTGGCTGACGCGGCCCGCGAGCACGGGGTGGTGGTCGTCGGGTCGCTCTTCGAGCGCCGCGCCCCGGGCCTGTACCATAACACGGCGGTCGTCTTCGACGCCGACGGCAGGCAGGTAAGCCTCTATCGCAAGATGCACATCCCGGACGACCCGCTTTACTACGAAAAGTTCTACTTCACGCCGGGCGATTTGGGGTTCAAGAGTTGCGACACGCGATATGGCCGGGCGGGCGTTTGCGTTTGCTGGGACCAGTGGTATCCCGAAGCGGCTCGCCTGACTGCGCTCACCGGCGCCCAGATACTTTTCTATCCCACGGCCATCGGCTGGCACCCCAGCGAAAAGGCCGAATTCGGCGTCAGCCAGCATGCAGCCTGGGAAACCATGATGCGCAGCCATGCGATTGCCAACGGCGTCTTCGTCGTGGCGGTCAACAGAACCGGAATGGAAGGAAACATCGAGTTCTGGGGGGCATCGTTTGTGGCCGATCCCAACGGAAATGTGCTGGCCCGCGCCGCGCACGATGTGGAGGCGACACTCATCGTCGAGTGCAACCTCGATCAGATCGATGTGGTGCGAACCCATTGGCCGTTTCTGCGCGACCGTCGCATCGATGCCTACGGCGACATGGTAAAGCGCTATCTCGACTAGGCAACGTTCTCATCGATCGGTGTCTCTGTGCCTGAACCTCTTCCTGTTCCCGCGAGCCTAGGCTACCGGATGCCCGCCGAGTGGGAGCGGCACGCCGCGACCTGGCTCTCTTGGCCGCATAACCGCGACTCCTGGCCGGGGCAATTCGAGCCCGTGCCCGGCATCTGGGCCGAACTGGTTCGCGTACTGTGCGACGTCGAGCCGGTGCACATCCTCGCGGGCGGAGCTTCTGTGATGGAAGAGGCGCGGCGGATGATCGGCCGTTTGCCGAACGTCGCGCTGCACGACATTCCGACCAACGATGCCTGGATGCGCGACCACGGTCCGACCTTTCTGGTTTCTTCGTCCGGCGCCGCGCCCGCGCTCGTTCAATGGGGCTACAACGCGTGGGGCGGCAAGTATCCGCCCTTCGACAAAGACCAGCAAGTGCCGCGACGTATCGCGGAGCTGCTCAACATGCGCCGCTTTGAGCCGGGCATCATCCTCGAAGGGGGCGCCATTGATGTGAACGGGACCGGAAGCGTGCTCACCACCGAGCAATGCCTGCTCAATCCCAATCGCAACACCGGGCTGCCGCGTGAGGAAGTCGTCCGATATCTGGCCGACTACTGCGCCGCGCCGCACGTGATCTGGCTGGGCGGGGGCATCGTGGGCGACGACACCGACGGCCACATCGACGAGTTGGCCCGGTTTGTCTCGCAACGCACCGTGCTGGCGGCCGTGGAAGACGACCCCGCCGACCCGAACCACGAGCCGCTGCGCGACAACCTGGCGAGGTTGCGCGTCGCCCGCGACGAACAGGGGCGTCCGTTAGAGATCGTAACGCTGCCGATGCCCCGGCCGGTGCACTTCGGCGAGCATCGCCTGCCGGCCAGCTACATGAATTTCTACATCGCCAATAGCCTCGTGGTGGTTCCGCAGTTCGGCGATCCGGCCGACGCGCTCGCTCTCAACACGCTGGCGGAACTCTTCCCCGGCCGCCGAGTTCGCGGTTTGCGGGCCGTGGAGTTGGCCTGGGGCCTGGGCGCGTTTCACTGCATCACGCAACAGCAGCCGGCCGCGTGATCGTGAAGACGATTTCGTGATTCATTACAACCCACGAAACCGGAGCAGGCCGTCGCTTGTTTTTCCTACGTACTTGCGCAGTCGTGCACTCGATTGCGCTCTTCTTTAGTCGACGTGCCCAATTTGACGCTACAACGTTTTTGGCCGCTACGCGGCTCCCGCAGCGACGGCGCGATCCCAAGCTACTGTTTTGTGGACACTCACATAACGAGTTGGCGGCCGGCGCCGCGAAGTTGCCTGCGCCGACTGCTTTGAGATCAACCTATCAGGACCTCCGCAATGACCGCCACCACGCTTGCCCCCCCTGCGACCGAGTTAAAACAGGCCAAAGCGCAGGCGAAGCAACTGCTCGTCGATTTTCCCCAAGAGGCTCTACGAAACTCGATGATTCAGGCTGCCGGCGCGAAGTTGTCGCTGGTGGCCGAATCGTCGAGACGTGCCATCGGCGATGAGATCGAAGCCGTCCGGCAGAGCATGGCGAACTTCGATTCCATCCTGTCCGGAATGAGCCAGGTCCAGGCCAATGTCGGCCAGATCGACGCCAACGTCGGTTCCGTGTTGCAGGCGGCGCAGGGGAGCGCTGCCGAGCTACAGCAAGTCGCCGAGCGCACGCAAACCTTGGAAACCCATATCGAGGCGATTGGCGGGCTGCTGAAGACCATCAACAAGATCGCTGACCAAACGAATCTGCTTGCTCTGAACGCGACCATCGAGGCGGCTCGCGCCGGCGAGGCCGGGCGCGGTTTCGCCGTCGTCGCCAGCGAAGTCAAGGAGCTTGCCAGCACGACCAAATCAGCCAACCTGGAAATCAGCACGACGCTGGAACGGATTGCGGAAGCCGTCGCCTCGCTGTCGACCGGCGTCACACGAACCGTCAAAACGACCGAGCTTTCGATGGCCGCGATTCAGACCACCCGCGAGCGCGCCTCGACCATCGGCGCCCAGACCGAAGGTTTCGCCCGGCAGCTTCACGAGTCGGCCGCCACTTTTCGACGACTCGATCAGTCGTCGGCCGCGGTGGAAAACGAGGTGCAGGAAATCAACACCATCGGCAAGACGTTTTCCTATCTATTGGAGCTGGTCGCTGCGCAAGGCGGCGACCACCTCGACCCGCTCGAGCGCCTGGGGCCCCTGTTAAGCGAAAGCACGTTTCGAGCGCCAAGACGATTTGCCCAACATGAGCCGGAGTACGTGTTGCGAGCCGACGACGTCCTGATCTCGGCCACAGACACGCGGGGCTTCATCACGTTTGCCAACAACTGCTTTTACGAGATCGCAGAGTACGAGCCGGGCGAACTGGTGGGGCGGCCGCACAACGTGATTCGCCATCCCGACATGCCGAAAACGGCCTTCGCCGATCTGTGGGCGTTGATCAAGGCGGGAAAACTCTGGCAGGGTTACGTCGCCAACCGATCGAAAAACGGACGCCGCTACTGGGTCAAGGCCAACGTCTTTCCCTGCTACGAGAACGGCCAGATCGTAGGCTACATTTCGATACGCACGAAACCGGACGCGGCGATGGTGCAGCGTGCCGTCGAGGCCTATCGCCTGGTGCCGTAAAGATCGGTGTCTGAAGATCGGCATCCAAAAAAGCGGTGCGCTAAGAATCTTCGCCCTGATCGGAGATCCATCCGGTCTGGCGATCGTGTCGCGGTTTACTCTTCCTCCCAATCCAACCCCTCGGTCATGATTGTGACCGTGCTCCCTTTTGGGGCCGGTTTGACAAAGATGGTCAGCGTGGCCTCACCGAGCGTGCGGTTGAGGATGGCCGACTTGGCCGCGATCAGATCGTCGTCGTCGGATTTCCAACCCTGTGCCGCGAGTTTCTTGGAGAACTCCGCGGCCAGGGCCTGATGACCGGTGGCGCTGTTGAAGGTGATCTGCCCCACGAGCTTCTTGTAGACGGTGTCGGTCGCATCTTTAGGCAGGGCGAGATCCTTTACCTTCAATGACTTGGCTGTATTTGCCGCTGGCTTGTTGCTGCCGCCAGGGCCGCGATCGGTCGTCTTTGCCGGGTTGGTTTTCGTGGGCTGTTCGCCCGATCTCGGCTTCGCGGCCAATAAGGGGGCCTTTGCCGGAGGGGAGTAGGGAGCGACAAACTTAAGATTCACCTCCCAGGTTTTGTCAAAGAACGACTGTTCGCCGTCCGTGACGAATTCCCCTTCCACGCGTCCGTCTTCAATTTCAAATGCCGCCGTCCGCATACTACCCAAAGCGCTGAACGGCATCTTTCCGTGCGCAGCGTGCGCCACCTGGCAACCGAAGATCTTCCCGTCTTCGAAGGTCGATACGATGAGTGCGCTGCCGTAATCGCCGAACGCCGCCCTGATGTCGGGCTTGGGATCTTTGGAGTGATCCCTCTCGGTGAGCACGATGAGGATCGAGGGCCTGTCGTCAAACGGTTCGCCGGGGCGGGCCGAAACGAAGGCCAGCTTCGCCTGCTTGCCGTTGCCCTTGAACGTGCCGCTCACCGAGGGCTTCACCACGCCGGCGGGCCGGACGGCCGGCTTTGGCGCCGACTCGGCGCTGAGCACCACGTCCCAGCGGAGAGTGAGCGCCGTCTTGATGGTGGCATCTTCTCGAGGCGCCAGATTGGCCTCTCCTTTTGCGCGTCCACCCTCGAGCGTCAACGTGCCGGTCAGTGATGATCCCGATCGCGAGAACGAGCCCCCCTCACCCGACGCACGGCAACCCAGCAGCTCACCGGATGGGCGAAACGTAATGATGACGTACGGCTGGTCGAGCGAGACGTTCTCGTCGCTGCCGTTGTCCTTCTTCAAAGTCGCCTGAATCCGATCCATGGGAATCTTGCGATCGCTGGCCAGAACCGAGGTGCATGTTTCATCGCCAAATGTGGTTTGATACGCCACGGCGTACAAAAGCTTGAAAGTGTGACTGCCGATGGTGAGCGTGCCTTCGACGGGCTTGCGCGCGGGGCCCGCATTCTCGGCGCGCAGCCGGGCTGTGGTGGCGACGAGTCCGAGAACGAAAATCACCGTCGTGATCGATCGCTGCATGATGCTTATCACTCCTTCAAAGTCGAGATGCGACGCGTCGAGGTCGCATCGGCGTAGTCGGCCAGAGATTTCATCTCGGCTTGACCGGCACCGCCTGCGTCAAGTCGTAGAGGAACACCGCGTCGCCCGAATCGCCACTGGCGATCGCCGCCGTCTTACCGTCGGGCGAAAGAGCGAACACGCCCGCCGAGCCGCCAGCGACGAACGCGCGCGGACGCGCCCTCTTGATGTCGAGCAGAAGAATCCCCGCTTCCAGAACTTTGGGCCGTTTCGGATCCAGGCCGGCGATCAAACCGGGCACGACCGCGGTTTTGCCCTCGGGCGTCAAGCCCAGTCCAGACACCGTGGTCTGGCCGCCGACCGAGGGCATCTGAAACTTGCCCAGTTCCTTGCCGTCGTCGGTGGCGAAGAAGCGCACGTAGCCGGGGCTATCGGCCGTGGCGACGGTTTTTCCGTCGGTTGAAAAGGCCAGGGCATACACCTCGTGGACGCCGCTCGATTTTTGGTCTAGCGATACGACGGCCTTGCCCGTGGCCGCGTCCCACAGCCGAAATCCGAAGGCGGTGCCCGTGGCGATCCAGCGGCCGTCCGGCGAGACGGCGACGGCGGTAATTTCGTTGCCGTGATCGAACTTGAGCGCGACCTGCTCGCCGGCGAGGTCCCAGACGAAGACTTCGCCGGTCGAGTACCCTGCGACAAGCTTTTGGCCGTCGCCCAGGAACGCCAGCCGCCTCGCCTGGCGGTATTTCTTTCGCTCCGGATCGCCGGGCAGCACCGCGATCTCCGGCGAGCCGGCCGCGTCCCGCACCGAGATTTTCAGCCCGTAGTCAGCGATCGCCAGACGCTTACCGTCGCTGCTGAAGGCGACCGAGAAACCTGCCCCACGCCCCTCCAATGGCAATTCGCGAATCGCGCGGGCCGCCCGGACGTCGAACAGGATTGCCGTCGGGCCGCTTGTGCCCACGGCCAATCGCTTGCCGTCGGGCGAGAAGGCCAGCGACGCGACCTTGGCGTCGCCGACGGGCAATTGCACGGGATCGTCAGCCGGTAAGCCGCTGGCCGGCAACACGACGAGAGCAAACGCCAATAGAGCGGCCTCGGGCGCCGGCCGGCGAGGAAGCCGGAAAAGCGATGTCTTTGTGCTCATTCGCTTTGCCTGGTCCACACGATGTATCCGGTCCCCCGCTTGCTCGAAAAGAAGTCGATGCCCTTCGACTGGGTGGCGCTCGAACACGTAACGTGCCCGACCGCAAAGTCGGCTTTGGTTCCCGACGCGACGATCAGCGCCCGCTTGCCGTCGCCGTGCTTCACCAAGGCGCCGACACCGGGAATTTTGGTTGCGCCGAAATTCCAGCTTACCGTGTAAAGGTCGAACAGATCGGAGCTGTTGCCGTCGGGCTTGTGCGGCGTGATGGCGACGGTGCCGGAATAAGCCACGCCGTCGTTGGGCGCCTTGGCCTCGACGATTTTGAACTCGCCATCCAGAGAAGCCGGCCCTTCGAGGGTCTCCGTGCCGAGTTTTGCTTTTCCGTCTTTGGCGGCGTTGATGGGTATCCACTTACCCGTTAGTTTTCCCCCATCGATGTCATACACGGCCAGCCCCACGGCTCCTTCCGGGGCGAACGCGATCCAGAGCTCTTCCCATCCTTCTCCGCGCCGCGGCACGCCGATTCCGGCGAGCGATTCCTTTTTGAGCTTCAAATCGAGGTAGTGGAAGCCGTCTTTCCCCTTGGTGGTTGTGACGACGCCACCCGCCCAATCGGAAACATTCGAATTCAAGACGTCGAACTTGCCGATGAGCACGTTGTTGAAGGTTGCGTCACTTTCTGCCTCGGCCTCTTTCATTTCGGCCTTCAACTTTGCCTCTTCCTCCTTGCTGAGCTGAAAGATCTCGGGCTTGAGAATGTACAGCGCCGCGATCAACTGGGCCCTGCTGACTTTTCCATCGATGAACAGCAATCTTTTGCCGTTCGGTTCGGGCCGGATGTTGTCCCCATCGATGAACAGCAGGCGTTTACCGTTGGGAGTGCGGCGGATGTTCTGGCCGTCGACAAACGCCAGTCGGATTCCCTTGGGATCGGGGCGGATGTTGTCGCCGTCGATGAACAACAGCCGCTTACCGCCAGGCTCGTCGCGCAGCGAGTCGCCGTCGATGAATAGCAGGCGTTTACCCCCCGGTTCGCGACGGATGTTGTCGCCGTCGATGAATAACAACCGCTTGCCCGACGGATCGGGTCGGATGTTCGCCGTTTCGGCGGCCGGGGCTCGGCTGGCTGAGACGAATGAAACCGCGACGCACAGTGCGGCGGCGCAAATTCTCATGGTGCACCTTAGGGCATGGTCGAGAAAATCGAATGGCATGCCCCGAGCGAAGGAGCGGTTGAACTTGGCCGCCGCCTTGGCGTGCTGTAATCTAGCCGCCCTGCGTGAATGCGGTCAACCGGCGCAGTCGCTTGCGTGGCGCCGACCGACGGGTACGGCAGAATCTACCGCTGCTTCCGATACAAGAGTTGGGCCTCGACGTCACTTGTCTCGCGGCGGAGAACCCGTGTCGGCCAGAAGTGGGCCGGCCCAGAAGAACGGGTGAGACGCCGACAGGTCGGTCGCGCTGTGCTCGAGTTTGAGCCGCGGCTCCTTGGCTACAACAAGCGGTGAAGCCGTTATCGTTTGCACGGCTCGTTGCCACGCCTCTGCGGCCGTGGCGCCGGGCAATTCCTCGGCGAACTGACGCAGCAGATCGTCGTTCGTTTGGCCGCCGGTGCGCCAGCGGCTGATCAGCACCGTGCGCGAGCCGGCCGCCATCAGGCCACAGATCGAGAGGAAAAGATCGTTCGGGGGCTGCACCGGGGCCGGCCCCTTGTGCCGACGCTCGGCGGGGGGGTGATAGCCAAGGAACAGCATCTGGTCGGGTCCGCCCCAGGGCAGGGCCATCCATTCGGCCAGCCCGCCGACCGCGTCCTTGGCATCGAGCGGTATCGGCGGCCAATGGTAGGCGTCGCCCGCGACATGGACGTCGTGATAAACGATCAGTTGATCGATCAACGTGCTCAGCAGGGCCGGGTCGACGTGCAGCTTGGAATGGAGGGCCACGGCATCGGGCACGGACTGCTCCAATTTGCTCAGCCGCTCTGACTCCGCCTCACGCTGCTCTTGCGACAGCGCTTTGGCCGGCACAACCGCGGCCACGCCCGGCCGGTGCGGCCGAGTGTCGCCCACGGCTAGCCCGGCCGTGGGCGAGTAACGAATCTGCACGCGCGTGATGAGAGGCTTGGTCGAATCGTCGGGTGTCAAAAGCAGCTCGAAGGGCAGATACCAAAGCTCGCCGTCGGGAACGATGATCAGTTCTTTGATCGCGGCAAAATCGGGCTTCCCCCCCTTGGTCAAGTCCTGGAAAAGCTGCTGCGCCGTTGTCTGCCAGCGGTCATCAGCCAGCTCGCGGTGTGTAAGCGGTCTGTTGGCTGCCGGATTCCCCCAATGCTGCAGCAATTCACGGATGCGGGCGGCGACTTGCGAGGGCGACACATCGAGCTGCCAGGCATTCACCCCCTCCCTCGTGAGAAGGAAAGCGTGAATGTGGTTGCTGGTCTCGAGAAAGCTCCAGATGGCCTGGCCTTCCCCCAACTCGGCCTGAGTTTGTTCGGTCGACTTCAGCGGCGGAAAGACCATCTCGCAATCCTGCCGCTCAAGCGCCAGTTGCCGCAGCATCATTTCCTGCTCGGCACTGGTTTGCTTCAGCTCGGCAAATAGCTTCTTCTGCCGCTTCACATCGTCGGGCTCGGAGGGTAGCAGCGGAAGCTTCCGCAGCTCGGTGATCAATTCGCGGCTGCGGTGCGAAACCTCAGCGTATCGCGGCGCGCGGATCTGGATCTGCGGGCGCTCGTCGAGCGCCGTTTTGCTGATGGCCGCTTGGGGCGCTTCCAGCACCCAGCGAAGCGCCTGCATGCGGCCGCCCAGGTCGAGCGTGGAAAGAAAGCGGTGCCGCCGCGTGCGTTCGGCGACCTCGAAAGCCAGCTTGTTCTGGTGTTGGACGACGGGCAGTTCCAGCCACCGCTCATACGACGGCGCGTGCGGAATCACCAGTTGCGAAAGCGACTCCAGTGGATCGCTCAGCCAGTCGGTCTGAGTCAGCTCGTGGAACAACTCGGCGTAAAGCTCGGCGGCCCGGTGATCGGGAACGACCTTCATATAGCTCGCCAGCTCCAGCATGCCCGCGCGGAACTGCCAGAAGGAACCCAATCGCTGATACGCGATCGCCGCTTGCAGGGCCGGCTCGCCGACGAGGGCGTTCCCGCGGCGGTAGGCGACGAGCGCGTTGAGGTAATTCAGGCGGGCGCCGATGCGTCCCGTGGCCATTTCGCTCGGGGTGATGATCGCGGTGGCCGCGGCCAGCCTCGCCGTCGCCGAATCGATCTCGCCGAGACGGCAGTCGTCTTCGGCCGCCAACAAGAGCAACGCTGCTTCCAAGGGGGGCGAGCCCGCGGTCGACGCCCAGACGATGGCCGTTTCGAGCGGGGCAAACTTCGCCTGCCGGCCGCCGGAAAGGTGCAGCTCGGCCGCGGAGCGCAAGGCTTCCTGGACGAGCGTGAGGTCGTTGTAGTGCGCGGCCGCCAGCGACGCCTGCAGGAAACAGTCTTCCGCCACGTCGGGCTTGTCGCGGGACAGCCGGCCGAGCATGAGCAAGGCGTAGCCGGTAAGCGGATGATCGAGCTCTCCGAACAGCGCCGCCTGCTGCAGCTTGGCAGTGGCCGCGGCCGTCTTGCCCTCGAGCGCCGCGATCATGCCGCTTTCCACCTGGAGCCAGACCTGGGCCCAGGGGTTGAATAGTCTCGGCTGACGCCGGATCTGGTCCCGGAGTGCCGTGATGAACGGGTGGTACTCGCGGAGGGGGCCGACCAGTTCATGCCAGCGGTAAATCGCCAGGCAAGTGCAGCGCACGATCTCTTGCACGTAGACCGTCGTGGCGGGCGCCCGGAACTGATTCGGCGAAGACTGGCGCAGGAAGGTGGTGAGTCCTCCGACCGTGACCGTGGCCGGAAAGTCACCCGGCGCCGTGCCGCGCTGTCCCCACGGCGCGGCAGGAGTAACCGCTGCCTGGAGCACCCTCGGTATGGTAATCCCTTCGAGCCAATTGGGCTGGCTGAGATGAACCCCCAGAGCGGCCTGGTAATCGAGCAAGGCTGCGGCATACGCTCCTAACTGGTAGTTGCACTCGCCGCGCATGGTGAAATAACAGATGTCTTCGATTGGCATCCTGCCCGCCGGCATGTAGCGTTGATAAATGGCGGGATTGCCGATTGGGCCGATCCTCGCCGTCACCTGTTGCCGCATCTGTTGTTGCGTCCGCGAGAACCGGTTGGGTGCCGTGACGAGCATGCTCAGCGCGGCGGCCGCTTCTCGAAACTGGCCGGTCTGATAGAGCGTGAGCGCGGCGAAATAAGCTGGCGCCGGGACCGTCACCACGTTGACCTGTTGCGGCAGGCCCTGCCCGGCCGGCGCCGCGGCCTGATTGGAAGGCGCCTGGGCCGCGGGCGGCTTTACCTGCGCCGAAGCCCGATTCCCGTCGGCCAGTGACCAAACTGTTGCCAGGGCCAATGCGATCGCAAGTCGTGCCCTGGGAACCCCCGGCCAACGCATCCCGCTTGACATACAGCCAGCCCTCGTTGTTAGGTCGCCCGAATTGTAGCGCTGAGATGCTTGAGGGAAGTACGGCAAAGGTTAAACTTTCGACAGCCAATCCGGAAGGCCGGCGCCGCGGGTCAAATGCCTGCTGAGGTCGCCTTTCGCTCCCACGAAAGGGCACCTTTGCATGAAGCACACGTCGATCGAGGTCATACGTTCCACGCGGCAAGCTGGGGCGATACACTTCAACACGGTCCGCGGTGCGATTTCACCAAGGTCGAGCTTGAAGTCCGTCCATTCGCACGCCCTGGCACCCCAATGACCCAACGGTTTCAATTCAGTTTAAGGACGCTCTTCCGCTGGACGACGTCGTCGGCGCTAACCCTGGGCGCCTTCGTGTCGGCTACGAGGCTGGCGAGCGATGGTCCTCTCTCCTCAGATTCGGCCATTGCTCTGCTCTACCTCGCCCTGGCGGTCGCTCTTGGGGCAGCGTCAATTGGGGCAATGCTTGACGACAGCGTGACACGGGGCGTGCTGGTAGGAGCCGGATTCGGATTGGCACTTGTCACGTTGCTTGTACTGTCTTCCAGTCAGCGCCCGTGAGCAGCCCATGCGTCGCCCGCAATTCACCCTTCAAGCATTGCTGGCGGCCATACTGGTCGCGGCCGCATTCTTTGGGGGAATGGCGGCGCAGCGCCGATTGAACAGGCCGCAGGTTCCTGCGGTGGTGAACCTTCCCCTTCTTGGCCCTTGCGAGAGAATTGTCCTCCAAAACGGCACCGTCGACTGGCGTCCCATACGCCAGCCGCTCGAACCGGACAGCAAATAGGGCCCTGTGCGGGCCCCAGTTCTGGCGCGTTCTGACCCCCTCATGACCCGACGGCCTCAGTACAGCTTGAAGGCTCTGCTGGTCACGGTCACGGCGCTCACAGTGGTGGTCTGGGTCATGGAGCTCACCGGCCCCATTCTCTTCCTCGGCTTATTGGTCTGGTATGGAACGCCCTCGCGGTTCGCCAGCGACTTGACGCACAGCGCCGAGTACTACGCGACGAACGTGATCAATCCCGACTACCAGAAGTTCCTGGGACGCAGCGCTGACGCGGCCGGCGTGACTTACTGGACGAACCAGATGGAGCAGGGGCTGACCGACCAGCAGCTTGAGGCCAACTTCATCGCTTCCCCCGAGTTTTACGCCAACGCTGGCGGCACGAACTCAAGCTGGGTGAACGCGATGTACCAGGTGGTCTTGGGCCGCCAGGCCGACAACGGCGGGCTGAGTTTTTGGCTGGCCCAGTTGGCGGCCGGAGAAAGCCGTTCGAGCGTCGCCATGGGTTTTGCGGGTAGCCAGGAGCACAACGGGCAACTCGTGCAGAACGACTACTTCACCTACCTGGGCCGCTCGGCCGGGGCGTCGGAGGTGAACTACTGGGTCGCCCAATTTGAAAACGGGGCGATCAACGAAGACGTGGTGAGCGGGTTCGTCGGGTCGAGCGAGTACGTGAAGTTGCACTCTTAAGGGACTTACTTCGGCTCCACATAGTCGATGCGGAACGGTTTGTTGGTGATGAAGACCACCGTGACGTCACCTTCGGCGCTCGCGCCATGCTCCATCACCTGGCCCTCAGGAAACCAGACGAAACTGCCCGGACCGTAGCTCCCCTCGTGCGTCACCAGCGTGCCTTCAAGGACATACATCCCGTGCCCGCAGGGGTGCGTATGCCGCGGGTTGATGACGCCGGCCGGGTAACGCACCAGGCGAACCAGCATTCCCGTGTCGGGATCGCTGAACAGCTCCTTGCGAAAGATGGCCCGGCCGATGTTGTCATTGAAACGCTCCTCCCACGGCATTGCGTTGGAGTCGACGCTGCAGACGTCCTTGGGATCGATCATGTGCGCCAGTCTGCCGCGCCCCTAACCGCCACGCAAGCGGTCAACCCGAGGCTCAGTATCCGCAACCCTTGCTATATCGCCAGCCGCGAATGCCCAGCGGCAGTTTGTACACCGCCTCGTTGGCCGCCACCGTGACGTACAGATCGCCCCCGAAGAAATGCACGTTCGTTGCCTGGCTGCCCCCGGCATCGTAGGTCGCCAGCAGCTTTCCGCTGGGGACTTCAATCACGTGTACCACTTTGCCCGTCCACATGCCGAGGTAGAGCCGGCCAAATTCGTCGAAGACGAACCCGTCCGGGACGCCGGCCTTTTCGGCGCGCTTCTGGGACTCTTCCGCAGATAGCTTCTCGGACGTCCCGGCTGGCTTGAACGAGATCAGCTCGCGCTGGTTCTTCCCTTTGCCGTCGACAAGGTCCAAGATCATAAGCCGCACCCCGTCGGAATCGGCAGTGACAAGATGTTTGCCGTCGGGCGTGACGCCGATGCCGTTGGAGCCGATCGGTTCGGGGTTGAGGCGATCGATCGAGCCGTCTCGCTTGTTGATGCGGTAGACGTTGCGCTGGCCGGGGTTCGCGAAATAAATGTTCCCTTGCGGATCCAGCGCCACGTCGTTCAGGCCGTCCAGGCGAACACCGTCGACTTCACGCGCCAGCACTTCGACCTTCTGGCCGTCTTTGGAAATGCGAACGATCTGCGAGGTTCCCGTTTCGGCGCCGATCAGGTTGCCGTCGTCGTCGATTTTCAGGCCGTTGCAGCTCGGCAACTTGTCGCCGTCGGCGGGAAGCGCTTTGCGAAGATCGACCAGGATGCTCGCCGCGCCCTCAGGCGTGATCTTGCCGATCGTCCCCCACTGCCGGTAGTTGACGACATACAGGTTCCCTTCGCGGTCGATGGCCGGCCCTTCGGCAAAGGCAAAACCCGTGCAGTACATGGTGGGCCTGACGTCGGACGGTGCCGGCAGGGGGGTGGGTTTTTTAGATTCGGCGGCTTGCCCGACCGCCTGAGCAAAGAGGACGAACAAGGTGCAAACGGCGATCTTCATGCAATGGTCTCCGAAGCCGGACTCGGGTTGATCTACTCAGTCTTCGATCCCAGGTGGTGGATCGTGTTGTCGATTTCTCCGACCGCGGGTGTGCCGTCGGCTCCTTTCAGCCGATACTCGATTGACATACACCAGGTGGGCTGGATTTCCGGGAGATGGAGCGTGAGGTCGCGGCCGTCGGCCGACAGCGAGGCCGAGGCGACGCGAAGCTCCCGCTCATCGTAATGACCGGAACCATAGTTTTCTGAGCGTCTTAGCGACCAGGTGCGAACCGTGTATCGCTCGGGATCGGTTGCGAGCCGTCGCTCGAGAGGGCCGGAAAATCTGATCTTCAGGCCGTCGCCAAGCGCGTTCAAACCGACAGGCACGTACACCCGCTTGTCCGTGCGTCGCACGCGATACAGGCCGCCGGGCGCGGTCTGATTTCCGGCCCAGGCGAACATGCCGCAGACATAAAGGTGCCCGTTGGTCGGATGAAACCGGCCCCGCATGACGCCGGTGGGAAAGATGGGCATCGGCAGCGCGCACATGCCGCCCTGCATCTGGCCCGCGATTTTTTCGTGCGGGACGACGAAGATCTTGCCGGCGCCGTACGACAGTTCCAGCAAAGACCCCTTCAGTTCGCCCCACCGGTCGCTCGTCACCCACACGAGCTCGCCTGGCGAGCGGTCGAAGGAGTTGGTGATCCAGCAGAGCGGCTGCAGCATGCGGTCGTCGGAGGCGTCGGTCACGTCGTGATAGCCGAACATGTTGCCGTAGAAACCGCCCGGCTCGACCCAGTTGATCCGGTTCTTGGGCGTCCAGTGCCCTTCCTGGTCGGTGACGAAAAACGTGCCGTCGGCGTTCAGGCAGACGCCGTTGGCCGCGCGAAAGCCCGTCGCCAGGATGTCCGTCCGGCTTCCGTCTGGCGGCACGCGCAGCAGCGTGCCGTGGTGCGGAACGACGGCCGGCAGGGCGTGTCGGGCCGATTTGGCGTAATAAAAATTCCCCTCGGAGTCCGTCTGCAATCCCATGGCGAACTCGTGGAAATGCTCGGTCACCTGATGATCGCTGTTGAAGTTTTCGTAGAAGTCCGTTTCGCCGTCGCCGTTGAGGTCGTGCAGCACGACGATCTGGTCGCGGCAGCCCACGTAGATTTTGCCGCCCACGATTTTCAGCCCCAGGGGCTGAAACAGTCCGGAGGCAATTCGCCTCCACGAAAGGCCCTGTTCCGGACGGTCGATGCCGCTGACCCGCCAGACGTCGCCGTCCCAGGTGCAGACGGCGGCAGATTGGCCGTCTTCGCAGAAGTCGAGCCCCGTCAATCGCATCTGACACGACCAGGGATTCTCGGCCGGCTGCGCAAGCACGTCGACGGCAAACGGCCCGTCGTCGGGTCCGAGGAGGGCCTGGGTTGGAAGCGGCGCGGACCAGCGGGGCGGGCCACCGTGGAGCAAGTCGCCGAGAGCGGGAGGCTCGACGGCCGGCTCCTTGTCCGCATGCGGCACCTTCCCTTCGCCCATCCAGAGCGTGAACTGCAGCCGCTCGTCGCCGGCGCCGATGTGTAGCCGAAGGTGGTCGTCAACAACCTCCCACCGTGCTCGCGGCAAGTCGGGCCAGAGGCGCGCCAGAAGGACCTGGTTGGCCGCGGCCTCACTCCGAGCGACGACGCGGGCGTCGTGCCGCCGCGCAGCGAGGTCGGGGGCAACCTGCTGATCGACCTCCTCCAACCGCCATCTGGCGACGAGCGAGCCGTCGGTCGCGCCCTCCACGGTCTGCCCCAGTTCGTCGTCCGACAAGGTGCGCCGGTAAAACCGAACCTCCGCGACGTCGCCCTGAAAGCAACTCCTGGGCTCCGGGAAGTCGGGCGCGCCGAAGCCGATGCGGATCAGAGGATTTTCAAGCCGCTCGCCGGGGCGCAGCACGCCGCGGCCCTGCGCTCGACCGTCGACAAATAGCCGCACTTCCCCCGTCTTGTGCCGCCAGGCGACCGCCACATCGTGCCAGCGGCCGTCGTCGACCGTTTGTCGCGACTCGACGACGCCGACCCAGCCGACGTCGAAACACAGTTTTCCGCCGCGCACGAAGAACGCCTTGCCGCCCGGCACCCAATGGTCGCCGGCGGGCGTCTGGCAAAACAGCGTGCCACCCTGCGTGGTGCGCATGCGGGCGGCAATCGTGTAGTCGCCGTCCGTCAGGTCGAAGTCTTGCGGGTTGGTCGCTTCAAGGCTTGTGCGACCATCGAAGGTCAACTTCGCTTGAGCCCCGGATAGCTCGTCCGATCGCTCGCGTTCGACGACGGCAATCCGGCCAGGGCGATTTTGACTCTCGACGATGCGCAACCGAGCCTTGCCGGCGGGATGGTCGGCGACCTGCATCAGCAGTTCGGTTGTCCGCGGCCCGATATCGAACGTTCGCGTAAAGGCAAATGACCCGTCGGCACCGTTCACCGCCCCTGGCGTCTCCAGGATGTCGGCGTCACCCACGGTGTACGACCATACGACCCGATCTCCGTCGTGGTAGAGACCTCTGAAATGGCCCCAGGCGCGTGGCAGCGGCCCGTACCTTTTGTTGTCGCGGCCGAGCAGGCGAGGGTCGTCAAAACGACCCGTTTCCGGGTTGGCCCAGCCGAGACCCCGACTGGCAAACTCGAGCTTGCCCACAATCCGCGGATGGATCTGGTGGCGGCCGTTGAAATGGATGCCGTTGTAGTCGATGAACGCCGGATCGCCTGCACCGCTGCGGCCCCAGACGGCCGCCACGCGCAGCGTATCGTGGTCAAACACGGCCCACTGCCGGCCCTGCGACACGCCGCCCGGCCCGGCGTCGAGGCGTACGGCAATTCCCTTGTAGGCGAAGTTCGATCCATCGTCGCCGATTTCATAGGTGTTGACCAAACTCGGACCGTAATTCATCTCGGCCCACGGCTGGTTCCCCTTGGGCTCCGGGCCGCGGGTGTCGCCCTTGGGCAACGCCGCCAGATAGCCGGCGTCGACCGTAACGTACTGCGAGCGGTTGCGTGGTTTCAGGTAGGCTTCTCGCAGGTAGTGAATCACGTCGTACTTTTCGCGCGGCACCATCCACACCTGCGGTGCCATCAGGCCGAACCCGTGCGTCAGCGTGCGGTAGATGCTATAAGGGTCCGCGCCGTTCTTGAAGCGGTCCGAGGCGAACCGCAGCGACGTGGGGAGCGAGCCGGGCCGATCGTGCGTGCCGTGGCAGTTCATGCAAACCCGCTGGTAGATCGCTTCGCCCCGCCGGAAACTGGCGTCATCAAGCTCGGTCAAGAGGCCCGCGTGATCGACATGCCGTTCGTATTCGGGCAACTCTCGCGTCGAGTAAAGCCCCGCCGGCGGATACAACTGGGCCACCCGCTGTGGGCCATACTCCACAATTTCAAACAAATACTTCAGCAGGTCGAGAACCTGCTC
This sequence comes from Pirellulales bacterium, assembly GCA_035550375.1. Lineage (GTDB taxonomy): Bacteria > Planctomycetota > Planctomycetia > Pirellulales > JAICIG01 > DASSFG01. The sequence continues at coordinate 70,796 of DASZPH010000034.1, read as the reverse complement.
GCGGCTGGCGAGTTGATTGATCAGGCCGGAGGGCATGGCCGATACGGGGCTCGTCTGCCGTTCGTCGATCGCCTCCTTACGGATGCGAGTCAGTTCAAAGTTTCCGGAGATGCTGCGGAGCACGAGTTCGTCGGGGCGCTCTTCCGCAAGCAGGCCGGTGACCGTTCGGCCGTCGTCCAGAACAAGGCTGATCGATTCAAAGCCCTTACGGATGGCTTGCGAGGGTAGCAGGACCGATTCGACCAGGTAGGCGTCGGTGGTGCCTTCTCGTGGCTTGGTGAGTTCTGGGCCGACGCTGGACCGCCCGTCAGGCGGCAGGTGGCAGGTCGCGCAGCCGAGACCTCGCTCGTGAAACAGAATCGCCCCGCGCTGCGCGTCCCCCTGGCGGCGTGCCGCGCCCGCCAGCTTGGCCGCCCCTTCCCCCAGGAGTTGTTGCTCTAGCGGATCGGCGCCGCGGAGGGGCGCGGGCAAGCAGAAGCCCACCATCAGCAGCAAGAACAAAGCTGTCTGTCGGAGATTTGGCATCCTCTATCTATACACGCCGCAACGCCCCGGCGACAGCATCTGTGTCCAACCGGCTTCGGTCACGGTAAGCTTTTATCAGTTCAGCCATCGCACCCTACCAGCTATCGAGGAAGCCATGAGCAGATCGTCTTCGTCAACGCGATTCTGGTTTGCAACCTTCATGTCGTTTGTCGCCGCCGCGGCGGTCTCGGCCGCCGACTGGCCGCAGTGGCGCGGGCCGCACCGCGACGGCATTTCGCAGGAGAAGGGACTGCTGAAGGAATGGCCAAAAGAAGGCCCGAAAGTCGCCTGGCAAATCGACGACCTGGGCGATGGCTACTCGACGCCTTCCGTGGCGCGCGGGCGATTGTTTTTGCTCGCCAACAAGGGGCTCGACGATGAGTTCGTCAAATGCCTCGGCGCAAAAGACGGAAAGGAGATCTGGTCGCATCGGATCGGCAAGGTCGGCAACCCGGATCAAAAGCCCAGCTATCCCGCGGCCCGTTCGACGCCGACGGTGGATGGCGACGTTTTGTTCGCGCTCGGTTCCGACGGCGACCTGGCGTGCCTCGAAACGGCGACCGGCAAGCCGCGCTGGCAGAAGAACATTCGTGAGGAGTTTTCGGGCAAGCCGGGTATCTGGGCTTATTCAGAATCGCCGCTTGTCGACGACGACGTGCTGGTCTGCACCCCGGGTGGCGCCGAGGCCACGATGGCGGCGTTCGACAAACGAACGGGAGACGTAATTTGGAAAGCGGCCCTGGCGGACGCCGACGAAGCGGCCTACGCGTCGCCTATCGTGGTCGAGAACGGTGGAGTCAAGCAGTACGTTCAGCTTCTGCAAAAGGGCCTTGTGGGGATCGACGCCAAGACAGGAGCACTCTTGTGGCGGTACGCCAAACCGGTCAGTCCTTTCAACGCCAACATTCCCACACCCGTGGAGAGTGAGGGATACATTTACGTCGCCTCGGCGGGTAAAGGCGGCGGAGCCGTCAAGCTGAAGAAGACCGACGAGGGAACGTTCGATCCGGTGGAGGTCTATTTTGCGAACAAGCTACCGACGGCCATCGGAGGCGCGGTCAAGGTCGGAAGCTTTCTCTACAGCACTACGGCCCAGGCCATGTTGTGCGTCGAGTTCGAAACAGGCGAGGTCAAGTGGCAAGAGCGAGCTCTGGGGGCGGCGTCGCTCTGTTACGCCGACGGACGTCTTTACCTCCACGGCGAGAATGGCGAAGTGGCGCTCGTTGAGCCTTCGCCCGAATCGTACCTGGAAAAGGGACGATTCACGCCCCCCGGCGCGCCAAGCGAGCCCAAGGGAATGGGCAAGCCATGGGCTTACCCCGTGGTCGCCGACGGTCGGTTGTACATTCGCGATCGCGACACGCTATGGGCGTTTGATATCAAAGCCGACGGGAAGTAATCCGGCGCGAGTTTCGGGTTCGATGTGCATCACCCTTTAACTGGGTAGCCAACGGCGACCGCGGCGTTGCAACTGCGCGGCCACCTCGATCGTGTTTCAGGCCCAAATCCTTGGGCGCCGCTGGCGACTGGTTAAACGAGGCTACCGGTTAAACGATGGATGGTGCCCCAGCGTGCACAACAGCACTATCGCTTTTTCCAGTCGATGCCCGACAGCGAGGCCAACGCCAGGTGCAGAGCTTGCGTGCCGTCGCGGTGATGGCCCTGCGCCGCCAGCGCGATATAGAGCTGGTTCGCCAGCGCCAGGCCTGGCAGCGAGAGATTCATCCGCCGGGCTTCGGCCAGCGCGATCCCCATGTCCTTGATAAAATGCTCCACGAAAAAGCCGGGATCGAAATTGTTGTCGATGATCCGCGGGCCAAGGTTCGAGAGCGACCAGCTTCCGGCGGCGCCGGAAGAGACCGATTGCAACACGACCTTCAGATCAAGCCCCGCGCGGTAGCCGTACAACAGCGCCTCACAGACGCCGATCATTCCCGTGGCGATCAGGATCTGGTTCACCATTTTCGTGTGCTGTCCGGCACCGGACGGTCCCTGATGGACGATCGTCTTGCCCATCGCTTCCCAGCAAGGACCAAGCGCCTCAACTGCTGCCTTGTCGCCGCCGATCATGATCGAGAGGCGGGCTTCGCGGGCGCCGATGTCGCCGCCAGAAACCGGCGCGTCGATGCTGTAAACCCCGCGCTTCTTGGCCTCGGCAGCGATCTCTTGGGCCAGCGCCGGCTCGCTGGTGGTCATGTCCACCAGGATGTTGCCCGGCTTGCTTCCGGCCAGCGTCCCGTTCGGCCCGAGTACGACTTCACGCACGTCGGCCGGGTAGCCCACGATGGTGAAGATCACGTCGCTTGCCTCGGCGACGGCCTTGGGCGAATCGGCCCAGCGCGCGCCTTTGGCAAGCAAGGCCTCGGCACGGCCGCGGCTGCGGTTGTAGATCGTCACCGAAAAGCCTTTGGACAAGAGGTGCCCGCACATGCTCGATCCCATCACGCCGATGCCGATCCAGCCGAGTTTGGTCTTGCCGGGTTCCGCTTTGTTCATCACCACCTCTCTACGGGGCGCTCGATAATCTCGTTCAAAATAATCGCCTGCCGCAGGCTCTGCGGATCGGCGAGCAAGGCAGCAAAAACTTCGTTTGGCGGAGGACCGATCGTCTGGGGACCCGCGTCGTCTGAAGCTGATGGAGCGGCCGATTCGTTAATCCGCCCAACCTGATGGTCGAGCGACTGCATGTGCGCCTGAAACGCGGCCTCGGTGCGGTCGACGTGGGTCAAGTGACCGCCTCGGTCGGCCAGCTCGCGCGTATCGAGGTGCGTCTGAACGGGCCGACGGGCGGATGGAAGAGGTTCCATGGCGCGCGATTCGAGCGACCGCACTTCACGCGCTTCGACGATTTCGGCCATCGCCGGCGGCCGGGCCGCAGCTTGACGCTTCTGGGCCGCCGCCCGCATCTCCTGGATGCGCGGGTCGATTCGCTCCTGTGTGGGGCGCCCCTCGGCCGGCTTCGTGCCCCGCCTTTCCGACGCCCGCTTCAGGAACTCGGCTACTTCATCCTGCACGTCTGGCCGCCCACCGGCCCGGGGGGCGCGTGGGTCGGGTCGGGCTTCGGGACGCATCTGTCTCCGCTGCTGCTTGGCGGCCGCGGCCAGAAAGTGGTTGACCACGTAGATCAGCGCCACGATGATCCCGCCCACGACCTTGATAATGAGAAAGGCGTCGGCTGCGAAAAGGATGGGCTTCATTGCGCAGCGGTCCTCGTGGGCGGGCGCACCCCTCCACCGGCGATGGCCGTGCGCATTTCGGTGTCGGCCTGCACGTTTCGCAGCTTGTAATAATCGAGGATGCCGAGTTTGCCGTGGTGAATGGCCTCGGCGATGGCCTTGGGAACCTCGGCTTCCGCCTCGACGACGCGGGCCCGGCTCTCTTCGATCATCGCGTACATCTCTTGCTCGCGAGCGACCGCCATGGCCCTCTGCCCTTCGGCCTCGGCCCGTGCCCGCCGCGTGTCGGCCTCGGCCTGGTCGGCCTGCAACCGGGCCCCGATGTTGTCTCCTACGTCGATGTCGGCAATGTCGATGGACACGATCTCAAACGCCGTCTGCGAATCGAGCCGGCGGGCGAGCACGGCCTTAGAGATGCGGTCGGGGTTTTCCAACACTTCGGTGTGCGACTCGGAGGAGCCGATGGCGCTGACGATCCCTTCGCCGACGCGGGCGATGATCGTTTCTTCGGTCGCTCCCCCGATGAGCTGCCGCAGGTTGGCTCGCACGGTCACGCGGGCCTTCACCTTGAGCTGAATGCCATTCTTGGCCACGGCGTCGAGTGTCTGCCGCCCGGAGTTGCGCCCCGGACAGTCGATCACCTTGGGATAGACGCTCGTCTGCACGGCTTCCAGCACGTTGCGGCCGGCAAGGTCGATGGCCGTCGCCTGTTTGAAGTCGAGATCGATGATCTTGGCCTTGTTGGCGGCGATAATCGCCCGGATCACCAACGGTACGTTGCCGCCCGCGAGGTAATGGGCCTCCAGCGACCTGCTCGTGATTCCCATGTGCTCGCTTAGTCCTGCCTGCACCGCCATGATCTTGCTGCGGACGATGACGGCCGGATTGACCTTGCGAAACGTCATGCCGAGCAGGTCGAAGATGCCGATGCCGGCCCCGGTGGACACCGACTGAATCCAGAAGCGGAAATACCGTGCAAAGACAGCCAGGAAGATGGCCCCCGCCACCAGGACGGCCAACAGGAGCACGACCGTGATGATCTGCGTCAGGTTGTTATCGGCGGCGAAGAGCGGCGTCATCTAAAAGGATCCTCCGAGAGAATCGTCACGTTGCCCGGTGCCGTTGTCAAGGGTTGAGGGAATCTCGCGGTGGCGGTCCCTTCTCCTTCTTTGAAAGAGGGGTAGGGCAAGGGCGGTCGGAATCTGAGTTGGGCGTACTTCGCTGGAGATGCCTCATTCGTCGGCGAGCTCGCCCGGACACTTGGAAGTCGGGTTAAGATCTCCGTTTCTCTGATGGCTGTAACCGTCTCTCGAGGATCTTTGCCGCAGCAGAGGGGGCTACGAGCGCAACCCTACGGCCCGCATCCGTTTGTCGGTCTCGCGGTACGCCTCTTCAATCCACTCCACGATCCGTTCCGGCTGGGGAGAGTACTCCAGTTCCACCGAGACCGCGCCGTCGATTCCCAGCTCTTTGATCTCACGCAGATAGGGCTCGAACGGCACGACGCCGCGGCCCGGAGGGAGGTCGCCGTGCACTTTGCCGTCACAATCGGAGATGTGAACGTGCCCGGCCCGCCCCTTCAGCCGCCGCAGCTCTTCGGGCGGCACTTTGGAGAGCACCATGTGAGAGATGTCGATATTCGCCTTGACCGACCCCAGGCCGACGTCGTCGAGGAATCGCACCATCGTGTCGATGTCGTTCACCAGTGAAAGGGGAAACGGCTCCAGTTCCAGCACGATTTCTAGTCCCAACTCGCCCGCCCGCTCGCCCAGCCGCCGCACCCCCTCGACGCCGGTGCGCCATTGCTCGTCGGGCGGGATGACTTCCTTGTTCCAGATGTATTCGCCGATCACCAGGAGGACGTTCTTCGCTTCGTACTCATACGCCAGATCGAGATAGGCGCGCACCCGCCCTTCGTGGAATTTCCGCACGCTGGGGTTGAAGTCGATCAGTCCGACCGCGACGCAGGCCAGGGAGACAATGGGCAGGCCAAGCCGGTCGCATTCGTTCTTGATCAGCCGCCGCTCGCGGACGTCGATCTCCAGGGGGTCGACAAAGATGTCGATTGAGTCGAAACCGATTTCCTTGGTTTTGCGCAGTCCGAACACGGTCGGTTGATCGGCTTGCACCCAGGCGGAATTGATCAGGCCAAGTTTCATCAAGTTATGGTCTTAGGACTTGGGATTTGGGATTTGGGATTTGGCTATGGGCCCTGGAAGCTACGAAGAGTTTACCGTCTCTTGCGATCGCATGCAGTCAAAAGGTAACGAGTAAATAGGTTGTAGGCCGACGATGGGCGCGGCCGGGCAGTTTTGGCTGCGACGCGGCCGATCGAATGGCCGATGCCGATAGCGGGTAAACTGCGGCCGCAGCAAGTCATACGCGAAATGGACGCCCCGGATTATGGACCATCGAACCGACGACGCTGCGCCGTGCGCGCCTTGGTCTGCCTGATGGCGATGATCGCCGCGGGGGATTACGCCGCTACGCAACATCTCGCGGCCCACCACGAACATGCGCAGCCCCGCACGATAGAAGGTGCGTCGGACCGCGTTGCTGCACCGTCTGGGCCCGTCCGGCTCTGTCAGGCGCTGGGTCCGGCCGCCCCCTATCCGATCGCCGGCCTCGACTGCGCCAACGGCTCCTGCGAAGAACTGAACTGGTCGCACGCCCGGCCGATCGACTGGCAGCGCTACGCCCAGGGCGAGTACGTGGGGCACGCCCGGCTGGCGCACGTGCCCGAGTATCGCCTGCGGGTCGACGACGAGCTCGACTTCGTGTTCCGCCTCACCCGCCAGCCGACGCCGCGGGCTTACCGCCTCAAGGTGTTCGACCGGGTGCGCGTGGAGCTGCTGGCGGACGCCGAGCAGATGACCGAGGCCGAGATTCAGCCGGACGGAATGATCACCCTGCGGCTGGTGGGACAGGTTCGCGCCGCGCGGCTCACGCTGACGCAGCTTCGCGAGGTCCTCGAAGAGCGTTACGGCCAGTTCTATCGCGAGCCAACCGTCACGGTGACGCCCTTACGGCTCAACTCTCGCCTTGAAGACTTGCGGGCTTCAGTCGACCGGCGTTATGGCGAAGGTGGCCAGGCCCGCCGCGCGAAGGTGACGCCGGAAGGAACGGTGCAGTTGCCGCTCGTCCATTCGGTGTCGGTGCAGGGACTCACACTTCAAGAAGCTCAGCGCGAAATCGAACGCCGCTACGCCGAGCATATCGACGGCGTCGAGATTACGCCGGTGTTGCTCACGCGGGCGCCGCGTTACGTTTACGTGCTGGGCGAGGTGCGCAACCCGGGCCGTTACGAGTTGGTGGCTCCGACGACGATCATGCAGGCGATCGCCCTGGCCGGAGGCTGGAATTACGGCGGTAACCTCTGGAACACGGTCGTCTTTCGCCGCGGCGACGACTGGCGGCTGATGGCCACGCGGGTCGACTTGCGTGGCGCCCTCTACGGCAAGCGGCCCTGCCCGGCCGACGAGCTCTGGATCAACGATTCCGACGTGGTTCTCGTGCCCAAAAGCCGAGTTCTCGTGGCGGAGAACGTCATCTCCTTGGTGTTCGTCCAGGGCATTTTCCGCGTCGTGCCCTTTCATGCCGGCTTCTTCTACACGGGGCTGCGTTACAGCGGAACCCTGCCGAATTTGGCCGTGGTCTCCGGAGGGCCGGCGCCGACCACGATCGGGCCGGCGGCTCCCGCCGCTCCCGCCGCCCCCGCAGGTCCGGTGACCGCACCTACGCCGACCACGTTGCCCACACCGCCGATCCCGCCTGCGCAGTGACGGAGGGTGGTTGACAGCGCCGACGCTCCGCGGCGCAGAAGTACGTCGAGCAGCGATGGCCGCCACCACGGCGTGCCCAGGCTAGTCTGGCGGGCAAGCGCCGGAAAAACTGACAGCAGCCCCAACTTCCCATCATCAGCCCTATGAGCGCGAATGCCCCCCATCCGACATATTGAGCAACACTTCACGGCTTCAGAGACGGTGCGTGACATCGTCATCGGAATGTCCGACGGACTGACCGTCCCCTTCGCCCTTGCCGCGGGACTGTCCGGCGCGGTGAGCAATCCGCACATCGTCGTCACGGCGGGGATGGCCGAAATCGTGGCCGGGGCGATCGCCATGGGGCTGGGCGGCTACCTCGCGGCCAGGGTCGACGTCGAGCACTATGCGTCGGAACGCGAGCGGGAGGAACGCGAGACGCTGGAGATGCCGGCTGAGGAGGAGGCAGAAATCGCGCAGATTTTTCGCTCCTACGGGCTCGACGAAACGAGCGTGACGCCGATCGTCCGCTCACTGTCGGCCGACCGGAGGAAGTGGGTCGACTTCATGATGCGTTTTGAGCTGGGGTTGGAGGAGCCCGACCCGCGGCGGGCACGGACCAGCGCCTGGACAATCGCCCTGTCGTATGCGGGTGGCGGATTGGTTCCGCTCGCACCTTACATGGTGGCCGGTTCCGTCGAGTGGGGGCTGATTGGATCGATCGGTCTGACGCTGGTGGCGCTGGTCATCTTTGGCTACGTCAAGGGCCGGTTCACCACTGCCCGGCCGTGGCGGAGCGCTCTACAGACGATGCTCGTCGGCGCCGTGGCCGCTGGTGCGGCGTTTGTCCTGGCCAAGTGGGTCGGGTAACGACCAATTCCCCGCGCGTCAGCGATTCTCGTCGGCGCCGTGAAGCGCCAGCCGGCTACGGGTGCGGCGAAGCTCCTGCTGCATGCGGTTTTCGTCGGCGCCCATTTCGCGCAGCAACAGGGCCGCCAGGCCGGTCGCCGCTTCGGCCTCTTCAAAGCAGACCTCGGTCGCCCCAATTTCTTGTAACCAGGCACGTTCGCCCAGGTAATGCGCGCGCACAAAGACCTTCAAGGACGGGTTGAGTTCTTTGGCGACGATGACAATCACGGTCCGTGCGTGGGGATCGGGGGTTGTCACCAGCAAGTATTGCGCAGCGGAAATGCCCGCCGCCTCCAGAATGTCGCGGCGTGTCGCGTCTCCGTATACGCTCAGCTCGCCAGCTTCGGTCAACCTCATGACCGTGTCGATGTTCAGGTCGATGACTACGGGCGTGACATCAAATTGCTTCAGAATGGCGCATGCGGTCTGACCGACCGGCCCGTATCCGACGATGATCGCCCGCGAACGCCCGGATGTCTCCGCCTCGGCGGGCAGCGATGCCGCCGGGATCTGCCGCAGTCTCGATTCGGCGCGCCGGCTCAGGAACTTCCAGAGCGCACCTTGGCGTCGCAGCCACGCCTCAAACGGGGCAATCCAACGGAAAAGCACCGGATTGAGCGCAATGGCAACGATGGAGCAGGCTACCAAAAGGCTTTGACCCTCTCTCGGGAGCAACTCGTGCTCGGACGCCAGGTTCGCCAGGATGAACGAGAATTCGCCGATTTGCGCGATCCCTACCGCGATGGTCAGGGCCGCACGGACCGAGTATCCCAGCAGCCAGACGACCACAAACGCAATGATCGGGCTGGCGACGAGAATGACGCCAAGCAACCCGACGAACAGCGCCAGGTTGTTCCATGTGTTGACCGGGTCAAAGAGCATGCCCACCGAGACGAAAAATAACACCGCGAACGCGTCCCGCATGGGCAAAGCGTCGGCCGCGGCCTGGTGACTGACCTCGGATTGCCCCACCACCATGCCCGCGAGAAACGCGCCCAGCGCCATCGACACTCCAAAAAGCCAGGCGGCCGCCGTTGCCATGCTCAGGGCTAAGGCGAGCACGGTCAGAGTAAACAGTTCGCGCGTGCGGGTGCGAGCCACCTGTTCCAAAAGGCGGGGAATCGCCTTGGTTCCACCCCACAAAACGCTGATGACGAGGACGACGATCTTCAGGATTGCCAGGCTTATCGCCGCCAGAATCGTTGTTGCTCCGCCCTCTTGCGTCTTCCGTGCCGACGCGGCCGCGGGAAGAATCACAAGAACCAGGACGGTAAAAATGTCTTGTACGATCAACCAACCAATGGCCATGTGCCCCTGTTCGGTCTGAATCACGTTGTTGTCGGCGAGAACTCGCGTGAGAACCACCGTGCTCGCCACCGAGACCGAGATCCCAACCATGATTCCGGCGACCCAACCCCATCCCGCCAGGACGGCCATCGCGGTTCCGAGAAGGGCTGCCAGAAACATCTGCACAAGCGCGCCGGGCAGCGCTACGCGACGCACGCTCAGCAGGTCATGCAAATTGAAATGAAGCCCCACGCCAAACATCAAGAGAATGATGCCGAGTTCGGCGAATTGAGCGGCGTTGGCTTGATCCGCCACGAATCCCGGCGTCTGCGGCCCGACGGCGATGCCGGCCAGCAGATAACCCACGATCGGAGAGAGCTTCATTCGCTGAGTGGCAAAGCCGCCGATCAAAGCGGCAACCAGGCAAACCGAGAGCTTGACGAGAATATCCAGTTCGTTTGGCATCACACCATTCGTGCAACAGGGATGAGGGTTTCATCGGTGCCGCGCCGTGCCCTATCAACGATCGCTGAATTCCTGCAGAATGCGCTGCAGAATCGATCCATGGACTGTTCTGCAAAGGCCAAGGCACCGTAAGACGCGTCCGCAAGGGCGCGAATCACACCTGGCACACGCAAAGCAAGACAACAAGCGCGCGAGAAGAACAGAATGACACCATGCCTGAACACCTTGGCCTCAAGCTGGTGCGCATGAGTTGCACGTTTGCCGGCGTCCGCGACTCGTGAAGCGGCGACGCGAGCAAGGCGGACGCGAAACCTCGTGATGTCAACGAATCGCCGTGCCACGTGCCATGCGATGACGGGCGCTGCACGAGACCCGCCCCGCAAGGCCCCGCCGAACTCTCGCTGCAAGACGACGCGTGGGCAACCACGAGGAAAACCGCCAGATACGCGATGAGGGAGCGGCGCGGCAACATCGCCCCATTTTCCCCATCAGGCCGCTTCTTTCAACCCCGCCGCACGTGCCACCTGACGACTGGCGTGATGCTTTCAAGCACGGTCGGTCGTCCTGGCGAGAGCTGACTTGCTCCGGCAGGATCCTCTGTGCGACGGTAACCCTGCTCACTCAGGCAACTGCATCGCCTCCTGGCCGGCACGGGTCGATGTGGCCCGCCAGATTATCCAGTCGACACCGTCGGCGAAGCTGCGTACCGAACCATCCATCAGCACGGCGTTCACCGCCGCGGGATGGTAGCTGCGCGCCGTAATCGCGGCATAGGTGGGAACCGTCGTCGACTTGCCCTCCGTCATGCCCACCAGGTCGACGTCGTAAACGGCGCCGTTGTAGGTGCAGGGGATACGCGTGTTGGGAGCGAAGGTCGACGTCATGCCCGCCTGAAAGCACTTTCCGTCTCCCCATTCGGTGTGTCCTTTGTTGTCGGTGTAGCTGGGCCCCATTTTCGGCGCGCCACTGGCGCCCAGCACGCAAAGCGCGTCGGGCGTCAAAGGTGGCGTGGCCGCCAGCGCCGTCGCGCCGCCGTAGTAGGGCGACCAGCACTTAACCTCGGCGGCCATCAACGTGTTGCTCAGGCCGTCAAGAAAGTTTGCTGGCCGCAGTCGGCTGTTCGGGTAAAACGCTCCCGACGGCTCCGTCTTGCCGGTGGGATCGAACACCAGCCAGGGACCCAGGTTCACTCCGTAGCTCGTCGGGTAGGAGTTCAGCGACCCGTCGGCGTTGAGTTTTGCCACGTCGTTGATCTCCGAGGGGCACATATACACGGGAATGCGCAGGCCTTGGGCCGGCAGGCCGTTGACCAGCTTTTGGTCTTCGTTGCTGTTGGCGCCGAAACTCGAGCCGATGGTTCCCTGCTCGAGGTACTCGAGCAGCCGCGCCTGCGCCGAATAGTCGTCGAGGTTGTTTCCCACGACGCCGTTCCAGACCATGCTGGGCGGGTAGTATCGCCAGACCGATTCGTAGTTGGCCAGGGCAATGCCCATCTGTTTCAGGTTGTTGACGCACTGGGTGCGTCGGGCCGACTCCCGAGCCGCCTGCACGGCCGGGAGCAGCAAGGCGACCAGAATGCCGATGACGGCGATAACCACCAACAATTCGACCAGCGTAAACGCAGAACGGCGCATTTCGACCTCCAGAGTGCGGGTGCCACAAAGACAAAAGCAAAGCGTGGCTAGCTGGCTGGGGCCGGATGGCCTGGCTGGCGGGCTGGGGTGCTGACGACACTAGGCTCTAATTGAGACTTAGTATCATCAAGCTTCAGTCAGTCTAACTTTTGTCGAACTGCCGTCAAGGGGTCCGGCGCCGGATAAAACGCCAGAATTGAAATCTGGTCTCACGAACGTGGTTATTTCACCGGTTCCCTCGATACCCGGCGCGAGGCGCAAGCGACGTTAAGCGGCATCGCGCTCGCCGCTTGCGATTTTTGATTGTTGCGCTCTGGGGGATCGCCGCGGAAGCGGGGGACGGAAGTTTGACTGCCCGGTGCCGTCACTGATTCACGGGCTTGTACTCTCCGTAGTTGCGTTCGGCGAGTGTGCTCAAGAATTCGTGGAACAGATTGGTGGGCAACGCCGGGCCGACGCCGATGCCGATGGCGTTAATTGTGATCCGGCGTGTGAAATTCAGCCGGGATATCACCTCAACGATCTCGATGGGATTGTCGATCTTGCCACCCGCCGGCTTGCCGTCGGTCAGGAAAAAGACCGACTCGGTGTCGAAGTCGAGGGCCGCCTCCAGGGCATCGTAAGAGGCCGTCGCGGGACCCAAATCGGAGTCCGAGATGCCACCTACCCAGCCCGTAGCCTTCTTTTTGTTCTCGGCCGAAGCGATCGCCAGCTTGCGCTGCCAGGGGCGGACGCCGCGGTCGAAGGCAAGGACGTCGAAATAGACCCCGTCGGGCAAGGCGTTGATGGCGCTAATCAGTTCGCGTTTAGCGGCGTAGATGCGCTCGCCGTGCATGCTCTTCGACGTGTCGATCACGAATAGCAATCTAGCCGCGTAGATCGGCAGCCCGTAGTACATCGACCTCCCCTGGATCGCTTCCGCCCGGTTGGCCGCCCGCGCCGCCAGGCCAGGGAACTTGAAGTTCTTGCGGTTGGCCTTCCACCAGGTATCCCAGGCGGCCGGGTCGACGCCGAACCTCTGGCCGCTGATGCCCGAGAGATGCTGTACGATGTCGACCCGCACTTCGCCCTCCGCTTTGCCCAAAATCTCGACCAGCGCGTCGACGGCGCTCTTCTCGGTGATCTTGGTGAGCGCCTGCACCACCGACCGGCGGATGCCGAACTGCTGGTTGAAGATAGGCCGTTTCGAGATCCTTACCAGCGTCGGCACGTTATCCGCGTCATCCACGGCCCCCAACTGGTCGATCATCGACACCAGCATCAGCATCCCGCCCCGGCGCTGGCCCGCGGCTTTGTCGAACAGGTCAAAGGCTCGCTTCTCGATCTCGGGCGATTCGGAGGCCAAGGGCACGGCGAACAGCGCGCAGGTCGTCTCATTGGGCGTGCCGCGCGACGAGTCCTTCTCGACACTAGCGAGCAGGTAGTTGCAGACATCCTCGCTATCGCGGAAAGACGTCAGCGTGGCATAGGCTTGCTTCCGCACGTCTTCGTAGGGGCTCGTCATGCCTTGCAGCACCAGCAGCTTTGCGCAGTCGGCCGTAGGGTAATCTTTTAGCTTCTCGAAAGCTTCGGCCCGCAGGTCGATCTTCTTGCTCTTCATCTGGCTCAAGGCGCTCCGCTGGGCGGTGCGAAACTCTTTGTCGATCGCGCTGTCGGCTTTGGCCCTTGGCTTTTTGGCCGGCCCGGCCTTGGCCTTTGACTCGGGTTCGAACTCGGTCTCCCGGCCAGCCGGCGGGTCGTTCGGCTCGGCTCCTGCGAGCAACTCAACTCGCTGGAAGAGGAGGCAGAAGGCGGCGGCGCTCAGAATCGCACGGATCAGATGGCGAAGAGACATGAGGTTGACCTGTTCCAACGAGAAGCCGACGGGCCGCTTCCAGTTCAAGAGTCCCGCATTTTACGCTCCGGTCGCTTAACCGGGAACCAACGGCGACCGCGCGGTTGGAACTAACCAGCGGGCCCGAATTGTAGACTCGGGCCGGCACTCCGCGCCAACCCCGCCGTCGCCGTCGGCTCCGGGTCAAACGATGCGCACGTCGCACTCGAAAACCCCTGACCTAATTCTCGCGCGGTATGATGAACGTGTCAAACAAAGCGATTAGGTTCCGCGGATCAATAATGACCGACCAAACCCAACCGCCCCTCCTCGAGATCCGCGGACTTTCGATGCGGTTCGGCGGTTTGACGGCGCTGAACTCCGTCGACCTGGCGGTGGCGGGCGGCCAGATCTGTTCGATTATCGGGCCCAACGGCGCGGGAAAGACCACGCTGTTCAACTGCGTCAGCGGCGTCCTGCGCCCCACCAAAGGAGAAATCTTGTTCGCCGGCCGCGACGCGCGCCGCAAACTCGGTTGGCGCTCGGGGCTGGCGGCCGTTTTGGTCGGCTTGGTGACCGCGTGCTTGGCGGCCTGCCTGGCGTGCAACGTGAACGGACTTTGGCGGGCCGCCATCCGCCGGCCCATGAGTTTTTCCGGGGGTCCTTTCACGTATGGAGAAATGGTCGCGGGGGCGCTGGCGTATTTCCGAGGCGAGCTCGCCGTGGAACGCCAGGGAGAGGGGCGGTGGGCCGTGGTCACACCCGACGGCCGAGAGCCGCTGGCCACCGCCAGCTCGCGTGACGATGCCGGGCGGTTGCGGGTGGTTTTTGAGTCCGAACTGAAGTTGGAGTCAGAGAGGAACGGCCGAGGCGAGGCCGCCGATCCTTCGCTGGACTCGCTTAAGCGCGAGCGGCTGGCGGAAGTCAACCAGGATCGTCTTCGGCGGAGGCGGTGGGTGCCCGTCGCTTTATTCGGCGGGTTTGCCGTCGGGGCGTTCGGCATGCTCTCCGTCTCCACCCGAGCCCGATGGACGGCCGAAATTGTGGCCGCAGCCGGCGTGGCTCGAACCTTCCAGAACTTGCGCCTCTTCAAACGGATGACCGTGCTGGAGAACGTGGTCGTCGCCTTGGAGGCGTCCCGAGCGCCGGCCGAGGCGAGTCGGCTGCTCGATCTGGTCGGCCTGAGCTCGTTGGCGGACCGGGCCGCGGGGGACCTGGCGTACGGCGACGCCCGCCGGCTGGAGATCGCCCGCGCCCTGGCCCTCCGCCCCCGGCTGCTGCTGCTCGATGAGCCGGCGGCCGGCATGAACACCACCGAGACGGCCGCACTGATGCAGCTAGTTCGGCAGATACGCTTGTCGGGCGTGACCGTGGTCTTGATCGAGCATGAGATGGATCTGGTGATGGGCGTCTCCGATCACGTCGTCGTACTCGACTACGGCCGCAAGATTGCAGAGGGAAAACCGGATACGGTTCGCCGCGATCCGGCGGTGATCGAAGCGTATCTGGGAGTCGAGCGTAAGGACCGATAACATATAAGGCGGGGCTCAAAAGACCGCGGGCGGGCCAAACCCTTTTCTGGAGCAGTTCGTGTCGGGCCATATCGACCTCTCGTTCTCCTTCGGCAAACCGCAGCCGCAAGCGGCGGATCGTGGTCGCCCCAACGGCGGCACGCGGATTCTGGTGCTGGGCGATTTTTCTGGGGACGCCCGCGAAAGATCGCGGCCGCTCGCCGAGCGCCGCCCCTTGCGAATCGATGTCGACAACTTTGACGAGGTCCTGTCGCGCCTCGCTCCGTGCGTGGCCTGTCCGGCGGCCGGACCGAGCCGCGAGGCGGCAATCGTAGAATTCCGTAGCCTCGATGAATTTCATCCCGACCACCTCTACCGGACGCTGCCGGTCTTTGCGGCCTTGCGAGATTTGCGGCGGAGGCTGCTCGACCCAAAAACGTTTCATGAGGCAGCGGAGGCGCTGCACGCGATAACGCCGGTGACCGCGCCTCAGGATGCCGACGAGCCTCCGGCGCCGTCGGGGAGCGCGAACGACGTCGTCGCGTTGGGCCTGCTTCCCGGAGCCTCCGATCGAGCAGCGTCGGCAAGACCCGGCCAGGCGGCCGATGACTTCCACGAGTGGATTAACCAGATTGTGGCGCCCCATCTTGTGCCGGCTGCCGATCCGTCGCAGAACGCTTATCTGAACTCGATCGACGAGGCAATCGCCAGTTTGATGCGGCGCGTGCTGCACGACCGGCCGTTTCAGACGATCGAAGCGGCCTGGCGGGGGCTCGTCTGGCTTGTTCGCAGCCTGACGGGAGACGACGCGCCGCATGTTTTCCTGCTCGACGTTACCAAGAGCGAACTGGCGGCCGACATCGAGCGAGCAGGAGACGATGTACGAACCTCGGCCGTTTTCAGGCTGTTGGTGGACGACCCCGCGAGCGAGTTTGGCGAAGAGCCGTGGCCCCTGCTCGTGGGCGACTATACGTTCGGTCCCCGGCCAGACGACATGAAGTTGCTGGCAGTGATGGGTGCCATCGCGTCGCACGCGGGCGGGCCGTTTGTGGCGGCCGCCTGCCCGGAGATGATAGGCTGCCAGAAGATCTCCGACCTACCCGAACCGTCCTCCTGGGCGGTCGGCGCGGAGAACCTAAAACGGTGGCAAGCCCTTCGTGGCAGCCCGGTGGCCGCCTGGCTCGGCCTGGCGATGCCACGGATTCTTCTTCGCGCGCCGTATGGCAACGCCAGCGATCCAATCGAGGAGTTCGCTTTTGAGGAAGTGACGGATCCGCGGCAAAGCGAAGATTTTTTGTGGGGCAATCCCGCGCTGGCCTGCGCGATTGTGGCTGGTCGATGTTTCGCCCAGGAGGGCCGTTCCGCCGTATTCGCGGGGCCTGGCGGCGAACTCGAAGACCTGCCGGTTTACATCTACAAGGAGGCCGGCCACTCGGAGATGATGTCGTGTGCCGAAGGAAGATTGACCGATCGGGGGGCCCGGGCCATTTTTGACGCCGGCGTCATGCCGCTGGTGTGCCACAAAAACCAGAACATCGTCGCCCTGCCGCATCTCCGGTTGCTGGGCCAAAACAGCCCCGGCACCTCATGACAGGCTAAGAACCTGTCCGAAAACCGCGCATCGTGGTGCGGGCGTCTCTCGCCCGGCATGTTATACGTCGCTGAGTCACTTCACCGCGTTCACCGCTCTTGACCGGTGATACCCAAGCGACTATTGTTCTCGGCCGATTACCTTCCCCTCCCTGCACTTCCCTGCTTCATGTCCCTCCTTGGGCTCGACCGCCAGCCCGCGCTGGCGTGCCCGATCCTACCGGCGGCGACATCCTTCGGAGCGCGACTGGCATGACGCCGAAATGGACCGACCGGACGAGGCAACCGTCGTTTCAAGCCGATCGACGCCTCTTCCTGGGCCTGGCTGCGGGGTTGACGACGGCCGGGCTTGCCGCGGCTGGCTGCGCCCTGCCCCCCATCTTTCGATCACAGAGTCCCGAGGAAACTGAAGACCCGATTATTTCGGGCATTCGTCTCGTGGGCGATTACGCTCAGGCGGTGGGCGGTTTCCCGCTGACCGTCGAGGCCGTGGGCCTCGTCACGGGGCTGCCCGACACCGGCAGCGACCCTGCGAATTCTCAGGAACGGGCGTACCTCCTCGACGAAATGGAGAAGCGCGGGGTGGCCTACCCCAACAAGCTGCTGGCGTCGAAGGAAACCGAACTCGTGCTGATCCGTGCCTACCTGCGGCCGGGCATCCAGAAGGGAGACCACTTCGACGTCGAGCTGCGCTGCGCGACTCGTAGCGAGTGCACGAGCCTGCGCGGCGGCTGGCTCATGGAAACGCGCCTGAAGCAGTTTGCCGCCGTCAAGAACCAGATCCTCGAAGGAAAAATCCTGGCTCTGGCCGAAGGGGCCGTGCTGGTCGATCCCTCGGCGGAGGGCGAACGCGACCGGCTCAAGCTGACACGCGGGCGCGTGTTGGGGGGAGGTGTGGCCACCGAGTCGCGCAAGCTGGGCCTGGCTCTGAGGCACGACCACGACCGTCTGCGCGAAAACATCCTGACCAGCGCCCAGATCGGCAACGCCATCAACCAGCGTTTTCACTCGTTTGACGCTGGGATCAAGCGGGGGGTGGCCACGCCCGAAACCGACAAATACATCGAAATCATCGTCCACCCGCGCTACAAGGACAACGTCGAGCGCTACATGCGAGTGATCCGCGCCCTGCCGATCAGGGAGACCGACTCGCAACGGATCGCGCGGCTGGCGCTGCTCGAGCGGCAGCTTCTCGACCCGATCACGGCGGCCACGGCGGCGATCAAGCTGGAGGCGCTCGGCAAGGAAGGGATCACGGCGCTTCTCAAGGGGGCGTCCGCCAGCGATCCGGAGGTTCGGTTCTACGCCGCCGAGGCGCTGGCCTACCTTGACGAGAGCGCGGCCGTCATGCCCTTGGCCGAAGCCTCGCGGCATCCGGCTTTCCGTGCCTACGCCTTGACGGCGCTCAGCGCCATGGACGACTACACGGCCTACGAGGCGCTGCGCGACCTGCTCGACTTGTCCAGCGCCGAAACGCGTTACGGAGCTTTCCGCGCGCTGTGGGCGATGAACGGCCAGGACGCCCTGGTTCGCGGCGAGAACATGAATGGCCAGTTCAGCTATCATCTCCTCGAAACTAAAGGCCCGCCCATGGTCCACGTCACGCGCAGCTTCCGCGCCGAGGTGGTCGTTTTCGGGCCCGATCAGCGGCTACTCACGCCCCTGATGCTTGAAGCAGGCAAAGATATCCAGATCATTTCCCGCGGCGGCGACGAAATTACGATCAGCCGCATCGAGGTGGGGGATGAGCAGAAGCGAGTCGTCTCCACGAAACTCGACGACGTCATTCGGGCCGTCGTGGCCCTCAACGGAAACTATCCCGACGTGGTTCAGATGCTGCAGCAGGCCAAGTCGCGGAAAAACCTGGAAGCGCGCTTTGAGATCGACGCGCTGCCGGCCTCCGGCAGAAGCTACGACCGCAAATCAGAGGGCGACGAGGAAAAGGACGAGAAGGAATTCACCATCGCCAACCCCTTGCCGGGGCTGTTCGCCCGACCAGGCAAGGACACCGACGACCGTCACAAGAAGTCGTCCTCTCACCGCAACGACGAAGACGAAGACTCGGATCGCGGCCCGTCGTTGCTCGACAAGTTGACCGAGCTGTTCGAGTGAGCCCGGAACACCAGCACTTTCGCCCACGGCTTGCGCGAGTGAGCCGGTAGTTCGAGAACCTGCTCGTATTGGCCGGTTGGCCCGCACAGACGCCCGCGATCGAACGACCGCTCGTCGACTTCCAACACGACGAACGACCAGGGTTTGTCGGCGGAGAAGGCAAGGCCCATCTCAAGATTTGGGGCTTCGCAACCGACCAGGATGCCGGGCAGCTCGGTGTAGAATCTCACGTAGCCCGACGTGGACAAGACGTTGTCTCCCGGCTTGGCCTGCGTCTTCACCCATTGGGCGGCTTGCAGAATCGGCAGGTAGACCTCGTGCAGCGGTTTTAGGCACTTGGGCAGTAATCCGACGTAGAAGATGCAGACTCCGATGGCCAGGGCCCGCCGGGGCGAGCCGGCGAACTTTATCCTGCGAGACGCTTCCTCCGCCAGCCAGACTGTGCCGGCCGCGGCTGTCGGGAGCATCAGGGCTACCAGCGGCAGTACGTGCCGATGGCTGATGTAGCCGGCCGTCAGGTAAAGCAACAAGAGAAGCGCGCCCTGGCCGTTCATCAACAGGACGTGCAGCAGGACGACGGACCGGTTCGGCCGGGGCCGCGAAGGGGCAAACGTCCCCGCGCCGAGGGGAATCAGGGCGAGATAATAAAAGCCCTGTGCCAGTTCGCGAGCAAGCTCAAACAGCCCCATCGCCAGCGTCCCCAGCAGCGTGGGCGGGTGATCGAATTCGTCGGGCAAGGTGCCGCCGGGGGGCGGTTCGGCAATCAGGCCTGCGGTTGGCGTGACCGCGGCGAAAACTTGGGCGTGCGGCGAAACGGGCCGCTGAAAGGGGAGTTTTTTGCTCGTGATTTTGCCCGCCAGCAGCACGTAGGGAACGATCACCAGCACGGTGCCGGCCGCCGCCGAAGCGATGAAGACCGCTTGCCCCCGCGAGATACGCCGTAGCCGAACGAATTTGATGGCATACGCCAGTCCGGCCGCCACGCCGACGACGAGCCCCTCGGGCCTCACCCAGAAGGCGAGTCCGCTCGCCGCCCCAGCCGCAACGATCCAGCCGACCCGCCCGCGGGTCAGCCCTTCGGCCGCCAGCCAGGCCCCGGCGAGATAAAACATCACGTGCGGGCTGTCGCTCAGCCCGTCGCCCGCGTTCAGCCGAAACAGGGGCCAGACGGCCGCCAGCAGCACGGTCACGTTGGCGATCCGGTCGTCGTACAGCCGTCGGGCAAAAAGCCACAAGAAGAGGGTTGCCAGCAGGCCGCAAGCCGAGGCCGCCAGTCGCGCGGCGGTGAGGTAAGAGTCGAACTCCCCTTGGCCGGTAAGCCAGCGGTAGCAGCGCTCGACGCCGAGCACCATCGCCGGGTAGCCGGGGTGCTGGTCTTCCGTGCGCAGCGTGGCCACGGGATCGGTGGCCAGCGAACGGGCGATACGGATGAAGCCGATGCCGTCCTTGGCGATCACTGGCGAGCGGGCGATGACATACGCCTGGCACAAAACCGTCAGCGCCAGGGCCGCCGCGAGCGCGCCGTACCGTTTTCGCCAGCCTGTCGCGGCTCGATCAGTAGGCATTCTTTTCCGCCAGCATGCGGATAGGGGTCATGAAGAGGATGAACAGGTCGAACCATACCGACCAGCGCTGGATGTAGTACAGGTCGAAATCGAGCCGTGCTCGGATGCTCGTGTTGCCTCGTAACCCGTTGAGCTGAGCCCAGCCCGTCAGGCCGGGCAGCACGCTGTGACGCTGCATGTAGTCGGGCATTTCGTGGGAGAACTGGGCGACGAAATAGGGCCTTTCCGGTCGTGGCCCCACCAGGCTCATCTCTCCCTTGAGCACGTTGACTAGTTGCGGCAGCTCGTCGATGCTCCAGCGGCGCAGGAAGGCCCCGAACCCCGTCCGCCTGGGGTCGTGTTCTTGCGCCCAGACGGGGCCGGTGCCCGCCTCGGCGTCGACACGCATGGTGCGAAACTTCAGCAGCAGGAAACGGCGGCCCCCCCGGCCGACTCGTTCCTGGGTGTAGATCGCCGGCCCGGCGCTGGTTAGCCGCACCGCGAGCGCCACCACCAGCATGGGAATACCGAACAACGCCAGCAGCGCGAGCGAGCCGGTAAAGTCGACGGCCCGCTTGGCAATCGCCCCGATGCCCAACGCCAGCACCGGGCAGGGGTCGAGGGCGATCACATCCTCGACGGTCCGGACGCCCCCCCTAGCGGGCAAGCGGAAATGAGGGCCCGATGGCCGAACCGCACCTTGAACGCCTGACGTGATTGCCACGCTTTGGTCACCTTTCCATTAGGCTGCAATTCGATACGCTTGTACGGTCCTCGTCGCGCAATCGTCCCAACGAAATAGGGCCGCCCGCACTTTTCCGGCCACCTTAAGGCGCTCCCGCAGTGAGTCGCTATCGAGCGTACGCTCCAGTCCTGCGGCGATGTCTTGAGGGGAATTCGGATTCACGTAAACGGCCGCCTCTCCGAGCACTTCCGGCAGAGAGGCCGCGAGGCTGGAAACGACCGGAGTGCCGCAGGCGGCGGCCTCCAGGGGCGGCAACCCAAAACCTTCATAGAAACTGGGAAAACAGAACACACTCGCGGCCCGCATCAGCGCCGGCACATCCTCCTGCGCCACATAGCCAACCTCGTGCAGAACTCCGCGGCGGCGCAGTTCGCCCATCTCGCGGCGGAAATAAGCCTGGTTCCAGCCCGGCATGCCGGCCAGCACCAGCGGATACGACTTCTGCAAGCCGGAAGGCAGCAAGCCATAAGCCGCAATCAAACCCTGCAGATTCTTCCGCGGCTCGAGCGTCCCCAAAAACAGGACAAACCGTTCGGGCAGCCGGAGGCGCCGCCGTACGTCATCAACCCGTTCATCGTGCGCCGGGTCCGAGTAGTAGTCGAAGTCGACGCCAAGCTGCGTAACGACCACGCGTTGCGGCTCCACGGCCGGACATAGGTCGAGCAGCTCGCGGCGAGTAAAGTGACTGTCGGTCAAAATGACGCGGGAGCGCGCCAGCGTCTGCCCCATCTTCCGCCGCAGCCAGGCAAGGCGGTCTTTGGGCAAGAACTGCGGATATCGCAGGTAGCTCATGTCGTGAACCGTGGTCACCAGCGGAAGCGCATACTGGGGCGAAACGAAGTTGGGTTCGTGAAATACGTCCCAGCAGGCTCCGCGCGTCTGGCGCGACAAATGAAATCGCCGCACGCGATCGGCCCAATCGCGGCAGCTTGGCCAGATTCTCCGGATCATCGACTTCAGCCGCTGGTTGCGCCCCACGGCGGCCTGGTGCGAAAGGCGAGACACGAATGCATCCGGCGTGAGGACCTCCCGGCCGTCAAAGACGCCGATTGCTTCCAGCCCCGCCCCACTCGACGGCGACCGCTCGCTCGAGAGGGCAACGAGCCCCTTAAGCAGCGAGAGTCCGTATTGCCCGATGCCCGTTACGCGTCCCAGCATCGGCGCCCCGTCGAGAAGAATCCGCATCCGAGATCATCCTTGATCTGCCTCGGGAAGTTGGCAGCGTTATCGGATGGACTGGAGGGAGTACTTTACAGAAATCGCTCTGATCTTCGATTGACCCTCGCGGGACGTTTATCTAACTTACCGCCCCTATGACGGCGCCGATCTATGTCGAAATCTTTCCCCTGCTCGTTCCCAGGCTAACCGGGATCGGCCGCTTTTCCTGCCGGCTCGTCCAGGCCCTCAACCGGCTCGCTCCTTTGCGGCTGACGACGTTCCTCGACCCGCGAACCCAAGTCGTCCACGAGTTGAACTGCGACCTAATGCGCGGCCAGCAGATCGAACTTGGCGTGGGCGAGGTCGCTCAGGCCGACGACAACCTTGCAGACTGGGTGACGGAGCTCTGCCAGCATCCCAAGCAACCCTACGATGAGGACGATGCTCGGCGCCACACGGGGATCTACACCTGGACGCGGCCATGCGAACGACATTTTGGCCGCGAGATCGGCATCCTTTACGACTTCACGCCGCTGGTCGTCCCCTGGACGCACCTGGCCTGGCTGCGGGAGGGTTTTTACAGACAGTTGGCCGCGACTGCGCGGAGCGAGAAGGTGGTGGCCATCTCGCATTGCACCAAGGCCGACGCCGTCTGGCTGAGCGCCATCCGCGAAACCGATATCGAGGTCGCATATCCGGGACCGAGCCAATGCGTGGCTGAGCACGCCCACACCGAGCACGTGGTGAGACAGTCGAACGCCATGCTCATCGTCGCCACGCGCGAGCCGCGAAAAAACGGTGACTTTCTGCTGGAATGGTTTTTGAACACGAGTGTCTTGCCCGACGACTTCGAGCTCTGGTGGGCCGGCCCCGAGGGGTGGCTGTGGGAAGGACCGCAAGCCATGCGTGAGAACCCGCGATTTGAGCGGGTGAAATTCCTGGGGATGGTCTCCGACGCCGAATTGTGCCGGCTCTACCGCGAGGTGACCTTTACGGTCTACCCCTCGCTCTACGAGGGCTTCGGCTTTCCCGTCCTCGATTCACTGCTGCACGACGCGCCGGTTCTCTCCAGCTACAACAGCTCGTTGACCGAGTTCGAGGGGGCCGGCGTCTTTTACTTCGATCCTTGTGACGTAGCCACGCTCGACGAGGCCTATCGGCAGATGGTGGCCGCGCGGCCGATTGCCATCGACCAGGAGGACCTGCGCCGTCGGTTCGCGTGGGATGTGCTAGCGAAAAAAACGCTATCGCTGGCGGCGTGAAGAGGAGTGCTCGCGGGCCGCTTCCAACTCGTCCCCTCACGCGGCGCCGGGGCTACCCCAGGCGTCGGTTTTTTAAGAAAGCCAGGCATCAACCACCTATATGACCCGCCAACGTGTTCTGATCACCGGCGCCAGCGGTTTCGTGGGCGCGTGCCTGACGAGGGACTTGGTCGCCAGCGGCCGCGAAGTTCACGTCGTTCTGCGGACGGAGTCGCCGCGCTGGCGGCTGGCCGGGCTGACCGGGGAGTACGCGGCCCACGAGGCCGACTTGCGCGATCTGCCGGCCCTGCGCCGCGCCGTGGACGCCTGTCGCCCCGAGGTGATCTACCACCTGGCCGCCCATGGCACGCTGGCCGGCAAACACGATCGCGCAGCGGTCTTCGCCAGCAACCTCACGGGAACCTGCAACCTGCTTGAGGCGCTCGCTGGCCACGACTATCAAATGCTCGTAAACGTCGGCAGCTCGTCCGAGTACGGCCACCATCTTCGTCCAATCCGCGAGGATGACCCGCTCCGACCGAGAACCGACTACGCGGTGTCCAAGGCGGCCTCAACCCTGCTCGTGCAGGCCGAGTCGTACAAGGGACGCCCGGTGACGACGGTGCGCATCTTTTCTGCCTACGGACCGTGGGAAGACCCCAGCCGCTTGATCCCCTATCTGATGAACTGCTGCCTGCGGGGTCAGAGGCCGCAACTAACCGACGGCCGGCAACCGCGAGATTTCATCCACGTCGACGACTGCGTCGCCCTGTTGAAACGCGCAGCCGAGTGCGTCGGCGCCCGTGGGCAGATTCTGCACGCGGGGACGGGCCGCCGGCAGACGGTCCGCGGCATGGTCGAGATCGTGTTGCGAATCTGCACCGGAGGACGACTTTCGGCGGATTTCGGTGCCCAGCCAAGCCGCCCGGACGAGCCGGCCGAATGGGTGGCCGACATGACCCACACGATCGCACTTACCGGCTGGCGTCCGCTGCTTGCGCCCGAGGAGGGAATTCAAAAGACCTGGAATTGGCACCAGGCCGCGGCGCAAAAGGCGGCCTAGCGCGGAACGCGCACAGGGAGGGCATATCCACCAGCCGGGGGCACCTGGGGGCCCCAGCCCTGTCCAACCTGACCTTGCCCCCCGCAGTATCGGCCGATACACTCCCCGCCCACGTCGTTTTGTGTGCCGAGACCACATCCTGTTCGGCACTTGCGTATTTTCCTTGCATTGGGAAGCCGGGCTCTTAGAATGAAGTTCGAGCCCCTTTCCCATCGTCTCAACGGCCTGAGGTGAACCATGAAGTTGGCGATGGTGGGCGCTCTTGTTGGTGCAGGTCTGGTCGTTTTCGCTCTCCAAAGCCCCTCCCCGTCGGGCGAGGCTTTGGCGCAGCGTTTCGCGACCCAGCGCACGAACACGCACGAAGGGAGCGAATCGTCCGATCTCATCGTTCTCTCGGCCGCCGCGGATGAGCAAGGTGCGGCGGGTGAACGAGCGGAACGGTTGATGGTCGTCGATGCGAAGTCACGGACGATAGCCGTCTATCATGTCAAGACGCTGACGGGCGAGATCGAGCTGAAAAGCGTGCGAAAGTTCGAGTGGGACCTGCAAATGGAGGAGTTTAACGCCACCAGCCCGCTGCCGCGGGAGGTGCGCTCACAAGTCACACCGAACCTACAACGCCGTTGACCTCGCCGCCGGATTTCCGGTGGCCCCCGCGCGCCGCTCGAGGCCGCGCCAACTCGACGCTGACTCGTTCGACAGCCGTGTAGTTGGCCATCCGCGTGAAAGCCGGGAGCCGAGGTCGGGAGATCCGTGATGGCCCGCAAACTGATTCCACTCGAAGAAGCCGCAAAAACGCTTGGCGTCTCGCCCGACGACCTCAACGCCATGCGTGAGAACCGCGAAATCTACGGTTATCGCGATGGTGCGAGCTGGAAATTCAAGCCCGAGGACGTGGAGAGGCTCGCCCAGGAACGGGCCGAGCGAGGCCCCCGCCCCGCGAGCGACTCGTCCAGCCTGCCGGTGGACATCGGTGATTCCGACGACGAAGGCGACGACATCGTCCTGTTGAGCGAGGGTGACGCAGGGGGCGCCGCCGGCAGCTCAAGCACGGTAATCGGCGCACCCGTAGGCCCGGTGTCGTCGGAAGACAGCGACATCAGGCTCGCCGGCAGCAGCATCGAGGTGGTGGGAGGTTCGAGCACCGTCATCTCCAAGCCCAAGGAACCGGGCTCCGCCGAGAGTTCCGTCAGCATCCGTCTGGCGGGTGAAAGAGACGCCGCCGGTAGCGACGTTCTGCCCGTCGGCGACTCCAGCGTGCTGCCGCTCGACCTCAGCGAAGGGGGTTCCGGCAGCAAGAAGGGCCCGGGCAGCGACCTCACATTGATGACCGAGCAGACCGTGGGCGAGGGGGTCGGAAGCGACGTCCTGGGCGCGGGGAGCGAGTCCGTGTTTGTCACGGGGGGAAGCTCCGGCAAGATCGTCGGTGGCGCTCCCGGCAGCGACCTGACGCTCGGCAGCTCGGATGACGACGTCTTCCAACTGCAAGACTCGGGCGGCAGTTCTTCGATTCGCCTGGCCGAAGAGCCCGGCCCCAGTTCGGGGCCCGGCAGCGACATCACGATCAGTCCGGGCGATAGCGGCATCAACCTGATCGACCCCAGCGACAGCGGCATTTCGCTGGAAGAACCGCTCGAGCTCAGCTCGGCCGACGATGAGTCGTCGTTTGATCTGAGCAGCGACTCGAGCGGCGATTCGAGCGGTACGCTGGGCGACAGCGCGGATTTCGATTCCGACGCGGTGATGGAACTGCAAAGCGAAGACGAGTTCCTGCTCACGCCGCTGGAAGAGTCGATGGACGACGAATCGCAGGACAGCGGCTCGCAAGTGATCGCTCTCGACTCCGACACCGATTTCGAGGACGCCAGCCCCACCGTCATGGGTCCGCCCGACGCAGGTGCCGCCCTGCTGGAGCCCGCCGAGGAGGGCGGCATGGCCGACCTGGGACTGGGGGCGGCCGGGTTGGGCGTGGCCGCGGCCCCTTCGCTGGCCGCACCGGGTATGGTGATGGCGCCGGGGCGCGAAGCCCCCTTCGGCATCCTGGCCATGACGATGCTCACGCTTTCGGTGATCGTTCTTTCGCTCACCGGCATGATGACCTTCGACCTGATGCGCAACATCTGGAGCTGGGACGGCGCCTACACGGCCAACAGTTGGATCATGGATCAAGTCCTGCCGAAGTGACGCACGCCGACGGTCTCTTCGCCACAGTTTCTTAGCAAGAATCTTCTCAACAAGGACCGATTCGAAAGGAGTCGAATCATGTTCGCCGCGCGGACCGCACTGGGCGCGATTGCGCTGTTGACGCTGACCGCCGGCTGCCAGCTCGTCCCCAAAACTCATCTCGATGCGGCCGAAGCGCACAACCGTACGCTGGTCGAACAGAAGAATGCCCTGCTAGCCGAGAACGAGAACCTGCGCACCCACAGCCGCCGGTTGGAAGACCAGGTGAAGCAGACCGAGGAGGAGCTGGCGGTTATGGAAGAAGACGGCCGACTGGCGCGACCCGGCTCCGCGCCCCCTCGCGGCTTGGGCATGCCGGCCACTCTCAACAAACGGCTCGGGCAGCTCTCGCGGCAGCACCCGGGGCTCAAATTCGACCCCCAAACCGGCGCCAGCAGGTTCGACGCAGATTTCCTCTTTGATAGCGGGAAAGCGGAGATCCGCGCCGAGGCGGAGCCGATGCTCGACGAATTTGCCGACCTGCTTAAATCACCTGAGGCCCGCGAGTTGAGGGTCACCGTAGTGGGCCACACCGATAATCGGCGGATCGGCAAACGCGAAACGCGAGATCCTTACCCGGACAACTGGCATCTGGCCACCGCGCGGGCATTAGCCGTCTTGGAATTCCTCCAATCGCGCGGAGTGCGCGAGGATCAACTCGGTGTGACCGCCTTCGGCGAACACCAGCCGATCGCGTCAAACCCGTCGGCGGCTGACCGGCAAGGGAATCGGCGCGTCGAAATCTTCGTCACCGGTCCCAACACGCCCATCGTCGGCTGGACCGAGACCACCACCGACCTGTACTAAGAGACTATCCGAGGACGACGTTCGGCTTTCACGCCGCTTCAACGCAGTTCTGCTCCTCACAAACCGCTTCGGCGTCAGGAAACCGGCCGGGCAAATCTTCGGAGTACCACTGTTCGAGGACGGCCAGCCAGTCAGCGGGGACGCGCACCGAAATGAAAGCGTCGCGTACCTCCTCGCTGCGGGGATGAAGCCGGGCATACTTGATGCCGAATTTCCGCATCTGCCGTCCGGCCGTTTCGGGGCCGTAAATCTCCTCCGCCAGACGGTAGTGTTCTCGAATCACCTCACGCTGCTGGTGCAAGCTGGGTGGATCAGGAAGGGGCTGGCCAGCAGCCAGCGCCCGAGTTTGCGTGAAAATCCAAGGGTTGCCGATGGCCCCCCGGGCCACGGTCACGCCGTCGACGCCCGTCTCCGCAATCATTCGCAGACAGTCGTGCGGCGTAAAAAGATCGCCGCTGCCGAGCACGGTCTGCGCGCCGGCGTGTCGTTTGACCTCGGCCAGAAACTCCCAGCGGCTGGGGCCGACGTAGCGCTGTTCGACGGTTCGCCCATGCACGGTGACGGCCGCCACGCCTAATGCAAAGGCCCCATCGAAGATCGTGAAGAAGTTGTCGCGGCTCTGCGGCGTGTCGTCCATGCCGCGGCGCATCTTGACCGTTACCGGTTTTTCAGGAGGAACCGACTCGCGCACCCGCGACACAATCTCTAGGGCCGTCGCCGGTTGGCTGAGCAAGAAACCGCCGCGGCAGCGGCCAAGAACCTTCTTGACCGGACAGCCGAAGTTGATGTCGATGGCGTCGAAGCCCGCGGCGGCCAATTCCGCGGCGGCAGGGCCGAACTCGGCCGGATCGCTCCCCATGAGTTGCCCGCCGACGGGGTGCTCCTCCTCGGCCAGCCGTGCCCACTTGCGGCGAGCCTTCTTGCCGCCCTGAAGCACCAGACGGTCGAGCATGACCTCACATAGTGCGTAGGAGGCCCCCAGTCGACGCGCCACGATGCGCATGGCCATATCGCTGTAGCCCGACAGCGCCGCCTGCACCACCGGAAATCCGACGTCGAGGCTGCCGATTTTTAGCGGACGAAATTCGTGCATAAGATAACGGCGTGGCTGGATACGGACCGGAGCGGGGCGGCCCGCGAAATCGACGCCCCATCGCCCGGGGGCAAAGGACCCGCAAATGCGCCCCAGCCCTCGCATCAAGGCAGGTTGCCATTTTCGGCGTGGTTTTGCAACCGCTCGCGGACTCGAAACAGGCGCTGCATGACCGTCGGCGACGGCGGATCAAAGCGGGCCGCCATTTCATAATACTCCAGCGCGGCCGCGAATCGGCCTCGATCCTCCTCGACCATACCGAAATTCTCCCAAAGCGCCGGGTCGTTGGGGTTGGCTTGCAGGGCGATCTCAAAGTGCCGCGCGGCCTCGTCTTGTCGCCCGGTGCTTGCCAGGAGCACGGCCAGGTTGCAGTTAGGCTTAAACGCGTTTGGATCGATCGCCAGGACCTGGCGAAGCCAGCGCTCGGCCTCGTCGTTCCGGCCGTCGCGTTCGAGCGCAAGAGCGTAGTTGTTGCACGATAAGAGGTCGGGCGGCGTGAGCGACAGAACGCGCCGCCAGGCCGTCACGCTATCGTGCCAGACGGACACCTGCCGGATGGTCAGCGCGGCGCAAAGCGCAAGGCAAATCGTCGCCGTCGCCGACGCGATGGGCCTGAGCCAGGCGGCCCGGTTGACGATTTCCTTCACGCCAAAGCACACGGCGCAAAGCAACCCGATCATCGGCAGGTACATGTACCGGTCGGCGACCGCCTGCCGGCCAAGCTGCACCAGGCCGATCACGGGCAACAGCGTGATCAAAAACCACAGCCAGCCGACAAACAGGTACGGCGATCGTTTCCGCCGGAGGGCCACCGCGGTGATGAGCGCCAAGAACATGGCGGCCGAGCCGGGTTTCCACCACGTCAGGTTGGTGCCGGAGTGCGGATAGAACATCGCCAGGTCAACCGGCCAGAAAGTTAGGCGTAAGTACTCCACGTAGTTCACCGGAACGCGCAGCAGCCGCTGACCGAAGGAGAACGACTGGCCGTACTCGCCCGCGCCCACGCTCCCTTGAGCTAACACGGCGATCGCGGCAAATGCGGCCGCGATGAAAACGAAGGGCAGTTTCTCGGCGACTCCGCGGCCGCGCCCCAACGGCCAGACGTCAAGCAGCAGCAACAAAAACGGCAGCGAGACTCCCATCGTCTTTGCCATGAGGCTGAGCACGTACAACAGAACCGCCAGCACGTAAGGCCAGGCGGCGCGCTGGCGCGTGTAGCTGCACCAGCATATGAGGCTCAGCAGGAGCAAGAATGTGCTCAGCAGATCCTTGCGTTCCGCCACCCAGGCCACCGACTCCACATGCAGCGGGTGGATCCCAAATAGCGCCGCCACGCACGCGCTCGTCCGAGTCTCGCCGGTCGTCCGGTTCAACAACCAGAAAACCAGCAACGTGTTCGCGACTTGCAGCGCAAGGTTGGTGGCATGGTAGCCTGCCGGATTGAGGCCAAACAGCTCGTAGTCAAGCTCCAACGACAACCATGTCAGGGGATGCCAGTTGGCCGCGTCGGTGTTGGTGAACGCCCAACTGACCGCGGTCCGCGACAGTCCCCGCTGAACCATTCGGTTCTCATAAACATAAAGGTCGTCGTCGAAGTTGACGAACCCGTTCGACAGCACGCCGCCAAGCGACCACGCCGTCACCCCCGCCAGGACAAGACAGATCAAGTGCTCACGGTGCAAACGGGCGCACTCCGACCGTGCCTCTTGTCCCGGTATCCACTGCCGACGCCGTCACCCGACGCACGACAGCCAACGCGCCCCGTCGCGCAAAACGATCATTGACTCACCAAGGGAAAGTCGAACGTTCCGCCGCCGGCTCCGACCTCGGCTGAGAGCGTCGTCAGGTCGCCGCGCGCGTACTTGGCGGGTATTTGCTCCACGGCGCCGGCGTTCATAGGTGCTTCGTCCGGCCCCAAGGGGGTACCGTCGGGCTTGACAAGCCGGCTGATGGTGACCTTATACAAGCCTTGAACGGCCGTATTGCCTCCCTTGATCGCTTGCAATTCGTAGAGCCCTGCCTCGTTGGTCTTGCCGCTGAACGCTGCCGGGGGGCTCTCGCTGATGAACACCACCCCGGCGTCGGCGAGCGGCTTGCCATCAAGCGTCACCGTGCCCTTAATCGGGACCGCCTGCATCTGAGGCGGACCGGCAGATTTGTTGCAGCCACACCCTACCAGGCAAATAAGTAATGCAACTCGCCGTAAAATCATCTTGTAGCCGACTCCTGTCGCATGGGAATGGTCTTTACCGTACTTCAAATGACGATTGTCTGAGCGGCAAGCTAGAAATCGCCCACGACGGTGCCGTCGGCGATGTTGCACAATCGAGCAAGGACGGTGATGTCGGTCGTCTCATTGACGAAGCGGACGCTGGCGTCCGTGAGGGCGATATTACACCCGGCGGGGTGAAGACTGCCTGCCATCCCCCACGACGCGACTCGGCCTGTCATGTGGCTGCTGGCGTAAGTGTAATACGTCCAGCAATTGATGGCCTGACCGATACAAAGCGGACAGGAGGAAATCGGGTAAGTACTGAGATTGTCGTAAAGCGAAACCCCATACATCACCCACGCTCGATAACCCCAAGCGTTCCCGTTGCCGTTATAGACCATGAACGGGGTCTCAATAAAAGCCACGGTGCTGGTTGTCCCGTCCTTGACATGGGCGGTGCTGCTGTTGCTGTTCATGCCGAACAGCGCGCGATACTGCTGGTAGCCGTTGTTTGTATACCAAGTCTGCCAACTGTTGGCGTCATACAGCTCGTAGATCGGTTTGGTGCTGAATTCATAAGACGTCTTTGCGCCCAGCAGGGCATCGGACGCGGTGATCCCGTATGCGGCACCCGTGGCCATGGTGCGTCCGCCATCGTCGCTGGGGCAGATAAAAGCCGGAAGCTGCATGGCCATGACGACGTCGTTGCCATAGGCCATCGAACTGCCAGCCAGCGGATAAGCCGGACCGCCGCAGCCGCCGTTGTAGGTAATGTCAGAGGCCGAAGCGTTCTTGTTGTATTTGTCGTAGACCGGCTGTAGCTCCAGATAGGGCAACATCAGAACGAAGCCGCTCGTGTTCATGATGTTGTTGTACGGCAGCACCGGGTTGCCGCAGATTGATCCGTAATTCAGGCCGGCAGGCGGGAAAGTGCGCAGCGCACTGTGGTAGTTTTGCGCCGCGAGGCCGATCTGCTTCATATTGTTCGTACACTGCGAGCGCCGCGCCGATTCGCGTGCCGCTTGCACTGCGGGCAATAAGAGGGCGACCAAAATGCCAATGATCGCGATAACAACCAGCAATTCGACCAGCGTGAATCCGCGTCGAACACGAGACATAATACGACTCCTCGGAATAACAAGGGCAAAGTACGCCGCAGATCGTCCGAACTCGCATGGATCGGAGATGCACCACGGATTCTGAGGAATCCGGCTGCGGCCAGAGGAAACGAAAACTCGTGGGCGCGCGAAATAGAAGCGTTCATCGTTCGGCGATTCTCCCAAGCGTCCGGCGAACCGGACGCCACCCACCCGAAGCCAACCGGGCGGCAAAAACCAACTTTGGGAATTCAGGCCGGCCGAAGCCGCCCGAACCGCCTACTTGCTTAACGCTGGAGTCAGTCTAGCGATTCGGCGACCGATAAGCAAGCATTTATCTTTCGGTTTTTTCACGAGGGGACTGCGTCCATCGTGACCCCACCTGGGTGGCCGAGCGACAAGGGCCAACTCGCCATCGCCCTGGCGGAGAAGAAGCCCGGTTCGTGGCCGCGACCGCTAGACCTCGGCGTGCTGGTGGGCGTAACCGTAGCGACGGATGAAATCGCCCCAGCGCTGGGCAACCTGCCGGCGCACCTCGTCGGAGATCTCGTATTTGTTGGTCTGGTAACCCTCGATCCCGGCGACGTAGCTTTCCAGGGCCGGCAGCACCGATTCGAAATCAGTCAGCCGCAGTTTCTCGTAGATCGTGCGCAGGCACGAGATCGGATCGCGGACTAGCTCTTCGTAGTGCACTTCGCAGAATCGATCGGCCTCGACCAACTCACGATCTGCCTCAAACTTGCGGTACATCCGCTCAAACGTCCGCAGCACGTGCTCTTCGAGCCCTTGGTAGGTCGGCTTTTGCAGCCCGTGCTTGCGATAAAGCGTCTTCCAAAGATTGCACGTCGAGGCGTACACGACGTAGGGATCGCGGACGATGTGGACGAACCGCGCCTTGGGAAAGATCTCCAAAAGAGTCTTGATGCGGCAGGTGTGCGGGGGGCTCTTCAGAACGATCCGCTTCGGCCGCCGGAACGTGATCTGGCGCAAGAACTGAAGGAGCGCCCACTTCCAGCGGTTGAGTTCCTCCGCCGACAGCCCTTCCAACGTCAAATACTCCTCGTAGCAGGGGCCGTGGTTGGGAAAAGCGATCGTCAGGTAAGGCGAAGGGATCCCCAGGTTACACAGGGCGAACTCGTCTTCCTGAGGGCGGTCCCAACCGGCCGGCATGTTGTCCATGGGCCGGTGCGCGGGCAGCAAAAAATTGAGCCACGTGCGGGCAAAATCTTCGCTGAGCAGAAAATGGTTCGGCACCAGGCATTCATACGTGGTGGGCGACGTGTGCCGTTCGTCGAGAACCATCAGTTCGTGCAAAAGGGTGGTGCCCGCCCGCCAGTGCCCGATGACGAAGATCGGTTCGTGTTCGATGCGCGTGCGGTTCGCCCGCCAGCCGACCCACGCCCACTGCCACCAGCGATAAACCGTATGAAACAGGCTGAAGCCCGTGAGAAACAGCGCGTGGTGCCACCGCGTCCAGTGTACGGCAAAACGGTTTCGCCTCAGTTCACGAATCCAGCCGGGAAAGCTCATGCCGGTCCAGAACAGGGGCGCCCATTCCCGGTTCTTGGAATCGCGGTTTCGATTGCCGGCCGCCTGATTGTTACCGCCCGTCATCTGGCACCAGTTCACCCTTTAATTACCGAAGCCGTTTATCGTATCCCCCCGCGGGCAAGCAGAGCAAGTCGCAAGCCGACGCGCAAACCCGGGAGAAGTCGGGCTGACTCTCCGAATGGGGCTAACGCTCGATCGTCAAATCCGGCCGCCGCGCGAGGGTCTCCAGCGCCGCCCGCATCTGCGAGATCAGTTCGCTGGCGGGTTGCTTGCCGATCAGGCGGTTCAGTCTCACCCCGCGAGCCGACACGAACTGGATCGTCGGAAAACTGCGCACCTCGAAGTCTCGGCAGGCGTCCGGTTCGGCGTCGGCGTCGACCAGCACGCAGACGAACTGACGCGACAGGCTGACGACCATCTTCTGAAGCAAAGTCTCGTTGGCCATCTGGCGGCAGTAGGTGCACCACTCGGCGGTGAAGAAGATCATCATCGGCTTCTGCTGCTGGCGAGCGGCCTGAGTCGCACGGTGGTAACCGACGACGAAGTCGATGCCGCGCTGGGACGGATCGCCCGCGGACGGCGTCGACCGAGGGACGTCGGCTGGCGTCTCTTCGCGGATCTCACAACCGGCACACAGGACGAGAGCCAGCGAAACCGCCAGGCGGCTCCCGACTCGCCTGGGGGCCAGTCGGGGAGCCGAGAGAAACGCAGGACGACCCGGTTTCTGGCGGCCTTGAGAACAATCGGAGCCCAACATTCGCACGATCCTTCGATCCTTTCCTTGGCCCGCCTTCCATGCGGGTTGGCAGCACGTCGGTCAGATGTCACGTGCCGCGGGAATGACATGTTGCAAATAGATTTGACTCGCGTCGCAAAAACTGTCAAGGCCGCCCTTCCGCGGCGGCTAGCCCGGATTGATCACCGGCCCACAACTAAGCCGAAGCGCAACCGGGGAGCACGATACAACTTAACTCGCTTGCGCTTCGCGCTTGGCAACGCGCAGTCTGCGCGCAAGCGCAGGGGCCACGGGCGCCGGTCGGCAAGCCAAACTGGCCTGGGTCGAGGCGGCCCATCCTCGCTAGAATGCCACGTACCGTGAGACACCATTCTCCATCTTGCCGGTTTCTTCAATGTCCAGCGCCACCCGACCGACTGTCTTGAGAGGCTCGGGGGGCGACGACTTCGACTCGCGGTCGGCGCAACCCAAGCACTGGGCGCGAGAAAAGTACATCCCCATCCGGGCAACCGACCTCGCGGAACGCCTAGCCAACGAGTCGACTCTGACCGAAACCGAACGCAGCGCGTTTCGGCAGTTCTGCCGGCTGCTGATGGCCACGTTTCATCAGGAGTTTTACGGCAAGCTGACCGAGCTCAAGGAAGCCTACGCGCCGTTTGATCCCGACAGCGAAACCCTGCCGAATGCGCGACTAAGCGTAACCGCCCAACAGCAGCGGGCCGACGAGCTCTTCGACAAGTTCGGTTGGCTGTTGGAACGGGCCAACTTCGAGCGGCTCACACGTCGCGATATCGAGCACGCCCTCTCGGCCGGCAGCGATTGGGGAGTACGGCTTTCGATCGACCTCGACATGTTCGATCGGCTGGAGGTCTATTCTCGCGGCGATATTATGACGCAGCGGAAACGCCGGCGCTGGCGAACGCTCTACCGCGCGGAAGTCGTCGACCTGCCGGTCTATCAGCGACTGGTCGTGATCTTTCGACTGCACAGCTACCGCACGATCGATGGGCACCTCGACGGGCAGACCGTGCACATCAAGATCTTCAAGAACATTCCCAAGGTCGACCTGGAGATGCTGCTCCCCGGAAGCCGGGTCAAGATGACGCTTATCGACCAGAGCAAGATTCTGCTGCCCACCGTGTCGGGCGTGGCGATGACGGGCTGGAAGCTGTTTCAGGGCGCCGTGGTGGTGGCGGTGACGGGTATCTACGGATTCTTGACTGATCTAGCGCTTGTGGTCGCCACGTTGGGTTACGGCATCAGGTCGTTCTACGGCTACCTCCGCACGCAGCAAAAATATCAGCTTAGTCTGACTCGCAACCTCTACTACCAGAACCTCGACAATAACGCCGGCGTTCTTATGCGGTTGCTGGACGAAGCCGAGGAGCAGGAATGCCGCGAAGCGATTTTGGCGTATTTTTTTCTCTGGCGCCGCACCACCGACGGAGGATGGCCGAGCGAGCGGCTCGACGGCGAAATCGAAGCCTTCCTGGCGCGCGAGACGGAGGTTTCGATTGATTTTGAGGTTGGCGACGCCGTGGAAAAGTTGAAACGGCTGGGCCTGGTGGAAACGGACGAAAAACAAATGCTGCGTGCCTTGCCGGTCGAGCGGGCGCTTGAGCGGCTCGATTGGGCATGGGACAACCTGTTCTGCTACAACCTGGTGCGCGGTTGACGATGACTTTGCTCAGCGAGTTGGTTGTTTCGCGGGCGAGCACCACGTTTCGGCGACGCGCCGGTGTGGTGGTCGTCGCGATCTTCTCGCTGCTGTTGGCGTCGGCGGGATACTGGGCCTTCTGGCACCATCATGCCAAGCGGTTCTTCGAAGTGCGCGAAGGCGTGTTCTATCGGCTCGCGCAGCCGTCCGAATTTGGATTGGAATATCTCGTAAAGCATCTTGGCGTGAAGACCGTGCTCAGCGTGCAGCTCTACGATTTTCGGCTGCATCGGGGGATTGTGAGCTTTGGGCGGCCGGACGGATGCCGTGAATCGGAGTACGTCAAGCAACTCGGCGCGCAGCCCGTGCAATGGCCCATGGGAGTCGAAAAGAGTTGGCCCTGGCTGACCCCGTGGCAGTTCGAAGAATTCTTCAAGCTGATCGACGACCCAGCCAACTGGCCCATCGCCGTCCATTGTCAGGGTGGACGGCATCGCACGGGAACGCTCTCGGCCCTGTTCCGGCTCGAGTACGATCGTTGGCCGGTGGACAAGGTCCTGGACGAGATGTATGGCTTCAAGTTCGGAGGAGCGATTCGCCTGCAGGAGTGCAATCTGCGCACTTATTTGCCGCGGCCTCATCCCAATGCCACGGAGTGGGCCGCATTGAACGGCTATTGGGCACCGCGGCTGGGCGACCGGAAGGTGGCGGACTACGAAGAGCTGGTACGGGCAGTTCGTGCAGCGCGGCACCGAGGGCCGCAAGTCGACGATGCGCTGGCGAGCTATCTTCAAGATCGACGCGCGTTCTCGCTGCCGCTGGCGCAACGTGTGATTGATGAGGCGATCGCCCCGCTGGCGCCGCTTGCTGCGGAGAGGGCCGCCGAAGCTTTGGAAGACCCTGAAGCGGGACGCGCCTCATGGTCGATGGCAGCGGCCCTGGTTGCCGACTTTGGCACGCCCGACCAGCAACGCCGGCTGATCGAACTCCTCAGCGACACCGCTCTTCAACGGGCCTCGCCGGAGCGCTTCGACTCCCTCGTCGACGGGGCGACGAATCGCTACACGCCCAACCGCATCCCTTATCTACGGCCTCTCTTGGACAACGAGGCTTGTCATCTTCGACCCGGTGCGCAGCAATGCCGCTACTGCGACACGGCTGTGGCGCGACTCTCGGCCATCGTCGACGAAAACTTTCCGGATGTCATGCCGGGATGGGGCATCGACGCCTGGAACAACGGACGGGTCGCGGCGCGCGCCTGGCTCGACGCCCATCCAGACGATTGCCGGCTAGGCGTGCTCAAGCCGCCGACCGGCCACACCGAGGTTTTGCCGGGAGACCCGCCGCAGCGCGAGGACCTTAGCAAGGCCAGGCTATAGTAGTCGCCGCACCGAGGTCGTCTTTGGCTCCGCGAAAGAACGCACTTTCGCGGGAGCGAACGCGAGGAGCCTGGCACTGCACCCCGCGCCTTAATCCCCCGGGTGCAGTATGTATTTGCGAATTACTTCCAGCTTGAAGACCCGCAGCGGCGGGCCGTCTGTCATGACGCCGTTCTCCAAAATGTTTCCGTCGGGCCCGATCAGCATGTAGGTCGGGAAACCTGATAGTCCGAGTCGCCGGTAAGCGTTCACGGTCCGCCCGTCCGGTTCGTCGACGACGATCGGAAACGTCAGCCCCTGCTGGCGACAATGCTCGATGACCGCTTCCGGCGACGACGAGTTATCATGCACGCCGATCACCGTCACGCCCTGCTTCTCAAAACGCTCGTGGACGAGTTGGACCGAGGGAAAGTCGTAATGGCACGGTCCGCAGCCCGTGAACCAGAAATCGAGCAGCACGTACCGTCCGCGAAGATCCTTCAGACTGCGAGCGTCCGTGTTATACCAGGCGAGTCCATCCAGTTCGGGAGCCGGCTGCCCCCGTTCCCCCTCAGGGTGACGTTCCAGCTTCTGTTCTGCGGCCGCCTTGCGCCGGGCCGCCAGAAACCATCGGTTGTCTTCCATCGAAACCAGCGCGTCGCCCGACGAATCGGGCCGCAACGCGATGTCCACTTCGCTCAGCGACTCGGTGCGCCGCAGGTCGATCCGAGCGACCCCCATCGACGGCCGGTCGGTGACGAAAGCGGCCACGTCCACCTCATAGCAACGCTCTTGTGTTCCGGGATCGGTCGGAATCTGGGGCAGATTGATTTCGTATTTGCCGTCGGCATCGCTGACCATCGGTTGCCTTGCGACCAGCGACGGATGTCGGACACGAACAATCGCTCCCGCCACCGGCCGCTTGTCCTCGTCGAGAACGTGCCCGCGCACCGTTGGGAGCACCTTGGTGACGAGATCGGGAATTTCATTCACACCTTCGGTGCGGACTTCGAGCTCGATGCGATCGGAGTCCGTCACAAATCCCTCGACGTAGACCTGCACTCGGGCACGTCCTGGTGGCAGCGAGAGGGTGTACTTCCCCTCTTCATCCGTTTCCGCACGGGCAGCGTAGGTCCATTCGCGTGCCCCTGCGACCGCACCGTCGGGCGACAGGTTCTCCATTTCCGCCGAGACCTCCGCACGTTCGTGGGGCGTGCCGTCCGAGTGCATGACGCGCCCCGACACCTTCAACGTCTTACGCACCAGGAATCGGAGTTTCTTTTCGGCGTCCCGCTCAATCGTCAGGCGGTCGAAGACGGGCGTGATGGCGACGCCGGGCGCTTTGAGGTCGAGGCCGTCGTAAGTGGCTGCATGGGTGCAGAGCGTAATCCGATCGTCCGCGATCGTCATAGGAATTCGGTTCACGGTCTCAGCCGAACCGGATGATTTGCCCAGCAGCGAGGTCTCGCACGTCAATCGGTCGAGGGTGATTGGCGTGCGCGGATCAGCGACGAATTCGAACGTCGTCATGACGCCGGCCGGCAGATAGACGGAACTCAACTGGCCTTCGTGCACCGTAGCGTTGGCGAGCTTCGCCTGCGCCCATCGCGGATGATCGATGCGGATATCGACGAGCGCTCCCTCCGGCAAGGGCGGCAGATTCAACCGTCCCGCGTCGTCGCTGGCGGTGAATTCGAGGCCCAGCAGGTGCTCCGTCCCCCGCCAGATATAGGTTTGCGGGTTCTCTTCGGTGCGGATGGCGATCGTCGTCACGCGGGCCCCTTCCAGAAGTTCTCCCGCGCCGTCACGGACCTCGACCCAGGAGCTGACCGCTGGTCGCAGCGTGGCCTCGATCGGGCCTTCGGAACCAACGATCTGCTCGATCGGCGCATACGGAGCCTTGCGGATCACAACGTAGTAATAGGCGTCTTCCCGCCGCGACGGAAACTCGAAGCGTCCATCCTTGTCGGTCGTGGTCGTATCCAGCGCCGGGCTCATGACGCCATCCCAGCGGTGAAGCGTGATCTGCGCGCCGACGACCGGCCGACGTTTTAGATCGACGATCTTGCCGCGCGGCGTGAGCGTCTTGGGGACGTCCTCCGCAAACCCCATCGCGGCACAGGCGGCCATGAGGAAAGCAACCTTCAGCACGACTCCTGGCGAAGATCGCCGCCGGCGGATGTTCCCCGCATGCATACCCGGAATTCGACGGGCGAAATGAAGTCGACGGACCATTGCGCACCTCCTGGGTTGATTCACCGAGTATAGCGATCCCGGCCTTCCCAAAGGGAGAGGCAGGCCGGCATGGGCGGCGAAAGCGATCGCCCGCACCAAACGCGAGTCTCCGCCGCGTCCGCTAGTAGCCGACGGGGCTCCCCTTCCTTTCGTCGGCCTCGACGCGGCCGTCGCGAACCCTCAGTACGCGCTGGGCACGCTCGGCCACTTCGTCACTGTGAGAGATGACGACGAGGGTCAGTTTGCGCTCTTCGTGAAGCCGATCGAAGAGGTCGAGAATGTCGTGGCCGGTGCGCGAGTCGAGGTTTCCGGTCGGTTCGTCCGCCAGTAGCACGGCCGGATTGTTGGCCAGCGCTCGGGCGATCGCCACGCGTTGGCGCTCGCCGCCAGAAAGCTGGTTGGGCAAATGGTCTTTGCGGTGAGTCATGCCGACGTGATCGAGCATCTGCTTCGCCCGCTGCTCTCGCTGCCTGGCGGACAGCTTCGACTCGAACAGGGGAATCTGCACGTTCTCCAGCGCCGTGAGCATCGGCAGCAGGTAGAACGATTGAAAGACAAAGCCGATTTTCTCCGATCGGAGGCGGTCGAGATGCGGCATCCGCGAGAGGGGTTGCCCCTCGTAGTAAATCTCGCCGCTCGTGGGCCGGTCGAGCGCGCCAAGCAGGTTAAGCAGCGTCGACTTGCCACTGCCGCTCGGTCCCATGATGGCCAGGTATTCCCCGGTGGCCACGGTAAAGCTTACGTCGACCACGGCCTGCACGTTGCCGTCAGGGTAGGTCTTGGTGAGGTTCTCGACACGGATCAGATCAGTACTCAGCTCGTCGGTCATGGAAATCAAAGCAGACCACCTTTTCGAATCCTGAAATGGAATCGGCGGTTGAAACGGCGAGAGATGGAACGGGAGGGCGGCGACCGGCAGACAGGGCTTTGGCAAACCGCGAATCAAAACAACGGCTTGTGTCCCAATTTGCGACGGACGACGGCCCATTGCCCGGCGTGCATCAGCCAGTGCGTGGCCTGCATCCCGAACACGTCGCCGACCGTAGGAGCGTAGCCGCGGTACCGCTCCGGCGCCGGGCGATCGAAATCGGTCTCGCTTAAGCTGTCGAGCGCCTTAAGTGTGGCGGCGCGCTGCTCACCGTAAAGCCGCATATACTCGTCCTTGCTCAGGAACGCTCCGCGGTCGTCGGAACCGGCCGTATCGTTGGTGTATTTCTCGGCGAAGCCGGACGGCAAGGCGGGCATCGAGCCGGGACACGTATCGGCCATCATGACATTCTCGGCCGCGATGAGGTGCCCAAGCTGCCAGGCAATGTGATTCGCTCCCGGCACCGGACGCACCAACAGGTCTGCATCGCTCAGATCGTTCAGGTACGACGTGGATATGGAGTCGGCGCTGGCCAAAGCGCCGCGCAGAGCAGCGTGGGCGTTCATCGTCTGAAAAACCTCCTAAGGGCTGCGAAATGCCGTTGAAGGCCTTGATTGTAAGCGAAGGACGCTACGGCGGACAGGTGGCAGGCCAGACCGAACCTCTGGGCTGGCCCCGCAAGTAAATCCACAGGCCGATGGCGGCGGCCAACATGAGAATACTGAGGTTCTGCGAGATGCTCAGACCGGTGCCAAACACGCCCGCCTCGTCAATGCGTATCACCTCTTGCAGGAACCGCGAGATCGGGTGGATGGTGATCATCAGCGCAAAGACTTCGCCGTCGCGCCGCCGGTACGGATAATAGGCCAAGAGCAGTAGACACAGGAGCAAGGCGTCCGCGGCGGCGTAGAGTTGAACGGGGTGCAGCGGCAAGCTCTTGTCCGGCGGCACCGCCACCGTCCACGCCGCGGGAAAGGACCTTTCCGCGGTGTAGATCGCGATCTGATCCCCCTTGTGGTGAGCCTGTTCGATCGCGAACAGGGCTTCGTCGATGGTGGCGACGGAATAGGGCTGGTCGTTCACCACCACCTTGGTGACGTGTTGGCCCGGAGTCAACCCGGCTTGGTCCGACGGCGAATTTGGCTCGACGCGTTTGATCACCGCTTGCCCTGGCCTGTCCGCGTCGAGCACCAAACCAAACAGAGAGATTTTCCCCTCTCTGGCCTGGACGATGTGCGGCGGACTCGCGGGAGGAAATCGAACAGCCCACGACAAGTCGCACTGGCCGCCGAAACAGCAACCGTTCAGAAAGCAACCGACGCGTCCGAACGCCAGGCCGATCATCATGCTCGGTGCCACCAGGTCGGCCAGCGCGAGGCCCGGCAGACGGTACGTTCGCACGAAGGCGAGCAGGGCCAGGCCGGCGCCGATTGCCGAGCCGAAAACCACCAGTCCGCCCTTGGTAAAATCGGCAATCGCCTTGACCGTTTCAAGCAGGGTGGGCCGCTGATACTCGTGCCAATATTCGATCACGTAGAAACACCGCGCCCCGACGATGCCGGCCAGCACCAGCCAGAAAGCCAGCGACTGGATCATCTCCGGGTCTTGCCCCATCCGACGCGCGCGGTACATCGCCATCCCCACCCCGGACAGCAGCCCCAGCAGCAACATCACGCCGTAGCCGCGAATCGCCAGGCCGTCGCGATCGCACAGGGCTGGCACGATGAAACCAAGAATCAGTCCCAGCGTGACGATTACCGGCAAACAGGCGCGTGCGGCCGCGGTAAATCCCTCACGGTGAGTGAGCCACGCCAAGCCGACGCACGAACCGATGGCCCACAGAGTCCAGAGCCAGCTCAACGGCAGGTGAAATAAGGTTTGCAGCACGCGTTAACTCCCCGGGTCCTTCAAAGTGCGTTCTTTCGCGGAGCAAAAGACGACTGCGGTTTTTGTTTTCAAGCAAAGCCTAGCGTTCGTCCCCCAAGAGCTCGTTGTCGATCAACCGGGTTTCGCCGACGCGCGCCGCGATGGCCGCCAACCCCGGCCGATCGACCACGCTCAGCCGTGCGAGCGTCTCGCGGTCGACGATCGCCAGGTACTCCACGGCGACTTGTGGCTCGGTCCGCAGGCAGTCTTGCATTGCCGCGCGTAGCGCCTCCGCTTCGCGCTCGCCGCCCGCGACCAACTCCACGGCGCGGCGCAGGCTGCGGTAGAGCACGCTTGCCTGTCGCCGCTGGTCGGCGGTCAGGTAAGCGTTGCGGCTGCTCATCGCCAGTCCGTCGCGCTCGCGGAGGGTGCGACAGACATGGATTTCGATCGGGAGATCGAGATCGACGACGAGTCGCCGCACCACGAGCGTTTGCTGGTAGTCTTTCTGGCCAAAGTAGGCCCGGTCGGGGGCCACGATGTTGAACAGCTTGAGTACAACCGTGGCCACTCCTCGGAAGTGGCCGGGCCGGCATTGCCCCTCCAGCGGCTCCGCGACGGGCCCGACTTCGACGAATGTGGCGTGCCGTGAACCGTAGATTTCCGTCTGGTCGGGCACAAAAACGAGGTCCGTTTCGGCCGCGGCGAGCGCGGCGAGATCGGCGTCGAGCGTGCGCGGATAGCGTCGAAAATCTTCGTTCGGCCCGAATTGTGTCGGATTGACGAAGATGGTGGCTACGACAAAATCTTCGCAGCGGTGCGCAGCCTCAACCAGACTCAAGTGGCCGGCATGCAGCGCGCCCATCGTTGGAACAAGGCCGATGGTGCGCCCCGCCTGCCGAGCCGCCCGCACCCCGGCGCGAAGATCGTCTTTCGTCGTTACGATTTGCAAACCGTTATCCCGCCAGCGCGGCAAGTACCTCAGCCACGGCGTTTTCCCAATTGTCGGTTGCCAACCAGACGGCCGGGGGCTGTCCGGGCCGCCGGACCAACGACCGCATGGCGGAACGCACGCGCCCGTAAAAATCGCCGCCGGCGGCAGAACCAGCGTCGCCGGTGCGCTCCGTCTGGCGTGGGCCCACGTCGAGCACCGCCAAAAATCTGGCCGGCAGCACGCGCGACTCAAACTTCCGATAAGCGGCTTCGACCCGCGCGGCTATGTCGGCGCCGTACTCGGCCTCCGACCAGGCCAGCGACTGCGCGAGCCAAAAATCGCTGATCATCGCCCGCCCAGGCGGCTGATTCTCAACGGCAATGAGTCGGGACCTCCGAGCGAGGAATTCTATCTCCCGATCG
This sequence comes from Pirellulales bacterium, assembly GCA_035550375.1. Classification (GTDB taxonomy): domain Bacteria; phylum Planctomycetota; class Planctomycetia; order Pirellulales; family JAICIG01; genus DASSFG01. The sequence continues at coordinate 27,203 of DASZPH010000034.1, read as the reverse complement.
ATCGCGGGAGAAGCGGAGTTCGTCGGGCTGCGCTCGTCGAAAGGGGATGGAGCTGAGGTGCGGACCATGACCTCAGCCCCTTCCGGGTCGAGTAGCAACAGAGCCCCGGAACGTTGGGCAACCTCCTGGGCCAGCCGGGTCTTGCCGGAGCCCGGCGGCCCCATGACGGCCACGTAAGCAGGCGTGGAGTTAAATCGCGCCAGCAGTTCGCCGATCGTCATTCCCGTCGTCGGATGAACCATTGCGGCCGCAATCTGGGCAGCCGGTTCGAGTACGAAACGACGCAGCGCCACGCGCGGGTGAGGAAGCGTCAATCGGTGGTCGTCGCACACGCGATCCGCATAAAGGAGCAGGTCAAGGTCGAGCGTGCGGGGGCCCCAGTGCAGGGTGCGAACGCGGCCGGCGGCGTTTTCGATGCTTTTCAGCCGATCGAGCAGGTCGAGCGGTTCCAGCGAGGTTTCGACGAGCAAGGCGCCGTTGAGGTACGCCGGTTGGGGCGGCCCAATCGGGGCCGATTCGATCCAGGAGCTTGTCGCCAGCAGCCAGGTTTGCGGGAGACGCGAGACGGCCGCGACCGCGGCGTCGAGCGTGCCCCCGCGGTCGCCGAGGTTTGATCCGAGTGCGATCAGCGCCCGAGCCATGAGGGGCTATCCGAAAACGTGTGGGGCGGTGCCGAGGCCGGCGCGTCCGTTTTCAGGCGTCTCAGGCAAAGCGAACATCTTGGGGGGGACATCCAGGCCACGACTGACGTCGCCGACAACCGATCCCTACTCGCCGGCCCCCCAAGCAAGTTCGCCCGAAACGGCAACTAACCGGCGGACCTGGCGGCCAACCGTTAGACGCCGAGTTGGTTCCCGTTGCGGGGCCGACTTCGTCTGCGCGCACGCCAAGCGCATCGTTCGCGCCAGAGAGCTCTAACTCTGGCCGAGCCGAGGCACGGGAGATTGCGAAAGACTTGAATCGATCCGCTATTTAGAACGTGACGATCCGCCGCAGCAACCGCGCCGGGGCAGCCATCGAAACAGCGATTGACACTGTTCCCAAACGGCAGTCACCAGCGATTCTGGGAGGAACGGTGAAGGTCAACCACGCAACGCTGGAAGCGTATTGTGCGGGCAGAACCGAGAATGTCAAGCACGTTTCCGGCGCGATTTTTTTCTGACAAAACGCGTCTTATTGTGCGACCCATAAACAGCGGTGAGCCGCGCCCGTTCAATCGTCTCGGCGGACGAGGACCGTATCTTCGTGCTCGTAACCGGGCGCACAACAACATAGAAATTTCAGAGCCACGGCGCCCATGTTCGTGATTTGGTGTTCGAGGCCGGGTGGGATGGCGATCGCGTCACCCGGACCGACCTCGCGATGCTCGTCGCCGATGCGCATCATTGCCGAGCCTTCGAGGACGTAGTAAATCTCCTCCGTCCTCGGATGGAAATGAGGCATGGTGCTCGCGCCGGGCAACAGCCGCGCCTCGGCAAGGCTCTGGTTGCGAATGGCCGAATTCCGATGCGCGAGCAACTCGCGGATCTCGGAACCGTCAACCGTAGTGAAGGCAGGAACGTGATCGATATTCTGGATGTCCATAAGCGTAAGGAGTCGCGCCCCGCCATCACCTGTCAAACGGGAACCGTTCATTCACCTCGGCCTGCGATAACTCTACCAGAAAACCCGCCAGCCGTTCGACCAGCACTTCCATCATCCGGCGGCCCTTCTCGGCCGTGGCCGGGTAAGGATTGCCGGCGCCGGTGTTCGTCGTGAGCAAGTGCCAGGGCCGCGTCATCGACACCCAGCCGCGGTTGACCGCTTCGAACCGGGTGGCGGCCATCTTTCCTTCGTCGGCGTCGACGGTGCCATCCGCCCGATGAGCGACCAGCTCGGGCCGGTAGGCCAGAATGACCGAAGTCTCCATCTCGCCGGCATGATCACCCGGATCGGTGAAGATTTCTCGCTCTACGTCGGCCAGGACGCGGTACCAGTTGCAAAGAAATACATGTCCCGGCGATTTGCCGTAGAGCTCGCGCAACAGGGGCTTCAGGTCGTTGCCGCCGTGGCTGTTGAGAAGAACGATCTTCTTGATACCGTGGTGCACCAGCGAATGCACCAGGTCGGTCACCATGGCGAAAAGCGTGGAGGGGTTCACGTTCATGGCCAGCGGAAAGGCCATCTGGTTTGTCTCGGTGCCGTAGGGGATCGTGGGCAGAAGCACGACCTTGGCTCCGCGTTCGTGGGCGGCGTAGCAGATGGCTTCGCCCACGATGTCTGCCTCATAGCTGTCGGTGCCGTAGGGCAAGTGCAAGTTGTGCGGCTCAGTCGCGCCGAGCGGGAGCACGGCGACCTCGAACTTGTGGTTTTTCGTGTATCCGTAGTTGGTTTCTGCCAGCTTCCACGGTCGCATCGTCATGGCAATTGTTGGATGAACTTTCGGTATTGCTCGTCAAGGCTGCCGTAAGACGTGCCTGTCAAATCGGCCAAGGTGTCAAGTCGGTCTCGGTGTTCGTACACGGCCGATAGATAATCGACCAGCGCCGGTCGGTAGCGTCCGCCGTCGGCGAACAAGAAAAAATAGGTCATGCCGGCGGCCTCGCTGTAGAGCATCTTGATTTCTGGGTGCCTCTGCAGTTCGGTCATCCCCAGGCCGCACAATTCGGCAAGCGGCATGTAGGAGCCGTGTTCGAGCAATCTCGCTCGGGCGTTCTCCAGGCGCAGGGCGTCCGAGCCGCCCAGCATGGCCAACCGGTTTCCCAGTTTGTAAGACTCCATGAAGCAGGCGATCCCTTCGACGATCCAGAAGTTCGCCTCCCGACCCGCCTGTTTGACCGGCTTCAACTCGTTGAAAAGCTGGTGTGTCGCCTCGTGATACAGGTCGCTGTCTTCGCCTACGAAGAAATAGGACCGTCGGGTGGATTCCGCGTAGTAGCCAGAAGTGATGCCGATGTTCGGTTCGCTGCGCGCGAGCGCTGCGGCATATTCGTCGCGGTCGCGAAAACAGACCACTTGATGGCGCGGGGGCATCCGCTGGTCGGCCAAACCGGTGCGAAACTGCCGGGTAAGCTGGTCATCTGTGCTGCAATAACCCACCAACACCTGCCGCCAGATGCGGTAGAAGTCTTCCAGGCGCGTCGCGAGCCGAACGCCTTCTTCCAGGCTGTGGTTGGTGCGCACCTGGTAGTGCTCCGTCACGATGTCCCAGCCGCGGTCGATATCGGCGTGCAGCCGCGCGTCTTCTTCGGCCGAGATCCAGCGTCCCTTGAAGGATCGTTCGCCCGACTCATAACGACTGAGGTGTTTCGCTTGCAGCCAGCCGAAGCGTTCGTGCCATACCTGGTGCGCCTGAACCTTATCCACCTCGTATCGGCTAAGCCATTTCCGCTCGTGACGCTTGTATCCCAGCAGCCTTCGGGCGGCCTCATGGTCGGGATCCTCCCGCAGCGTTTGGTGTGCTAACTGGATGGCCTGGGCAAAGTCGCGATCGCCGGCCGCCGTTTGGGCCAGCTCGAATAGGCGCTGGCCTTGCGTCTGTCGCAGCTTGCGAAACCGGTCGCACCACTCTGCGTTGACCTGATTCCCGATCGATTCCGGGAACGCGTCGTCGGGGAAACAGATCACGAGCGTCAGCGGCGGCTGCGGAACGATCCACTCCCGCGTCTTGGCCGCTTCCTTGGGGAGTTTCCTCTCGTCGCACCAGCGTGCGAGGGTTGTCAGCCCCTCGGCGTAGTCGTGCTCGATTGCTCGCCGCTTCTCGGCAAGGGTGTCCGCGGCGGTGCTGCCGCAGAGAGCCAATACGAGCACGGAAAACCCTGCGAATCGGCCGGCGCAACGCGAGAGTCTCGTGGGCGAGCCAGGCGCTCGGATAACTGGACGGACATGGAACATCCGAGACGTCGACCGCGAGGGAAGTAGGGTGGCGAAGAGGATGAGCGGGCCCTTTTAGTTTACGGGCCCTTTTAGTTTACCATGTCTCGCCGACGGATCCCGCTACTCGGCGGCTTGCGTCAGGCCCCGCATGATGGCCGCAATCACCCCCGCGACATCGACGGAGGTCGCTACGTCCAGGTTCGGCCGCCACTGGCGGGCAAGTCGGCGGTCAAAGACCGTCGCGCCGAGCGTGATCTCGCCTTGCACTTCCACATCGCCCGCCATGCGCTCGGTCTCGAAAAGGTTCGGTTCCACCAGTGCCATCAGCGCCACGGGATCGTGCAGGTAGGTTCCTTCTAGCCCGAATAGCTGCCGATGCGAACGGAAAGAAAACGGCAAAATGCGCCGCAGCAGCCCGCCAACGGGCGTGAATTCGTCGGGCAGTTGATCGAGCAGATCGAACGTCATCACCAACTGACTGGTGACGTCGAGCGGGATCAGCGTCTTGGTGGTCTTCGATCGAAACACGTCGCGGGCCGATACCGGGTCGCAGTAGATGTTGAATTCGGCTGCCGGCGTGATGTTGCCCGGCCCGCGCAGCGTGCCACCCATGATGATGAGTTGCCCCACCTGCTCCGCCAAGCTTGGATCGCGCCGCAAGACGGTGGCGATATTCGTGAGCGGCCCCAAGGCGATAATCGTAACCGATTCGGGCGCTTTGCGGATTTCGTCGGCGATGACTTTGTCCGACGGGTGCACGTGGTGCAGCTCGGCCACGGCGAAATCGGCGTTGCCCAGTCCGTCGGCGCCGAACACGTGTCGGGAATCGACCAACGGGTCGCGTTCCGGGCGTACGGCAGCCCCGATGCGAGGCAGCCGCGGTGGATCCAACTGCTCGACGATGGCCTGGACGTTGCGGGTAGCCTGCTCGGCCGGCACGTTTCCGGCCACCGCCGTGACCGCCACGACTTCCAGGCGCGGATCGAACAGCGCCAGCGCCATGGCGACCGCATCGTCGATGCCCGGATCGACGTCCAGGATGACTTTTCTGGCCATGCAGGGGGCCGAGCTAGATCGGTGCTTCCGGAAAGTTCCCGTCGAAGCGCGATTCTAGGCTGGCAGCCGTCAGCAAACAAGTGCCTGGTTCTTCACTGACCTTTCCGATGCCGCGAACCGTCTGGCGGTTGAGACGCCAGCACCCCATACCGGCTCTCGGTAGGCTCCCTTAGAAGAACCCCATTCCGCCACCCATGCCACCCATGCCGCCCATTCCACCCATGCCCATGCCGCCCATTCCCATGCCCATTCCTCCCATACCCATTCCCATTCCCATGCCGGAGCCCATGCCTCCGCCCATTGGCATGCCGAGCAGACCTCCACCCATTCCGCCACCCATTGGGCCGGCAAGATTGCGCGCCGCGGAAATCGGCATCACAAGATCGGCGACGGGATAGACTCGCTGGCTGAGCATGTTTTCGGCTTCCGTTCTGCTGGTGATCATCAGCACCTCGTTGCGCAGCACGTAGGTGAGATCCAACTCGCCCAGCAGCAGCTTGAGCGCCGAACGGAGCGTGATTCCCTTGAGACTGCGGGTGACCGGCAGATCACTGCCGATGCCGGCGTCGGTCAGCGCCTTTTTGTCCAGTTGGATTTCGATGCCGTGTCGTTGCTTGAGGTAGTCGATCACATCTCCCAGCGGCTGCTCGGCAAAGTCGATCTCGGTCCTTTCGTCGAGCGCCGAGAGGATCTTCTCCTCGTTCGGTCCATGCTCCTTCAGGTCGACCGCCTTATACTTCCTGCGGCGCTCGGTCAGCAACTGCCAGACCCCCGGATCGGGGTAAACGATCGGCGGGTCGTCCGGGGTCGGCACGTTCGACAGTTCCACCTGGAAGAGCGAATCGACGACGCCTTTGTACGTCATGTCGCGCATCTGGTTGATGTCGGCCGTGTAGCCTGTCATGCGCGCCGTCAGTTCGGCGCTGCGCATGGCGGGCACGAATTCTTCGGCAATGTCTGCCAGCGCTTCGGCGTCTCGATACCGTTCCTCGGCCATCAGAGAATCGAAGCGCGACATGAGCTGATCGACTTTTTGTTCCTGCATGGCAAGCTCGCGCGTGATCCGCTCGCGGGCCTCGACTGCAGCGTCCACCTGCTGCTGCCGCAGTTCCTGCTCGACCTTATCCGCCGACATCCGGCTGGCCATCCGCAGGACGCCCTCGATCTTATTGACCATCTGGGCGCGCGATTCCGGCCTGATCTCGGGTGCGTGCTGCACCTTGTCCAAAATGAGTTTCAACTGGTAGCCGGCGGCGCTCGGGTCGCTAACCATGGACGAATTTGCCCGGCTGAGCGAGTTGTTCACTTCGCTCCACAAGAACCCTTCCACCACGCTCTGCTGCCGTTCGACGCTGCTGACGAGATCGCCGTCGGCTAACTCGGAGTCAAGCGCTCCGCGCACCGTCTCGTCCTGGGAGCGGGCCAGATGCAAGTCGGCCGGGTCACGTACAATTCTCGCGGGAGACGTCTCCGCCAGTTCGGCCTCGTGGTCGGGCTGCGCCGCCTCGTCCGCTCGGCCGAGCGGAGCGGTTCGCGGCTCGTGTGCCGCACGACCGACCCAACGCCGCAGCTCACTCAGGCCGGCGCTGCCCACGGTCGGCAGGGCCACGCCGTCGGTGCGCGCCGCCAGCTCCACGATGTTGGCCAGATAGGCATTTTCGGCGACCGGTAGCTCAGGCGCCGCCTGCCAGCTTAACGTCACCGGCTTGCCCGTAAGCTCGGCTCGCAGGTTGATGGGCAACGGCTGGCGCGTCGCGACCGCGTCGAGGGCGAAGGTGCCGACGAGGACGCTGTCGCGATCGAACCTCAAAGGTGGCGTCGTGCGCGGATAAACGTTGCTGATCGCCGCCGGGAAGTCTGCGGCGGTCGGCCAGATGACGGTGCCTCGGGCGATCGTCGCCAGGTGGCTGCCGAACTGACGGTCGTTGTCGCGGTCGTCGTCCGCCACAAGCATGCCCCCGGTATGGTTCGCCAGGGCGCCGAGCAGTTCGCCGTTGAGGCGCGGTCCAATCGCGAAGCTGCTGACCGAGACCCGCCGCTCGACGAACTGGCGTGCGAGCCGCTCGAGCGTTTCGATTGAGACGAGGTTGGCGGTGCTGAAGCCGTCGCCGATGTAGAGAATCGACCGCGTTCTGTGCGCACCCGTCCCCTTTTGTTCCGTCCCCTTTTGCCAGGTAGCCAGCGCCGCCTCGAGCGCCTCGCGCATGTCGGTCGAACCAAGCGGCACCCGCCGCTCTAGCGCCGCCATCGCCTCGCGGATATCGTTCCCCTGCGGCGGGACCCAACTTGGGGTCAGCCGCGCAGAGTTCACGTCGACCGCCAGCAAGGCCACACGATCGTCGCCGGCCAGTTGCGAGAGCATCGCCCGCAAGGTGTCGAGCGCCTTGGCGCGGTAAGCGCCGGTCTGGCTGGCCGAGGTGTCGAACAGCACCACGATGTCACTCGGCTGGGACTTCGGCTGCGGCAACTGGGGTGACAACTTGAGCGCAAAATACGTTTGTCCGTCAGGTTTGGCGTAAGTCTTTAGAATGGCTGCCGGTTTCTGCGCGCCGGCCTCCGCCCCTTCGGCGCGATCGCGCAAGCCCTCCTGCAGGCAGGCGCCGACGAACAGCAGCCAGATGCACCATGCCAACGGCAATCTACAGAACTGGGACACGCGGCAAACCTGGAACATGTTTGTGCTCCCACAAGAAGTGATCGCCCGACGCGCGGCCGTGCCGGCGCGGCAGGCGACGAAGCCTATCTCCGTCCAAAAGGGGCAAGAACGCCAACCCTCAGTTTATTTGCCGGGCGCAAGGAACGCCAGAAAAAAAGAGGGGGCCGCCTTGTCTTCGCCCAGGGGGGGCGAAACCAACGCGGCCGCATGTCAGAAGCCCCGGATCGAGGGCGCCAGCCGTCGGTGACGCCCATCCGGATCCGGATCACCCCGTAACGCCATCCGCGTCAGCGTGCCACGACGGGACAGGGCGACTCCCCTAAAGTCAAGATGGGACACGTTTTAATTGCGGTCGAGATGCCGAACCCCCTCCCCGGGGACACCACCGGGCCGCTCTCCACTTAAAACGAAGGGAATCAACCCGTTTTGACGTTGATACGGCGTGGCTTGACCGCTTCGACCTTGGGAAGGTGAAGCGACAACACGCCGTCTCTGTACTCAGCACTTATCCTGGAGGCGTCGATCTGCTCGCTGACCCGGAACGTTCGATAGAAGTCCCCGACGCCGTACTCTTGCAACAGATAACGCGTGTGACCGTCCTGCCGTGGCGTGGCCGGACCGTGAATGGTCAGCTCGCCGTCCTCGAAGCGAATGTCGATCTCGGCTCCCTTGACCCCCGGGATGTCGGCCAACACCACCAACTCGTCTTGCTTCTCCACAATGTCAACGTTCGGCCGGTAGACGTGCCCTCCGCGCGTGGTCTCCAAGTTGGGCCGTGTCTCTTCGGACTGTTTTTGAACCATCGTTTCGCTCGCCATCGTTGTTCTCCTTATGTTTCGTTTGATTCGATCACTTCTGCAGTGCTTCACGTCGTGACTTGAACCTTGCGCGGCTTGGCCGCCTCGGCCTTGGGAAGCGTAATCAGCAAGACGCCGTCGGACAGCCTGGCCTGCACCTGTTCAGGCTTTACGGCCACTGGCAACTCAATCGCCCGCGAGAATTCGCCGACGCGACGCTCGCGCCGATGGTAGGTCGCGCTCTCCTCGTCGACGTCGGCTCGGCGGCCTTTGATCACCAACTGGTTGCCCATAACGGAGATATCCAGATCCTCGTTTCGCAGGCCGGCAACTTCTGCCTCGACGAACAGCTCATTGTCGCGCTCCCACACGTTCAACGCCGGAAACGCGCGTCCCCGCACACCGCTTTCCGCAGTCCCGACGTGGGGCCCGAAGAAATCTGAGAACAACTTATCGACTTCGTTCCTGAGCATTCCGACCGGGTTCGAACCATTTGACATGCGCCACATATTTAGATCCTCCGCGTCTTTGTCTCCCGCAATGGAAAATCGTTGGCGGGCATCCGCTACGGTTTGCAAAGCCCATGCCGCAATCTGCTCACAAATCGTAACCGACCTATTGATAAAGTCTTGTGTCAAAACAATCGCCCGAACCGGCGCGCGAAAGATGCCAATTCGGCAGGCTTTCCGGGTGCCCCTTCGGAACAGCCCATCGTGCCCCCGGCCACAAACTGCCGGGTGAGCCCGCAATATGACTCACAGCAACGTAACTATCGCTGTTGCTGGTGCTTAGATGCCGGAGGGTTGCGCCTGTTTAGGAATTGTCGCCCGCGGCGAACCCCTGTATATTGTGGAACTTGCCTCCGGGCCGCATAGTTTCCGCACTCGTTAGAACTTCTCCCAAATTGCCATGCGGTTCACGCTTGTCGATCGGATCGTCGCGCTGCAGCCCGGCAAAAGGATCACCACGGTCAAGAACCTGTCGTTAGCCGAGGAGTATCTTGCCGATCATTTTCCGGGGTTTCCGGTTTTGCCGGGCGTGCTGATGCTTGAGGCCATGACCCAGGCGGCGGCTTGGCTGGTGCGCGTGAGCGAAGAGTTCCGGCACAGCGTGGTCGTGCTCAAAGAGGCCCGAAACGTGAAATACAGCAAGTTCGTCGAGCCCGGACAGACCCTGTCGGTCACCGCGGATTGGCTCGAGCGGAGCGAGCAGGAGGTCAAGTTCAAGGCGTACGGCGAGGTGGAGGGCGAGCAAGCCGTCTCGGCCCGGCTGACGCTGGCCACGTACAACCTGGCCGAGACCGATGCCGAGCAGGCGCTGACGGACGAAATCATCAGGCAAAAGCTGCGTGAGTTTCACTCGCTCATCGATCGCGGCCGAGTTCCGGCGTGAGCGATCGCGGCGAACGCCGCGACAAAGGATTGGGCCGTCGCAAGGTTGCCGGCCAGAGCGACGCAGGCCTTCGTTGCTGGAGTCAAAGTCGATCGTTGGAAACACAATTCCGTGCAGGAGTAGTCAATCATGCCGTCAAAAGAAGAGATTTTCGAGAAGATCAAGACTTGCCTCGTCGAAGCCCTCGGGGTCGATGAAGACGAGGTGACGCCCGACGCCACGCTCGTCGGCGACCTCGGCGCGGAGTCGATCGATTTTCTCGACATCGTGTTCCGGTTGGAAAAGGCATTCAACATCAAAGTGCCGCGGGGTGAGTTGTTCCCGGAAGACATTCTGACCAACAGCGAGTACGTCCGCGACGGAAAGGTGACGCCCGAGGGGATCGCGCAGCTCCGCCAGCGGATGCCGTTTGCCGACCTGAGCGCCTTCGAATCGAATCCGAACGTGAAGGATTTCGGCAACATGCTCACGGTGCAGGACATGGCCCGCTACGTGGAAAGCAAAGTCGGCGTCGAGGCCTGAACGCCGATGCGCTGGATCTGGATCGACCGGTTTCTCGAATTCGAAAGCGGCCGCCGCGCCACGGCGATCAAGAACGTTTCGCTCGCCGAGGAGCACCTGCACGACCACTTTCCTGGATACCCGGTCATGCCCAACTCGCTCATTCTCGAGGGGTTGGCGCAGACGGGCGGGCTGCTCGTGGGTGAGGTCAATCACTTTGAGGAAAAAGTGATTCTGGCCAAGGTGTCAAAAGTCACCTTCCACTTTCTGGCGGTGCCGGGAGACACGCTGCGATACAGCGCGGCCATCGAGGCGATGGGTGGATCCGGGGCCACGGTTAAGGCTACCAGCCACGTGGGCGAGCGGTTGCAGGCCGAAGCCGAGATCATGTTCGCGCACCTGGACGACACCGGCCGCGCCAAGAGCCTGTTTGAACCGAAGAATTTTGTGTTTACGATGAAGCTGCTTGGCGTCTTCGACGTTGGCCGATCGAGCGACGGCCAGAAGCTGTCCGAGCCGCCCAGCCTGGCCAAACTCCGGGAAGAAGCCGACCGGTAAGATAGGCGGCACCGACGCTCCGCGGCGAAGAAGGCGGTGACAGGCAACCTCCCGTCACGGAGGAATGGCAGGGTGGGACGAGCGAAGCGAGTCCCATCGGTTTATGATTCTCTGGTGGGACTCGCTTCGCTCGTCCCGCCCTACACGAGCCTAGTTCCAAAATGCGCCGACGGATTGTCATCACGGGCATGGGTTGCGTCACGCCGCTGGGCAACGATGTCACGACGTTGTGGCGGCGGTTGTTGGCCGGCGAATCGGGCATCGGCTACACGACCCTTTTTGACGCCAGCAATTTCCCCACCAAGATCTCGGCCGAGGTCCGCGACTGGGACGTCTCGTCAGTCGGCGAGGATCCGGAGAAGTGGCAACATCGGGGCCGCCATACCCGCTTCGCGGTCGGGGCGGCCAAGCAAGCGATGGCCAACGCCGGGCTCGCGGATTCGCTCGCTGATCCGACGCGGCTGGGAATCTACCTTGGCTGCGGAGAGGGCCAGCAGGATTTCAACCGTTTCACGCAGATGATGGTGGCGGCGGTCGAGGGCGACAAGCTCGACATCGCAAAGTTTACCAAGGTCGGCGTCGAGATCCTGCACCCGGAGTCGGAGTTGGAGCAGGAGCCAAACATGCCGGCCGGCCACCTCTCGGCGCTCTTCAACGCCCAGGGCCCGAACGCCAACTGCCTCACCGCCTGCGCCGCCAGCAGCCAGGCCATCGGCGAGGCGGTCGAGTTGATTCGTCGAGGGGACGCCGACGTCATGCTTTCCGGCGGCACGCACAGCATGATCCATCCCTTCGGCGTGACGGGCTTCAACCTGCTCACCGCCCTTTCCACGCACAACGAAGAACCCACGAAGGCTTCCCGGCCCTTCGACAAGAACCGCGACGGTTTCGTCCTGGGCGAAGGAGCCGGCATGCTCGTGCTAGAGGAACTCGAACACGCCAAGGCGCGCGGCGCCCACATCCACGGCGAAATCACGGGCTTCGGCTCGACCGCCGACGCTTTCCGGATCACCGACACGCATCCCGAAGGCCGGGGCGCGGCAGCCTGCCTGCGGATGGCCCTGGCCGACGCCGGACTGAACCCGGCGGACGTTCACTACATCAACGCGCACGGCACGAGCACCGACGTCAACGATCGAGTGGAGACGTTGGCCATCAAGCGCGTCTTCGGCGACCAGGCTTACAAGATCCCGGTTTCCAGCACAAAGAGCATGATGGGGCACTTGATTGCCGCCGCGGGGGTGAGCGAGTTGATCGTTTGCCTGCTGGCGATCCGCGACAACATGCTACCGCCGACGATCAACTACGAAACGCCCGATCCCGACTGCGATCTGGACTACGTTCCCAACAAGGCCCGCGAGGCCCGCTGCGACGTTGCGGTCAGCAACAGTTTTGGCTTCGGCGGGCAGAACATCACCCTCATCGTCTCTCGCTTCAACGGCTGATCTCTCCCTCTCCCTTCGGGAGAGGGCCGGGGTGAGGGCGGTCGGAATCAAACGGTGCGTTCACCTCTCCCGCCCGGTCCGGCGTCCAGCCTCTTCGCTTGGCTACGCCCCTCGGACGGCCGAGCCTGGTGAATCGGCGGCCGCGGCTGGCTTGCCGCCAAGGACCCATTTTCGCTCGGGGAGATCATAGGGTCAGCGCAGAGACGGCTTCGGCTCGTCATGCTGCCGTCAATTTCAGGCTTCGTTTGAAAACAATGTCGGAGTTGTCGGTCGCTCTGCGAAAGAACGCCCTTTCGCGGGAGCGAAAGGCGACGATAAACGGCGGCAGGGCATCGACCAAGGCTAGCCAGTCGTTCTACCTCTTCGATGATGAGAACTCACACGACACCGCAAAAAGGTCCTCGTGCGGGCCGAGCGCTCTCTGCGTCCCTGAAGCGACGCTTGCAGGGGTAGCGGCTCGGCGGCAATACTTTGGCGTCGTAGTCACTTTCTTGGGACGCCTTACTAACCAACGGATGCGCTCTCGGTTGGCTGTCATCATCGCGGTTGCGGCGACCGGACTGGGAATCGGCGTCTGGAACTACTCGCACCGAGTTGCCGTCCGCTCTCAGCTTGCGGTCTACCGCATCGGCCAGGCGCGTTCCTTCGACCAAGCGAAACATGAAATTGCGTCCGTCGAGCAACAGCCGAATAGCGAGGAGAGCCTGCGAGAACTGGTGTCGGCCTGGCGAGGCGGCAATCAAACGTTCGATTTCTATCTGGCGGATTACCTGGACGACCCGCAATCGAGCGACGAACTGCGCCGCCTATTTTCGCTTGAGCTTTCCTGGCACTCGGACCGGCTCGCCGACTGGGCACACTTCTGGAGCTGGCGCAGCCGGCTCGCCCCGGCCGAGGAGATCGCGTCGATCGCCGATTATTTGGGGGTCCTTTCGGCGGCTGCCGATGGCCGTGCGTTGACCTGGCGGGAAGTTCTCGATTTTCAGGCCACGCTCGCGCTCACCGGCCGTGCCGACCTGGCCCGCCGGCTCGGCCCAGACAATTGGCAGGACCGTTATCAGGCCTGGAACGAAAGCTCTCCGGACTTCACCCGCGTGAATCGGCCCGACCGGCCGCTGCCCGGCTGGCAAGGGTCCGCACCGGCGTCGCCGCGGTGAGTTTCGGGAAGGAGTGGCTTTCTACGCCAGGGCCAGGATGGCCTCACCACGCGCGAACGTTCGGCGGGGTCTTCGCGTAAGAACTCGCGGGGGCACGATGCCCCGGCAGGCGTAGAAGGGGCTTTTCGTCGTCAAGGGCTGACGATTACGCCTGCCGCAATTGTCGCGCAGTTCTGCGCGGCGCTGGAGCTTTCTTCATCGGCAACCTTTCACACGCGCGCGATGAGAAATCGCGTTCTCGCGCGGCCCCACTGGCCGCGTGAGCGGCGGACGGGTGCTAGACTAGTTCTGTGGCTGATCGCCGCAGTTGGTTCGTCGCGTTGAGGTTTGCCGCCGAACAGAGAGGGCCGCTTGCACCGCCTGGTGTGGTGGAACCGGCCGGAATGGTAAAGCCGACGGTTCCGTCCTTGCGGACAAGGCCGATCGTCTGGCTTGTGGATTGACGGTGAACGATCGCCGGATCGTCGAAAGCTCGCATTTTTTTGACCTAGCGTAGTTTGGCCGCGCCGGCGGCCCAGGATGCTTGCTTTCCAGGGGCGAAGAACACGAAGAGGCGTAGGGCTTACATGGGGTTTCTGAAAAAATTCTTCCGCAATGTTTTTCGAGACGGGGCGGCGCCGAGCGGCGGCGCGAGCAGCTTCGAGCGGCTGAGCGAAGAAGAACTGGAAGCGCATCTGGGCGTCGTTCGTTACGGGAACTTCACACTCACCGATGCGATTCGCCCGTCTTACGACTTGCAAGTCGTCCCTTGCCAGGGCTACCGGCACGATGTCTACCACGACGAGCAAGCGCGGGCGAGCGTACCCGTCTTGATGGGGGCCGCCTCGAACCAACACCTCTTCGAGGTGTTCATGGATCTGCTTGACCCGCTGGGCTTTGAAGTCGACGTGGTGCTGGAGACGAGCCACAACCGCGAAAACCGCGGCCACGTGGATCTGTACCGCGAACATATCGACATGCCCGTGCTAAAGAGCATCCTGTACGAATACGAAGATCTATTACTGAACGACGGCTGCACCGGAATCGCGATTTTGAATCCCAGCATTCCGCAGGAAGTCCAGTTCGACGAGCACAAGTTGCTGATCGTCTATGGCGACAACTTGGGGGGCTTTGAGGATATCTTCAAACAGCGTGGAATCGGTTGTGACGATCAGATGAAGTTCATCACCGAGGCCGAACACGTTCACTCGTCGAGCGACCAGTACTATCAGCAGTTTGAAGAGTTGAAGATGCGGCTGGGGATGGACTCATACGGCGGGTGGCAAGGGTAAGAGTGTTTTTGCTGCCTGGGACAGGCTTCGTTGAGTCGGCTCCGTTGGCGCGCAAGTGGCGGACGGTTGGGAATTGGTGACCAGTGGCCCGCGCCATAGCCATTTCGGCACGTCACCAATTTCCAGCCTTCCCCCACTTGCGTCGTTTTTGTCGCCTTTCCTGAAAGGCTGTCTACGCTCCCTGTGTTTCGCCCAGATACTCTTTCAGGGCCGACTGCCAGTCCGGCATCACCGGGCCGCCGAGCGCGCGGTACTTGCTCGTATCAAGGACGCTGTAGGGCGGGCGGGGTGCCTTCGCGCCGTACTGGGCGGTGGTGATCCGCTCGACGGCGGGGCTCAGCCCGGTCAGGCGAAACGTCTCGCAGGCAAACTCGTGCCAGGTTGTCGCTCCGCCGTTGACGACATGGTAGGTGCCGAAATGCCTCGCCGCGAGTAGATACAGGACGGCGGTCGCCAGATGGGGCACATACGTGGGGGTGCAGTGCTGGTCGGCCACGATGCGCAACGACTTGCCCTGCCTTGCCAGGCGAAGCATCGTGTCGACAAAGTTACTGGCCGCGGTCTTCAGCCCCGGTTTGCCGTAAAGTCCGCAGCTTCGCACGATGATGTGTTGCCCCCATGCCGACGCCTTTTGCTCGCCCGCCAGCTTGCTGCGGGCGTAGACGCCCTGGGGCGCAGGTGCGTCATCCTCGCGGTAGGGCCTCGAGCGTGTCGCGTCGCCGCCAAAAACGTAGTCGGTGCTGATCTGCAGCAGCGGCACTCCAAGCTCCTCGCATACCCGCGCCAGGCAGCCTACCCCGTCGGCGTTGACCGCCCAGCATCGCTGCGAGTCTTCTTCGGCCCGGTCGACCTGGGTGTAGGCGGCGGTGTTGATAACGGACGACGGACGCAGGTCGCGAAGGGTCTCGCACACGTCGTCGGACTTCGTCAAATCGAATTCCGGCCAGTCGAGAGGTATCGCTCGGACACCGAGCCGGCGGCAAAGCTCGCTGCCTAATTGCCCCTGTGAGCCTGTCACGGCGATCTTCGTTTCGGTGCCGGGGTCCATCGACGATTTCCCTGGGTCGGTATGAGAGAGCCGCTGGCAATTTACCTTCCTTGATTCGCGGTCTGCAATTCCCTGTTTTTCCAGGACCCCCCGGCTTGTCGCCCGGCGGCTCCGACGCCGGAATGCCAGGGCTACTTCGGCCTTGCTACAAGCAAGACGGTTTGCCACACTAGCTCCCCCTTCCCCTTGCACATCCTGTCTCCGGCAGTTCCCGTGGGTCGCCTCGTCCACTTCGCATGGATTGCGCTGGTATTGCCCTGCCTGGGCTGTGGAACGCCCTGGCTCACGGTGCGATACCCCAATCCGGTCTTCGTTCCGATCGCGAATCCGGAGGTGCTCCATAACGCGCTGGTCGACGTGGTGGACGACCATTTCCGCGTCGAAAGCGAGGAGCGAGTGCGGATGGTAGATAACACGCTCACGGTCGGCGTCATCACGACCTTCAAAGAGATGAGCTCGACGATCGCCGAACCGTGGCGCAGCGACACAGTCTCGCTTTACGACAAGCTGGAGAGCACGCTGCAAACTTACCGCCGCTACGCCCGCGTCATGATCGTGCCCGTCGAAGGAGGGTTCAACGTCGAGCTGAGCGTCTTCAAGGACCTGGAAGACGTTGCCAAGCCCCTCTACGCCACGGCAGGATCAGGCACGTTGCGTAACGAAACGTCGCAGACGCACGTGAAAATAGCCGTCAGCCAGCAGCCCACCGTCACCGGTTGGATCCCACAGGGACGGGACCCGAATCTGGAACAGAAGATGATCAACCAGTTGTTTGTACGGTTGGGAATCCAGCAACCGTGGTGGTTGAGAGGGCCGCGACTGTACCCGGCGACGCCATAGTCGGTAACCCCATGCCGGGCACAGGCGGCGCGGGCTCAGTCCGAGCGACGGGCAGCATGATGGTAAAGGCCGTCCCCTTGCCGACGCTGCTTTCCACACGGATTCGTCCGTGGTGGGCCTCGATGATGTCGCGACAGGCGGCCAGCCCCAGCCCCGTTCCCCCCTTGCCGCTGGCGTCGGGACCGCGCTTGGTGGTGAAGAAAGGCTCAAAGATTCGGGGAAGCACGTCCGGCGGGATGCCGCAACCGGAGTCGCGCACCGTGACGGCGACCGTGTCGTTGTCGGGATCGTGCCAGAGCCGCACCAGCAACCGGCCCCCCTGCGACATCGCCTGCCGCGAGTTGATGAGCAGGTTCACGAGCACCTGCTGAATCTGGTTGGGATTGGCACGGGCACGCGGCACGTCTTCGAACTGGCGATCAACGGAAATGCGGTATTTCGCCATCTCGCGCTCGAGCAGGAGCAGGCTGTCGTCGACGAGTTTCACCATGTCGGTCGGCTCCGGGCTCCCCGTGCGATTGCGGGCGAAACCAAGGATGCCGTTGGTGATCCGTGCAGCCCGGTTGCCGGCCTGGAGGATTTTGTCGAAGGCCTTCTGGTGGGTCTGGGCGTCTTTGTGGCGCAGACCGAGCTTCGCGTAGTTGATGATCGTCATCAACACGTTGTTGAACTCGTGCGTGGTGGTGCTCACCAGCTCGCCAAGGGCAGTAAGCCGCTGTGCGTGAGCAAGCTGTCGCTTGAGCTCTTCGACCTGTTCTCGTAGCGCTGCCTCGTCCCCGCCTGTCGACATAACTCCCTCCCGATATGGCCTTCCATGGAATCGTCGCAGTCGACTGGGCAACTGTAGCCCGCGGCCCTATAATCGGCCCCCTTGTCTGGCCACGCTGGAGAAGCTGGGATGCACTCCGTCGACTTATTGGAAGAGGCGATTCGGGCAGCCGCGGCGATCGGTTACGTCGTGCGCGAGGAGTGGCTGGACGGCGTAGGGGAGGGCGACTGCCAGATCAAGGGCCGAAAATATCTCTTTCTCGACCTTTCGCTGAGCGTCTACGAGCGGCTGCAATGTGTGGTGAAGGTTCTGCGGCGGGAGCGCGACCTGTTGCGACCGCCGCTCTCGGAGCCGCTGGCTCGACTTGTGGGTGTTCCCGGCGATAAGGCGGCCTAGACCGCGGCGCCGGTTGGCTTGTGAAACGAGCGAGGGACGGCGTTTCCACGCCGTCCGGGTATGCCTTGACCTTGGAGCAGGATAGCGTCAGACGTAGAATGTTGGGCAGGTTGGGCGACTTCTACCTCCGCTCGGCAACCGCATGTCTTATCGATCGATCAAGCGCCATCTCGGCGAGACGCACCTCGAGCGCAAGTTCTTGTCGCTCTTCGGCCTGTTCTTTATGTCCTTGATCGGTCTGAGCTTCTGGCTTTACAGCTATCGGACCGACCGAATGGTTGAGAAGCAGAATTCCTCGACGGGTCGGAGGCTTGTCGACGTCAGTCTGATCGCCGTGCACTGGGAGAACGTCAATTATGCAGGCAAGGGTCTTGACGAAACCCGCGACAAGGACTTTATCGAATTCCTTCAAACCCTGCCGCTCCAGGGGCGCGACTACGATTGCGTGTTCTTGCGGCCTGCCGATGTAGACGACGCGGCACCGCCAAGCGACCCATTTGACGCGGACCTGCTGGACAAATTCAGCCAGACAACCGCCGACGACCGCGACGGCGACGAACCGCCCCCAGAAAGGTACATCAACAACGGGGAGCAATACGTCTACTACCGTCCGATCTATGCTCAGGCGTCCTGCGTCAGATGCCACATCGTTTCGACCGGCCCGCCCGATCTCGCGGCGGGGCAACTCATGGCCGTCGCCAAGGCGACAATCTCCAACGCGGCGACCCGAACCGAGCAGGCCTGGAACAAGGCGATCTTGTACGCCTTCGCCATCGTCATCACTTTCCTGGCGATGGTGGCCGCTTACGTCATCGTCCGCTATGTGATCGTCAAGCCGCTCAAGCATCTGCGCGACGTGAGCGATGCGGTCAGCCGCGGCAACCTGGAACAGCGGGCCGAGATCCAGACGTCCGACGAATTTGAAGAGCTGGCCGTGGCATTCAACCGCATGCTGGCCAGCCTGGTTACGGCCCAGGAGGCGCTGCGCCGACTCAACTCAAATCTCGACCAGAAGGTCGACGAACTGGCCCAGGCCAACATGCGGCTGTTCGAGCTGAACCGCCTGAAGAGCGATTTTCTGGCGACGATGAGCCACGAGCTGCGAACGCCGCTCAACAGCATCATCGGCTTCAGCGACGTACTCAGCTCGATCCGCTCGCTGGACGATAAGCAGCGCCGCTACGTTCAGAACATACAGAAATCGGGCAAGATGCTGCTCGACATGATCAACGACATCCTCGATCTGGCCAAGATCGAGAGCGGCAAAATGGAGCTGCGGCCGGCCGAATTTCGCATCGAGCACGTGATCGGCGCGCAGTGCGACATGGCGCGTCCCCTGGCGGAGCGCAAAAACCTGGAGCTCAGCACGGACGTCGAGCCGGATTTGCGGGAACTTTACCAGGACCAAGGCAAGGTACAGCAGATTCTGAACAATCTCCTCTCGAACGCCATCAAGTTTACGCCCGACGGCGGACGCGTCGTCGTTTCGGCGGGGCGCGGCGGCGAAGGCGATTTGCTGCTGTCGGTTGCCGACACGGGAGTCGGCATCTCCGAGGCCGATCAATCGCAAATTTTTGAAAAATTCCGGCAGGGACGGACTGTGATGCCCGGCGGCGACGCGATGACCCGCGAGTATGAGGGGACCGGGCTGGGCTTGTCGATCGTGAAGGAACTGTGCAAGCTGCTGGGGGGAGATATTTCCGTCGAGAGCGAACTGGGCAAGGGGAGCACGTTCACCGTCCGACTGCCCTGGCGCGTGGCCGACTCGACACCCGCGTTCGGCGATTTCCCCGATGCGACCGGCGAAGGGGCGCGCCCGGCAGGCGACGACTTCCTCGCCCCGTCGACCGCCGAGTCGTTGTCGGGCTGAGCCATGCTGGTCTTTCCACCACGTTCGCCGTTGAAGCTAGCCGTCTTGATTTCGGGCGGGGGCACGACGCTGCGAAACCTGCTTGAGAAGATCGACCAGGGCAAGCTCGACGCGACGATCGAAGTCGTTGTCTCCAGCAACCCACAGGCGCGCGGCCTGGCGTTTGCCGCGGACGCCGGGATCGAATGCCGCGTGGTCGAACGCCGGGGGGTTCGCGACGACCTGGCCTTCAGCCAGGCCGTGTTTGACGCTTGCCGGCGGTCGGATTGCCACGTGGCCGTGATGGGCGGTTTCTTGAAATTCGTGCCCATTCCGGCAGACTTCGAGTGGCGGGTGGTCAACATCCATCCGGCCCTTATACCCGCCTTCTGCGGCCGCGGGTTCTTCGGCCATCACGTTCACCAGGCGGTGATCGACTACGGCGCGAAGCTGAGCGGTTGCACGGTCCATTTCGTCGACAACGAGTACGATCACGGCCCCATCATTCTGCAACGCGCCGTTCCGGTGCTTGGCGACGATACGGCCGACTCGCTGGCCGGGCGGGTCTTCGACGCCGAATGCGAAGCCTATCCCGAAGCGCTGTCCATGATCGCTTCCGGGCGGTTGCGGGCCGAGGGACGGCGCGTCTGGATGTCGCGCGAGTGATCTTGCGCCGGGGCCAGATTTGTCGTGCCGCCGTGCTTCTTTAGATCACACGAACGTGAAGCTCCCTCGGACAAGCCAAGGGCATCGCTCAAATAGTTGGCCGTGCAATGCCGGCCGCTGGCTGTTAGACTTAGCTCGATGAAGAACTTTGCCCTTTCGTTACTGTTCGTCGCCTTGACGGCCGCCTGCTGGGGCGTTTATGGGCCTGTGCTCCGCAAGGGACAGGAGCTGATGGAACACAGCCATTGGCGTCCCTTCATTTGCGTTGGACTGGCCTATTTCGTGATCGCCATCGTCGTGCCCGCGATGCTCATCAACCTGATGAGCGAGAAGGGAAGGTGGACGCCCAGCGGCACTCTATGGAGCTTGATTGCCGGCGCAGCCGGAGCGATCGGCGCTCTGGGGATCATCCTGGCTTTCACCAATGGCGGGAAGCCAATCTATGTCATGCCGCTGGTCTTCGGTTGTGCTCCGGTGGTGAACACGCTGTACACGATGTTCACCAGCAGAGACCACGGTCGTCCCAGCCCGATGTTCCTTGCCGGGCTGATTATCGTGGCGGCCGGCGCGGTGCTGGTGCTGGTCTTCAAGCCGTCGCCGGCTGCCGCCACGGCCCAGCGGGCGGCCGCTGCCGCGCTTTCTTTCGGCCAACTGGGTATGGTCACGCTTTTTGTGGCGTTGACCGCCTTATCGTGGGGCGTCTATGGACCGATGCTGCACAAGGGCCAGATGCTGATGCAGGGAAGCCGGTTGAGGCCCCTGATCTGCGTCGGCGTGTCCTACTTTGTGATCGCCGTCATCCTGCCCGTTCTCAAGATGCAGGTCAGCTCGGAGCATGGAGAGTTTACCTTCGACGGGTCTCTGTGGAGCCTGGCCGGCGGAGCGGCGGGGGCCATCGGCGCGTTGGGCGTGATCATGGCCTTCAATTTCGGCGGCAAGCCGGTTTACGTCATGCCGCTCGTCTTCGGCTGTGCTCCCGTCATCAACACATTTGTCAGCATGTTGGGGCAGGATCTGGGCACGATCAGTCCCATTTTTTACGCCGCCCTGATCCTCGTCGTGATTGGCGCCGTGACGGTACTCGTCTTTGCTCCCCGCGGCGGACACAAACCCGAAGCCAAACCGGCGGCCGTACAGGGCGCGGCAGCAGGTCAACCGGCCAGCACGTAGGCTACCCGAGATGACGGCCGACGAGGCGATGCGGGGGATCGATGCCCAGCTTTCTCACGTCTGGGTGGTGCGCACGTTCGTCAAGCACTCCGAAGAGGCGGAGGAGGACGACGAATTGATGGAAATCGTGCGTATCATGTATGACTACAGTCTGGCGCTCGGTCCCGCGTGGAACGCTCAAGACTCGACCGAGTACTTGAAGGTCGCCGGCAAAAAATACGGCCACCTGCGCGACGCGGCCGCCCGTTTTGCCGAGTTGCAGCCCGAAGTGTCGGACCACACGAACTTCAAAATGGCCGTGCGGTCGCTGGCCACCGCCGTGGACGAAATCGGGCGACTCCTTGATCGGCGATGACTCTTAACGCGGCCGGCGCAATCGCCCGCGTTTCTTAGAGACGCGCCCGCCCCGTCGAGATTTTCTCAGTTGCGATTCTGCGGCTGGACTGCTCGAACGGTCGCCTTCTCGGTGGTCATCGCTCACGATCGGACGTCGACGCCGGCACTCTTCCAACGAGGCGCGCATCTCCACGACAAGAGAGCGGGCGGCGTCGAGCAGTTTCAAAGACTCGTCGTGCAGGACCGAGAATCGCGAGGCGTCGTCGAGCGGCAAATCGGCGTCCATTCGTGCAATTCTATCGAATTGCACCGGCACAACCAACCTGGTGTGGGACAAGGCGTCGATTAAAAGCCGAGCGTCGTCGTGCTGGAACGCGTCGCCGGCTATCCAGCGCTTGTTAGCAGCCCGTCGAGAAGTCCGGTCGCGGCTACGTACATGCCATTGCCGTGTGCAGTCCGAGAGTCTCGAGTTCGACGTGCATTATCGTTTCACCGGGAGCGTCAATCCGGAACTCCTGAAGGGGACACAGCACTACGCTCAGGCGCCGCCGGAGTGAGCGCGGCCGAATCACTCTTCGTAGATCGAACGGCGAGAGCGCCGCCGCTGGTAGTAAGGCCGGCCGACCCGACCGATCGTGCCGAAACCCTCGCCGTCTTCGCGGATGATCCGCCCGGACAGCAACCTGTAGAAGAACAGCAGAATGAACGCTCCGCCGGTCGCCACGGCAAATCCCAGCGGACTGATGGCCGGCACGCGCTGCCCGCTCCAGAAATACATCAAGGTGCCCGAGCCGACGACGCTCCCGCCACAGCCCGTGAGCAGGGTGGCGATGGGGCCGCCCGGATCGCGTCCGGGCATGATGGCCTTGGCAATCATTCCCGCCAGCATCCCGAAGCCGACCCAAACCAGCACATTGTTGGCCACGTGTTCGAGAGCGCTGGTTGTTTCTGGCGGCATGACGGCGCCTGTGTTGTGAGGGAGCTGGAGTGCAGAAAGCAGGACTCTTCTCGAATCTAAAAATGCCCGCGCGTGCCCGGCGTCCCAGATAGGCCTTAGGGCAGGCCCACCAAGGACGCCAGGCAGCGACGGGCGCCGTCCCCCCTCAGCGACGACGAAATCACCAGCCAAGGCTGTTAGGCCGAGGCTGACCAACGCGATCGTCGCCCGACGAAACCTGGTAGCGGCGGGGTGTGGACGCGCGTCCCCAACCGGCCGCCGCATATTGATCGGCGAAGCGAATCAGGGACCGGCGCCGGCCGGAGCCGGAGCCTCGCCCGCCGGCACCGGCGGACCAGCCGGCTGCAGTGGTTGACCCGCTCGCAGCCGGTCCTGCTTGAAGGCTTTCTGGGCAGCCGCCTCGCGCGAGAGCTTGAACTCAGGGCCCGGCGGGAAGTATTGGACATCGTCCGACTGCCAGTAAGGGCTGGGCAGCGTCTGGCCGCCGATGTCCATCTGGCAGCCACTCAATCCCAAGGCCGTGGCCAGACCAAGTCCGCTCAACAGGCGGCGACCGGCCCACGATCGACTCGCTGACAACCACATCGTCAGTTCTCCAAACCTAGGCCCGCGGATCACCCAGCTTGACGCTGAAACCAGCCAGAACTCAAGGTCCGCAAAGGCGGAATAATCGACACGCACCTTATCGGCCGCAGCAACCGCACGACTTTAAGGAATGGCCCAACGGACGCCACGAAGGAAAACCGGGCAAGTTGCGGGGTGCTTCGTTGTATGCCGTTTTGCTCCCTTGTGCGGTCTTCCTTGCTTTCCTGTAACCATCTCCTGAGGGGACGCGGTTACGCGGCGACCGCCTTCTCCGCGGCACAGCGCCAGAGCCATGCAAACTGTTTCCACTCCCGCAAGTCTGCGGTATGCTGGTACTTGCCCCCGCCCTTCTTGGAGCCGGCCATGAGCGCTTTGGTTTGTCGTTCTCTCTCGTCGCGCGTGGCCCGTTTGGCCCGGCGCGCTGTGTTGTCGCTTGCCGTATGGGGAGGTCTGTGTGCGGTCGCGCCGGCTCAGGGGCTGCAGGCGCCCCAGCCGGGCTATTTTCTTGCGTTCCCCGCTTTCTTTGACGGCGACTACGTAGCCACGTCGGCCACGATGGCCGGCTTCTTGCAGGGGGCCATCAAGAACCCGGCGGCCGGCGGCTTCTGGATCGACGCGATCTGCTACGAGACGATGCGCGGCGAGTGCAACTATCACATGGGCAACCACGCAGCCGCGTATCAGTGCTACGACCACGCCCTGCGGCTGCTCCTCAGGTTCAACAACTGGATGCTCTCGGTGCAGTTCCCGCCGGTGGTGACCCCCGCCCCTCCGCAGCAGCTCACGCCCATACCCTGGTATGTGACGCAGCGGAAGACGGTCATCGGCGGCTATCCGCCGACGATGAACATCATGCAGGGGAACATCAACAACAACAACGCGGTGATCAACGGCGGCATCGTGCAGCAGGCGGTGCTGGTGCCCCTTTACGCGCAGGAGATCGTGCGTTGCAGTTGCCTGGCGATTCGCCGTTGGCGCGAGTTGCTGGGACCGGCGTCTCCGCACAGCCAGTTGACACTCGACCTGGTGTCGACGCTGAGCGGGCGGCCGGCCTTGCCCAATCACTGGTCGGAGGCGTGGATCGACGTGCAACTCGGCCTGGCCTACGCCGCCGCCGGTAAGGACGCCCAGGCCCGCAAGATCCTGGAGAAAGCCGAATTGGCCAGCGGTGCGTTCGACCATCCTTTCACGGGCACGGTCCACCTGGAGCTGGGCCGGCTCGATTTTGAGGCCGGCAACTACCAGCAGGCGCAGCAGCATTTTCTGGAGGCGTCGTGGGCTGCGGCCAATTACAAAGACATTGGCGTTGTGGAAGAGGCGCTACGCTACGGCGCGCTGACCCACACGTTGACGAACAGCAATGAGCCTTACGCGCCGCTGGCTGCGGCGACCGCCTGGGCTGCGAGTCAAGGGCTCGTTCAACTCCAGGCCTCGCTCTTGCTCTCGGCGGCCGAGAACGCCTCGCTGATGAACCAGCCCGAGGTCGCGGCCGGCCTGCTGAATCAGGTCACGGTGCTCACCGCCCACTGCGATCTGCCGCGGTGCAAGCTCGGCGCTCGGATGAATCACCTCAAGTCGGTCGCCTCGTACCAGCTTGGGCGAGTTGACGACGGCGACTTCGCGCTGGCTGCCGCCATGACGTTCCAGAGCCTTGGTTCGCTGTGGCTTTATCACATCGCGCTCGTCGACACGCTCTGGGCCGGGGCCGACAAGGATCTTTCCGACCGGACGGCCGTCGATTTGTACAACGTGCTCCTGCGCGACCCGACGCCCCACGACTGGCTGGTCGACCCGCTGGAATCGCTTTCGGTGTTATCCATCCCGCACCTGCGGTCTTACGAAAACTGGTTCGATGCCGCGCTGGCGCGAAAGAACAAGGAGCACGAACGGGCGCTGGAAATTGCCGACATGGCGCGCCGCCACCGCTTTCTCACGACGCTCGATGAGGGCGGGCGCTTGTTGAACCTGCGGTGGCTCCTGGAAGCGCCCCGCCAGGCTCTGGACGAAACGGCCCTGCTGCAACGCCAGACGATTCTCACCCGCTATCCGGCCTACGATGAGAGGTCTCGCGAGGCCAAGCGGCTGCGCAGCGAGCTGCGAAAACTGCCGCTGGTGCCCGACGAAGACGACAAAGAGACGGCCGACAAGCAGGCTCAGATGTTGTCGGCGCTGGCCACCGTCAGTGCCCAACAGGAAGTGCTCCTCAAGCAGATTTCCGTGCGCCGCGAGGCGGGCAATCTGGTGTTTCCGCCGCTGCGAACCTTCAAGCAGACCCAAGAGTCGCTGGCTGACGGACAATCGCTGTTGGCTTTCTTCGCCACCAGCCACGACATCTGGGGTTTCCTGATAACCAAAGACAAATACAACTCACCTTGGAAGATCACGCTCAAAAAGAACTTCATGGGTCAGGTGGCCGGCCTGCTCCGAGGCTGGGGGAATTGGGAGCAGAACAAGGAGCTCAAGCTCGACGAACTCACATCCGGCAAGTGGAAGACGTCGGCCCAAGCGATCATGAGCGCGCTGGTGAGCACCTCCAAAAGCGACTTCACCAGAACGGTTGACGAGTTGGTGATCGTGCCCGACGGGCTGCTGTGGTACATCCCCTTTGAAGCACTCCCGGCCTCGCAGGGCCCCAAAGCCGAGCCGTTGCTCAACAAGGTTCGTGTCCGCTACGCACCGACGGTCGGCCTGGCCCTGGGCGACACGCGGCGACGCCGGACCGACGGCAACATGGCCGTGGCGCTGGGGCATCTTTATCCGCGTGACGAAGTCGGCGTGGTCGACGCGGGTTTCGACAGCATCCTACGCGCCATGCCCGAGGCGGTGGGGCTCCGCGGCAGGCTGCCGGCTCCGGGCGCTCTCTTTGGATCGCTTGTCGACCGCTTGATCGTGCTCAACGAAATCTCGCCTTCGGCGACCGGCTACGACTGGATGCCCTTGCCGGCGGACCCCAAATCGCCGGCGAGCCCGTTGGCCCAGTGGTTCTCGCTCCCTTTTAGCGGGCCCGAACAGGTGATGCTGCCCGGCTTTCGCACACCGGCCGAGCGCGCCTTGAAAGGCGGCGGCGACGGCAGCGATCTCTTCTTATCGATCTGCGGACTGATGGCGAATGGCGCCCGAACCGTGCTCATCAGCCGCTGGCGAACCGGGGGCCAGGCGAGCATCGACCTGGTGCGTGAATTTGCCCAGGAGCTGCCGCACACGACCGCTTCCGATGCCTGGCAGCGGAGCGTGCAGCTTGTGTCGGACTCCCAGGTGAACGTCGCAGCCGAGCCACGGCTCAAACTCACCTTGAAAGACGCGCCTCCCAAGGCCGATCAGCCGTTCTTCTGGGCCGGCTTTTTGCTGGCCGACACCGGCGCGCTGCCGATGAGCGACGAAGAAGAGGAGGCCGCCGAGCAGGTCCTGGTGGCCAAGCCGGCCGACGATAAACCGGTCGGCGAGAAACCAGTCGCCGAGAAGCCGGCGGAGAAAGCGGCCGAGATGAAGCCCGGTGACAAGAAGGCCGACAACCAGCCGGCCGAACCGGCTGACAAGGTGGCCGCGAAAGAGCCTGCGAACGCGGGGGTCGACCCGCCCGCGGACGCTGCGGCCAATGCCGCCGCCGACCCGCCGCCGAAACAGCCCAAGGCAAAGCGCGTCCGCCCGCCCGCCTCCGAACGCAAGAAGCAAGATAAGCAGAAGCGAAGCGCGGCGTAGGTCGGGCCCCAGTCTCCCGGTGAATCCGGGCTAGTCAGCGGGTGACAAAACGCGAAGGTCGGGTGCATAAGGTGATTTGATTTTTAGGCAGCGCAGGCCAGTGGATCCTGGTCGGCAGTCGATCTTCGGTAAAAAGGGGAACCGGGGCGATTGAGGATCCATTGGCTGAGTCGGTCGTCGTCGCCTAAAGCCGCAGCCC